>NZ_JBVHZH010000004.1:0-207037 GCF_055574515.1 Streptomyces sp. NPDC029466
TGTTTTCCTTTGGGATTTGGCGGTGTGTCTTTTGTTTCCCTTTTTTCCTTTTTCGTTTGCTCCCCCCCCCCCCCCCGCCCTGTCCCCCGGGGGCCCCCCCCCCCCCCCCCCCCCGCTGCCGGGACAGTCGACGGGCTCGACCCAACAGACGCCACAGAACACCCGGTTCGGGCCGCCACAGGGCTGGTAGCGGGCTCCCGAGGGGCCGGGTGCACCTCGGGCCCCACCGGTGCCGTGCCGGTGCGTCAGGCGGCGATCAGGGCCCAGACGCCGACCGCGATGCACAGCAACGCCACGATCAGCACCGGAACCGCGACCTTCGCGGGCGGACCCGGCTTTCTGTACGGGGCGGGGTGTGCCGGGGACGGCATGGTGGCGGCGGTGCCTGCCGGGGGCTGTCCCGGGACCGGCAGCGGGCCCGCCGTGTAGGGGCGGGTCGCGGAGCGTTCCGGGTGGGCGGCGGCCGTCGGCTCGTACGTGGGCGCCGGCGGCGGGGGCGGCACCGGTGTCGGTGTCGGGAGCGGCATGCCCGATGAGGCGGGCGGCCCGGCCGGGATGTCATTGCCGGTGGGCGTACCGCCGTGGCCAGTGACGGCGTCGCCGTGGCCCGTGTAGGTGCCCCCATGACCCGTGTAGGTGCCGCCATGCCTTGAGGGGGTGTCGCCGTGACCGGTGGGTGTGCTGCCGTGGCCCGTGTACGGGTTGCCCGGCGTGGCCCTCGGCATCGGGGTGGGCGTGGGGGCCGGGGGCGGCGGGGTGGTCGGCTCGGGCGGGGCGAGCTGGAAGCTGCCGGTGTCCGACATGGAGACCTGTCCGGTGGCCCCGGTGCCCGTGGTGGCGCCGGCCGTCGCGGGTCCCGCCGGGCCACGGGGGCGCAGCGGCCCGTCCGGCCCGAAGCCGGCCGGCAGCGGCCCTATGTGGTCGAAGACCTCGACGATCTCTTCCTCGATCGTCACGTCCGGCAAGAGTTCGACCGCCGAGAGAATCGCCTTCCGCGCCCCCGTGGCCGTCTTGAACCGCGCCTCCGGATCCGGGTGCACCAGGGAGGCCAGCACCTGCCACAGCGGCTCCGGGACGCCCTCGGGCGCGTTCGGGATGCCGTGCTGGGTGAAGTGCCGGCTCATCGCCTCGGCGTCCGGCTTGGTGCCGGTGATCAGATAGAGCGCGACCAGGCCGACCGCGAACAGGTCAGCGGGGAAGTCCGGCTCGGCGCCCAGCAGTTGCTCGGGAGCGAAGTAACCGGGCGTTCCCACCACGTAGTTGGCCTCGGTGAGCCGTGGCTCGCCCTTGCGCATCGCGATGCCGAAGTCGGACAGCCGCAGATGCGGCCGCCCGGTGCCGGTGGCCTCCAGCAGCACGTTCGCCGGCTTGATGTCGCGGTGCACCACCCCTTCCGCGTGCACCGCGGTCAGCCCGGCCAGCAGCTGGTCCAGGAGCGTGCACACGAACCGCGGCGACAACGGGCCGTAATCCCCGATCAGATGCGCCAGCGAGCCGCCGTTCACCAGATCCATGGTGAACAGCACCTTGTCGTCGTCCGCTGCCCAGCTCGCCGGGGCCAGCACATGCGGATGGTCGATCCGCAGTGCCTGTTCGCGGACGAAGCGCAGCAGGGTGTGCGCGTCGCTCTGTTGCAGCACCTTGGCGGCGACGTAGCGGCGGCGCCGGGCGTCCCAGGCGCGCCAGACCGCGCCCACCCCACCCCGGCCGATCGGGTCGATCAGCTCATACCGACCGGCGAAGACCTCACCCATTGCGCCCCGTCCGCTTTCCGAATTCGCGACGTCCCCTGCGGCTGACTCCGGTGTGCCTCTAACTCTGGTGCGCCTCGTAATGGGCGACCGCGTCCGCGGTGCGACCGGCACCGTAGACCCGGAGGAACTCTGCCAGTTCGGGATGAGCCGGGGCGAGGGTGTTCGCCGCATCGATGATGTCCCCGGCATCGGCCACCGACCGCAGCAGCGACTGGATCTCCCGCACCACGCGCCGCACCGTGGTCGCCCCCGTCGACGACGTCTGCTGCGCGGTGTTGTTCAGCACCGAGCCGCCCGCCGTCTTCTTGATCTCCTCCATGCGGTCGGTGGCCTCGGCGGCGCTGACGCTGCCGTCGGCGACCTGTCCGGCCAGGTCTTGCAGCGCCTGCACCCGCTGCACCACGGCCGGGTTGCCTATCTTCGCGCGCTGCCCGCTCATCAGCTGGGACAGCATCGGGGCGGACAGACCGAGCACAGCGGCCAGCCGTGCCTGGTTCAGACCGAGATCGTCGATGAGACGGCGGAACAGCGCACCCAGAGGCTCCCCGTACCAACTGCGCTGGAGCTCCCGGGCCCGCGCGGTGGCTTCCTGCTGTGCTGAGTCCATACCGTCTCCCCTGTCTCCCCGATCGCTTCGCTGCCGCGAATCTCGCGAAGCATCCTACGGAGAGCAACGGTGTGCGGCGATACCCGGTCGGGAAAGCGGTCGGACACCGGGTACCCTGGTCCGCGAAGGGGCCTTAGCTCAGTTGGTAGAGCGCTGTCTTTGCATGGCAGATGTCAGGGGTTCGACTCCCCTAGGCTCCACTCCTCAAAGCCTTCCCGATCGGCGAAATCGCTGGTCAGGAAGGCTTTTCTGGTTCTGACGGAGAGTTGGCCGCGCTCAGTGCCGGTGCCGTCCGCCTCACGCGACCGGGCCGGGCCCGCCGCCCTCGGTGGGGTGACGGGCCCGGCCCGGTGAGGTGTCCGGTGCTCCGGTGTCAGGTCGTGCCGCCGCGGCGTTCATCCGCCTCGGCCTGCTTGGCCTGGACGTCGGGGTCCAGCGCGGCGCCCTCGCTGCCGTCGACCGCGCTCAGCCGGCCGCGGTCGCTGACCTCCGTGGGAGCCGGCGGCTCGACCAGCCAGTCCGGGTTGGCCTGCTTGTCCCACCACTTCCACGCGGCGATCGCCCCGCCGGCCAGGATGCCCAGCACGGTGAGGCGCTTGGCGAGCTTGCCGCACTTGGCCCGGCGGCTGTGCTTCCTCTGGAGCTTGGCGATCTCGGCGGCCGTCACCTGGCCACGGAGCGCGGCGAGCGCGGCGGTACCGCGGGCGACCGCCTCTTCCCGAACCGGCTCGGCCGCGGCACGGGCGTGGGTCACCGCGTGCTCCAGCCGCGGTGCCGTGTAGTCGGCAGCCTGGCGGGCCGCCTTACGGGTCCGGCAGGCAGCCCGGGTCGCCGCGGCATCCACCTTGGGCGGCAGCGTGCCTCGGGCGTGCTCGATACGCGGGTGCAGATGCGCGTCGTACTGCGCACGTGCCTGATGAGCGGCCTCGGCCACCTTGGGGGCCGCTCGTGTGCGGGCCTCGTGAGCGAAGTGCACGGCGGCTTCCTTGGCCGTACCGGCATACGGAGCCACCACCTCCGCGGCGTGCCGCACGCTGTCCTTGGCCGTATCGGTCGCGGCGCGCACGCTTTTCTTGCGGGTCACGGGATCCTCCTCCTCGGTGGCGTGTCCGGGGCTTGGGGGTTGGTCCCCCGTGTCTTCTCTGTCGCCTGTCCACCCGTTTGAAGATCATGCCCGCTCATGCGTCGTACGGCATGTGCGAGCGGGCATCCGGGTCATTGCGGACCTTCCGCCGTCTTGTTGACGACAATGCCACGAATCGCCGCTCCGGGCGCTGGAAATCCGCACGAAAACCGGCAAGAAGTGCGGGCAGGGCGGCGCGCACAGGGCGCGCGGAGGCCTTCGGCGGGCCGGTCCGTGCGAGGATCAGGAACCGTCAGTGAAGACTTATGGAAGGTAGAACGTGGCTGAGCAGCTCTACGCCACCCTGAAGACCAACCAGGGCGACATCGAGATTCGGCTCCTGCCGAACCATGCACCGAAGACGGTCAAGAACTTCGTCGAGCTCGCCAAGGGTGAGCGGGAGTGGACCCACCCGGCGACCGGCAAGAAGTCCACGGACCGGCTCTACGACGGCACCGTCTTCCACCGGGTGATCAGCGGCTTCATGATCCAGGGCGGCGACCCGCTGGGCAACGGCACCGGCGGCCCCGGCTACGAGTTCGGGGACGAGTTCCACCCCGACCTGGCCTTCAACAAGCCGTACCTGCTGGCCATGGCCAACGCCGGGCCGGGCACCAACGGCTCGCAGTTCTTCATCACCGTCGGGGCCACCGCGTGGCTGACCGGCAAGCACACCATCTTCGGTGAGGTCAGCAACGAGGCGAGCAAGAAGGTCGTCGACGCGATCGCCGCCACCCAGACCAACCCGCGCACCGACCGTCCGCTCCAGGACGTCGTGATCGAGTCGGTGGCCGTCGAGACCCGCTGACCCGCGTCGCCGGCCCCGGACGGATCCGGGGAACCATTGCGCCCCGCCCGGTCGTACATCAGGCGGGGCGCGACGCTCGTCCGCGGGGCGGAGGCCGGGCGGAAATGGCGAAGCGCTGACGTGCCCGGACGAGAAGAGGACGAGGGGACGGATGGACCAGGTGCCAGGCAGCCCGAAGGAGCCGCAGGACGCGCGGGATGACGACGGCCTGCCGGGCTGCCACCGCCACCCCGATCGCCCCACCGGCATCCGCTGCACCCGCTGTGACCGGCCCATATGCCCCGAGTGCATGGTCAGTGCCTCGGTCGGCTTCCAGTGCCCGGAGTGTGTGCGGGGCGGTGGTGGCACCGGCCACGCACCGCAGGCCGCCGCGCCGCGCACGATCGCGGGCGGCACGATCGCGGCCGATCCGCGGCTGATCACCAAGATCCTGCTGGGCCTCAACGCCGCCGTGTTCGTCGCCGTGCTGGCGACGGGCGGTGACCTGAGCCCGCTGGTCAACCGGCTCGATCTGCTCGGGCTCGCCGCCGACCCGAGCCAATATCAGCTCATCGGGGTCGCCGAGGGCGAGTGGTACCGCCTGTTGACCGCGATGTTCCTGCACCAGCAGATCGCGCACTTCGCGTTCAACATGCTCTCGCTGTGGTGGCTGGGCCCGCCGCTGGAGGCGGCGCTCGGCCGGCTGCGGTTCATCGCGCTCTATCTGCTCGCCGGCCTGGGCGGCAGCGCCCTGTCGTATCTCCTCGCCGCGCCGGGCCAGCCCTCGCTGGGCGCCTCCGGCGCGATCTTCGGCCTGCTCGGTGCCACGGCCGTACTCCTGCGGCGGCTGAATTACGACATGAAGCCGGTGCTGATCCTGCTCGGCATCAACCTGGCCTTCACGTTCCTGTGGCCGAACATCGCCTGGCAGGCCCATGTCGGTGGCCTGGTGGTGGGCGCCGTGGTGGCGTTCGGGATGGTGCACGCGCCGCGCGACCGCCGGACGCTGGTGCACGCCGCGACCTGCGCGGTGGTGTTCCTGGCGATCACCGCGGTGGTGTGGGTACGGACTCTTCAGCTGGTGGGCTGAGAGTCCGTTCCGGCACGTTGTCCACAGTGCGTGGCCGATCTTGTGCAAGCTGTGCGGAACTTTCCTTCCGCTCCGCTCCGGGCTGCGTTTCCCCAGCAAGGAACGGGGGAGCCGGCGCCCGGCGGAGGGTGCCGCCGATCACACCGGCGTCAACCTCCGGAGGGTTATCCACAGATCTTCTGAAGTTTTCCCCGGCTGTGGATAACCGTGTGGATGGCCTTGGGCAGGGCTTGCGCTACTTCCACTGGGTGGATACGCCGAAGCCCACCGCGATGAAGCCGAAGCCGCACACGATGTTCCAGTTGCCCATGGCCCCGATCGGCAGATCGCCCTCGGAGACGTAGAACATCACGATCCACACCAGCCCGATCAGGAACATCGTCAGCATCAGCGGCGCCACCCAACCACGACCTGAGCTCATCTTCAGGTTGGTGGTCTTCGCCGGCGGCGGCGTGAAGTCGTCCTTCTTGCGGATCCGTGACTTCGGCACGAGGAACTCTCCTGTCGATGCGCTGCTCCCCCGCTCTCGTGGTCGCTCGAGCGGGCGGTGCCCCCATCCGCGGGGGAGGTACGAGGTCTACGCCAGGGCGCGGACGCGGTGGGGAGCGGATTCCTTTCCCGGGCGTCCGTTAGCGTAGTGCTTCCGTGGCGTCGTAAGGAGTAAGGGTACGTTGAGCAATTCCGCTGACTCCCCCGACCGCCCCACCCGTTCCCGCCTGCGGCCCGTGCGGCTCCTCACCCTGGTCGTGTTCGCGCTCGCCGGGCTGCTGTTCTGGCTGAGCTTCGACACCGCGCGGGGCACGAATCTCCGCTCGGACGACTCGATGCTGCGGCTGTCCGACCTCATCCAGGAACGCAGCCACAAAAACGGCGCCCAGGACGACCGCAACGCCACCCTGCGGGAAGAGGTCGACGCGCTCGCGCAGCGCGACAACGGCAGCTCCCGGGCCGAGGAGGCCAAGCTCAAGGCGCTGGAGAAGAACGCCGGCACCAAGCCGGTGAAGGGGCAGGGCGTGACGGTCACGCTCACGGACGCCCCGCCCAATGCCACCGCCAAGATCCCCGGGCTGCCCGAGCCGCAGCCCAACGACCTGGTCATCCACCAGCAGGACCTCCAGGCCGTGGTGAACGCCCTGTGGCACGGCGGCGCCAAGGGCATCAAGGTCATGGACCAGCGGCTGATCTCCACCAGCGCGGTGCGCTGCGTCGGCAACACCCTGATCCTCCAGGGCCGGGTCTACTCCCCGCCGTACAAGGTCACCGCTGTCGGCAACCGCGAGGCCCTCACCAACGCGCTGACCGCGTCCCCCGCCATCCAGAACTACCTCCAGTACGTGAACGCCTACGGCCTGGGCTGGAAAGTCGACCAGCACGAGGCGGTGACTCTTCCCGGCTACTCCGGCACAGTGGATCTCCACTACGCACAGCCTGTGAAGCCGTAGCCCGCACGCCGCGGGCGCCGGGGAGGGGCGGGGCCGGATGACGCTGCGGAGCCGGACGACGGTGCGGTGGATCGTACGGACGCTCAGCGAGATCTGTGTGACCGCCGGCGCACTGATCGTGCTCTTCGTGGCCTACCTCCTCTTCTGGACCGGCGTACGGGCCGACAGCGCCATGGACGGCGAGATCGGCAGGCTCCGGCACCAGTGGTCCACGGGCCGGGGTACCGCCCCCGACCGCACACCGGCCCCCGACAGCGACGCCACTCCGGCCGAGCGGCCCCGCCGCTACACCCCGGGCACCTCGTTCGCCGTCATGTACATCCCGCGCCTGGGCGCCGACTGGACCAAGCCCGTCCTGGAAGGCACCGCGACCGACGTCCTCAAGCGCGGCCTCGGCCATTACGCCCGCACCGCCCGTCTCGGCGAGATCGGCAACTTCTCCGTCGCCGGCCACCGCCGCACCTATGGCGACCCCTTCAAGGACTTCCCGCGGCTGCGCCCCGGCGACGCGGTGGTGCTGACCGACGGCACGACCTGGTTCACCTACCGCATCGACAACCGGCCCTACACGACGCTGCCCGGCGACATCGGGGTGATCGACCCCGTCCCGCGGAAGTCCGGCTTCAACGGCCCCGGGCGCTATCTCACGCTGACCACCTGCGAGCCGGAATGGGGCCACAGCCACCGGCTGATCGCCTGGGCACACCTGGATTCCACCCAACCCGTGGCACAGGGAAGGCCATCGGCTTTGACCGGCTGACCCACCTGGGCCCGCCCTCGCCCCTTACTCTGGTGTCGCAATCGACATCGTCATCGGCATCGGCAAGGGGACAGCGACAGCATGTACGGCTGGATCTGGCGGCATCTGCCGGGCAACACATGGGTGAAAGCGCTGATTTCCCTGGTGCTCGTGCTGGCGGTCGTCTTCGTGCTTTTCCAGTACGTCTTTCCGTGGGCGGAGCCGCTGCTGCCCTTCAATGACGTCACTGTCGATGAAGGGATGGCCGCCCGATGACCGCACGGATTCTCGTCGTCGACAACTACGACAGCTTCGTCTTCAACCTCGTCCAGTACCTCTACCAACTCGGCGCCGAATGCGAGGTGCTGCGCAACGACGAGGTCGCGACGCGGCACGCCCAGGACGGCTTCGACGGGGTGCTGCTGTCGCCCGGCCCCGGCACGCCCGAGCAGGCCGGCGTCTGTGTCGACATGGTCCGGCACTGCGCGGACACCGGTGTTCCGGTCTTCGGCGTCTGCCTGGGCATGCAGTCGATGGCGGTCGCGTACGGCGGCGTGGTGGACCGCGCCCCCGAGCTGCTGCACGGCAAGACCTCGCCGGTCCACCACGAGGACGTCGGCGTCTTCTCCGGGCTGCCGTCCCCCTTCACCGCCACCCGCTACCACTCCCTCGCGGTCGAGCCGGACACCGTCCCCGACGAACTGATCGTCACCTCCTGGACGGAAGCCGAAGACGTCCCCGGCGGACGGATCGTCATGGGTCTGCGGCACCGCGAACTCCCGGTCGAGGGCGTCCAGTTCCACCCCGAGTCGGTACTGACGGAGTGGGGGCACCGGATGCTCGCCAACTGGCTCGTCGAATGCGGTGACAAGGGGGCGGTGGAGCGCTCGACGGGGCTGGCCCCGGTGGTCGGCAAGGCAGGCGGGTGACCGCCCTGCGCCCGGAACGTGAAGGGAGATCCTACGAGCCGAACGAGCCGGACCGGTCCTCCACCCCGCAGGACCCGTACCGGCAGCCCGATCCGTTCGAGGCGGCGGTGGAGCGGCTGGCCGACCCGCTGACCGATCCGCTGCCGGGCCAGGCGCCCCCGGCACCCGCGCCCGGCCCGTACGAACAGCCGGGGCGTGGCCGCCGACGGGGCAAACCCGCTCAGGAGGGCGGGAGGCAGGGCTCACCGTGGTTCCGCCCGCATCTGGAGCCCGAAGAGCCGTCCCCGCCGGATCCGCAGGCGTACGGCCCTCAGACGGCCGCCTACGGCCGCTCGTACGGCCCCGGCTACGTCCCCCGCCCCGCCACCGCCGAGTCGATATCCCGGCGCGAAGCCGCCCCGGAGGCATCGGCGTCCCCGGCCCCCGCTCCGCGGGTGAGCCCGACTCCGGCCGTGAGCCCCGCTCCGGCCGGGACCGCTGCCCCCGCCTCGCGGCAGGACGACGAGACCATGGCGCTGCGGCAGGCGGAGAAGCCCGACGGGGACAGCGTTTCACGTGAAACCGGCACGACGGTTTCACGTGAAACCGCGACAGCGACCCCAACGCCCGGGGGCCGCGCGGCCCGGCGCAAGGCCGCCCAGGAAGCCGCCAAGCGGGGCGGCAGGCGCAAACGCCACACTGGATCCGCCGCCGCTCCAGCGGCCGCTGCTTCCGCTGCTGAACCGGCCTCCGCCCCCATGTCCCGGCTGGAGGCCCGGCAGGCCGCACGAGCCGCCAAGGACAGTCCCAGCCTGATCGCCAGCCGCGCGCTGGGCGAGGTGTTCATCACCCTCGGCGTGCTGATGCTGCTGTTCGTCACCTATCAGCTCTGGTGGACGAATGTGATGGCCGAGCAGGAGGCGGGCGGCGCCGCCAACAACCTCCAGCACGAATGGGACAAGGGCGGCGGCGAGAAGAAGAACCTCGCGGACGGCGAGCGCTTCGGGATCATGTATATCCCCAAGCTGGATGTGAAGGCGCCGATAGCCGAGGGGATCGACAAGCACAAAGTGCTGGACCACGGCCTGATCGGTCACTACGACAAGAACAGCGGGATCAAGACCGCGATGCCCTGGGACAAGAAGGGCAACTTCGCGGTGGCGGCCCATCGCAACACCCACGGCGAGCCGTTCCGCTACGTCAACCGGCTCACCAAGGGCGACAAGATCATCGTCGAGACGAAGAGCTCGTACTACACCTACGAGATGGAGAGCATCCTCCCGCAGACGTCGCCGAGCAACACCAGCGTGATCGGCCCGGTGCCGCCCGGCTCGGGATTCACCGGGCCCGGCCGCTACATCACCCTGACGACCTGCACCCCGGAGTTCACCAGTACCTATCGGATGATCGTCTGGGGCAAGATGGTCGACGAGCGGCCGCGGAGCAAGGGCAAACCGGATGCGCTCGCCGGCTGAGCAAACATAAGAGGGGTGCTACGCGGTGACTGCCACCGGAAACGACGAGGCATGCGACCGGTCCGCGCCGCCACTCAAGCCGCGCCGGGTGCGCCGAGCCCTCGCCTCCATCGTCAGCGTCATCGGTGAGCTGCTGATCACGGTCGGGCTGATCCTGGGCCTGTTCGTCGCGTACTCCTTGTGGTGGACCAACGTCCTCGCCGAACGCGAAGCGCACAAGCAGGGTGACCAGGTGCGTCGGCACTGGGCGAGCGACGGGCCCAAGGGACCGGGCGAGCTGGACACCAAGGACGGCATCGGCTTTCTGCACGTGCCGGCCATGAACAACGGCGAGGTCCTGGTCGAAAAGGGCACCGACTCCGAGATCCTCAACGAGGGGGTGGCCGGCTATTACACCAAGCCGGTCAAGTCGGGGCTGCCCCAGGACAAGAAGGGCAACTTCACCCTCGCCGCGCACCGCGACGGCCACGGCGCGAAGTTCCACAACATCGACAAGCTCAAGGACGGCGACCCGGTCGTCTTCGAGACCAAGGACACCTGGTACGTCTACAAGGTCTTCGCGACCCTGCCGGAGACCTCGAAGTACAACGTGGACGTCCTCGACGACATCCCCAAGGAATCCGGCAAGCGCAAGGCGGGCCGCTACATCACCCTCACGACCTGCACCCCGGTCTACACCTCGAACTACCGCTATGTCGTCTGGGGCGAACTGGAGCGGACCGAGAAGGTCGACGCGGACCGCACGCCCCCGAAGGAACTCCGCTAGGCCGCGCGGGCCGCGGAGCTTCCCAGGAGGGCCGACGCTCCTCGGTAGAGCCCCGGCTTCCCGGCGGGGCCCCGACCCCTCCCGCCTCCGGACCCGCCTCCGCGCAACAGAAAGCCCCGGCGCCCTCTGAAGGGCTGCCGGGGCTTCGTGTCTGCCGGGCCGAAGCGGCCGGGCCGCTAGCCGAACGGTCCGCCGATGAATCCGCCGCCGTCATCGCCGCCGTTGCCGTTGCCGCCCCCGCCGATGGTGGTCAGCGTCACGGTGGTGGTCTTGGGGTCGGACGGTGTCGTCGGCTGCGGGTCCTGGGCGGCCACACGGGCGTTGTCGTCCGGCGAGCTGCCGTCGGCGAACTGGATGTTGGTGAAGCCGGCCTGCTGGAGCGCCTTCTTCGCGTCCTTCACCGTCTGGCCGACGACACCCGGAACCGGCGTCTGCGCCCCGGCCTTGCCGACCGTGAGGGTCACGGTGGAGCCGAGCTTGGCCGGGGTGTTCCCCTCAGGGCTCTGGCTCTGCACCTTGCCGACCTGGGTCGGGTCGGTGACGTCCTGTTCGATCTTGTCGACCTTGAAGCCCAGGGTTTCGAGCTGATTCTTGGCAGCCGCGAAGTCCTGGCCCTTGACGTCCGGGACGTTGGCCTTCGGGGACTCCTGAGCAACGGTGAGGACGATCTGCGTGCTCTTGGCCGCCTCGCTCTGGGCCTGGGGATTCTGGGCGATCACGGTGCCCGGGTTCCGGTCGGACTCCTTCTTGACCTGTCGGACGTTCTTGAAGCCCTTGCGCGCAAGGCGATCGACCGCCTTTTCGTACGAGAAGTCCTCCACGTCCGGAACGGTCACCTTGATGGGCCCGGTGCACAACGTGACCTTGACCGCCTCATCCTTCGCGACCTCGCCGCCGGCCTTCGGGGTCTGCGCGGTGACCTGGCCCTTCTTGACGTTGTCGCAGGCCTTGCGGCCCCCCTCGGTGACCTTGAAGCCGCCGTTCCGGCCGGAATCCTTGGCTTCCTTGAAGTACTTGCCGATGAGGCTGGGCACCGGTGTCGTGCCGCCGCCGTTGGTCTTGGTGAACATCGCCTTGCCGATGAAGATCGCACCGATCAGGACGAGGACCGCCGCGATCACCAGCAGGATCGTCGAGGTGTTGCTCTTCTTCTGGCCGCCACCGCGGCGGCGGTCGCCGCGGTCGTCGTAGCCGTAGCCCCCGTCGTCCGCGTTCATCGGCGGAAGCATGGAGGTCTGGCCGGCCGGGTCCTGCGGACGCAGCATGGTGGTCGGCTGGTCCTGGTCGTAGCCGCCCGCGCCCATCGCGGAGGCCGCCGCGACCGGCTGGCCGTCCAGCGCCGCCTCGATGTCGGCACGCATCTCGTCGGCCGACTGATAGCGGTAATCCGGGTCCTTGACCAGCGCCTTCAGGACGATGGCGTCCATCTCGGGCGTGATCTCGGGGTCGAAGTTGCTCGGCTTCTGCGGCTCCTCGCGGACATGCTGATAGGCCACCGCGACCGGTGAATCACCGACGAACGGCGGCCGTACCGTGAGCAGTTCGTAGAGCAGACAGCCGGTGGAGTACAGGTCGGAGCGGGCGTCGACCTGCTCGCCCTTGGCCTGCTCGGGCGAGAGGTACTGGGCCGTACCGATGACCGCCGCGGTCTGCGTCATCGTCATGCCGGCATCGCCCATGGCCCGGGCGATACCGAAGTCCATGACCTTGACCTGGCCGGTGCGCGTCAGCATGACGTTGGCCGGCTTGATGTCGCGATGGACGATGCCGGCCCGGTGGGAGTACTCCAGAGCCTGGAGGACACCGGTGGTCATCTCCAGCGAGCGCTCGGGCAGCAGCTTTCTTCCGGAGTGCAGCAGCTCACGGAGCGTGGAGCCGTCGACGTACTCCATGACGATGTACGGGATCGAGACACCGTCGACGTAGTCCTCGCCGGTGTCGTAGACCGCGACGATCGACGGATGGTTCAGCGAGGCGGCCGACTGGGCCTCACGGCGGAACCGGGCCTGGAAGGACGGGTCACGGGCGAGGTCCACCCGCAGCGTCTTCACAGCCACGGTGCGGCCCAGGCGGGTGTCATGCGCGAGGTACACCTCGGCCATGCCACCGCGGCCGAGCACCGAGCCCAGCTCGTACCGGCCGCCGAGGCGACGCGGCTCTTCCATAAGCTTCTCCAGCCCTCTCCGTCAGTCCCGACCGCACCGGTGTGTGGTCCGGCGGTGTGCTGTCCGGGCATACGGTACCCGCCACGCCGTACCGGACCGGGCCGGAGCCGCAACCTGATACGTGACCGCTATTGGCATGATCCGCGTCACTTCTCGCCTTCGAGTACCGCCTGCATGACGCGCTTCGCTACCGGAGCTGCGAGCTTGCCGCCGGCGATGTCATCGCGGAGCGTGTCGGATCCCTCAATGACGACGGCCACCGCGACGGGGGTGCCCTTGTCGGTCTTGGCGTAGGAGATGAACCAGGCGTACGGATTGTCCTTGTTGTTCTCGCCGTGCTGTGCGGTTCCGGTCTTGCCGCCGACGGTGACGCCCGGGATCTGGGCGTTGGTTCCCGTACCCGACTTGACCACGGTCTCCATGATGCTCTGGACCTTCTGCGCGTTCTCCGGGCTGAGCGGCTCGCTCATCTCCTGCGGAGTGTGCTGCTGGACCACATTGAGGTTCGGCGCGACCAGCTTGTCGACCATGTACGGCTTCATCAGCTTGCCGCCGTTGGCGACCGCCGAGGCGACCATGGCCATCTGGAGCGGCGTGGCGCGGTTGGAGGCCTGGCCGATGCCCGCCATCGCGTTCTGCGGCCGGTTGTCCTTGGGGAAGATGCTCTCCGAGGCACGGACCGGGGTGTAGATCTCCGGGTTGTTGAAGCCGAACTTCTCCGCCTCGGCCATCATCTTCTTGTTGCCGAGGTCGGCGCTGATCTTGCCGAACACGGTGTTGCAGGACACCCGCAGCGCTTCCCGGAGGGTGGCGTTCTTGCAGGGGATGTTGCCCTCGTTCTTCAGCTCGATGCCCGAGGTGTCGGGGAGCGTGTAGGGCAGCGGCGACCGGGTGTTGGAGTCGACGTCGTCGTAGAGACCGTTCTCCAGAGCGGCCGAGGCCGTGACGACCTTGAAGGTGGAGCCGGGCGGGTAGGTCTGGCGCAGCGCCCGGTTGAGCATCGGCTCGTCGGGGTTTTCCTTCTTCTGGAGCGCGAGGTACGCCTCGGCGTCCTTGTTGCTCATCCCGGCGAAGGTCGAGGGGTCGTAGGACGGGGTGCTGGCCAGGGCCAGGATCGCGCCGGTCTCCGGGTTGATCGCGGCGACCGCGCCCTTCTGGTGGCCGAGACCCTCGAAGGCGGCCTTCTGGGCCTTGCCGTCAAGGGTGGTCACCACGTTGCCGCCCTTCTGCTTGCTGCCGGTGAACATGTCGACCGTGCGGCTGAAGAAGAGCCTGTCGTCGGTGCCGCTGAGGATGCCGTCGTTGAGCTTCTCGAGCTGGTTGGCGTCGAAGGCCTGCGAGGCGTAGCCGGTGACCGGCGCCCACATCTTGCCGTTCTTGTACGTTCGCTTGTACTTGAAGTCGCCGCTGTCGGTGGTCGTGGAGCCGGTGATGGCCTTGCCGTCCACGATGATGTTGCCGCGCGGGGTGCTGTAGCGCTCGATGGCGACCCGGCGGTTGTGCGGGTCGTTCTTGAGCTCGTCACCCTGGACGAACTGCACCCAGTTGACGCGGACCAGCAGGGCGAGGACGAGCAGGCCGCAGAAGATCGCGACCCGGCGCAGAGGCTTGTTCACGGACGGACCACCTGGGTCATCTCGGCGTCGGTGGAGGGGGCGGGGGCCGGCGCCGGGCGGCGCGCGGTGTCACTGATCCGCAGCAGGATGGCGACCAGTGCCCAGTTGGCGATCACGGACGAGCCACCCTGGGCGAGGAACGGCATCGTCATGCCCGTCAGCGGGATCAGGCCCGTCACACCACCGGCGACGACGAAGACCTGAAGGGCGAAGGCACCGGACAGGCCGATCGACAGCAGCTTGCCGAACGGGTCGCGGGCCGCCAGCGCCGTACGGATACCGCGCTCGATCAGCAGGCCGTACAGCAGCAGGATGGCCATCAGTCCGGCGAGCCCGACCTCCTCGCCGACCGTGGCGAGGATGTAGTCACTCTTCGGCGCGATACCGAGGATGAGGCGGGAGTAGCCCTGGCCCAGTCCGGAGCCGAGGATGCCGCCGGAGCCGAAGGAGTACATGGCCTGGGCGGTCTCGGTGACACCGCCGTTGAGCAGCTCCAGCGGGTTGAGCCAGTTGTGGACACGCGTCTGGACGTGCGACTCGAAGGTCGCCACCGCGACCGCGCCGCCCGCGCTGAGCAGCAGACCGAACACGATCCAGCTGGTCCGCTCGGTCGCCACGTACAGCATCACGACGAACAGGCCGAAGAACAGCAGCGAGGTACCCAGGTCGGTCTCGAAGACCAGGATCATCAGGCTCAGCGCCCAGATGACGAGGATCGGGCCGAGGTCGCGGCCGCGGGGGAGGTAGAGCCCCATGAAGCGGCGGCTGGCCAGGGCCAGCGCGTCCCGCTTCACCATCAGATAGCCGGCGAAGAAGATCGCGATGATGATCTTCGCGAACTCACCGGGCTGGAGCGAGCCGAGACCCGGGATCGTGATCCAGATCTTCGCGCCGTTCACACCGGGGAAGAACATCGGCGCGACGAGCAGCACCAGCGCGACCACCATCGAGATGTAGGTGTAGCGCTGGAGGACGCGGTGGTCCTTGAGGAAGATCAGGATGCCCAGGAAGAGCGCGACGCCGAACGTCGACCACATCAGCTGGTTGGGGGCCATCGCCTTGCCCAGCGAGGGTTCCTGGTCCAGCCGCCAGATGAAGATCAGTCCCAGGCCGTTGAGCAGGGTGGAGATGGGCAGCATCAGCGGGTCGGCGTACGGCGCCCACTTGCGGACGACGAGATGCGCGACGCCCGCCAGCAGGCCCAGCCCGAGGCTGTAGCCCAGCACACCGGCCGGCACCGTACCGTCCTTCGCCAGACCGACGTTGACGTATGCGAACACCGGAATCAGCACCGCGAAGACGAGCATCGCGAGCTCGGTGTTGCGGCGGCTCGGGGCTCCGATGGTGCCGATGGTGGTGGTGTTGGTGGTGCTGCTGCTCATGTGATCTACGGCCCCCTACGCCCTCACTGCTGGGTGCTGCAATTCTTTTCCAGCTTCTGCTGCTCCTGGGAAGGGGCCTGGCTGGGAGTGGCTGCGGGAGACGGAGACGTGGTCGCCGCCAGCGTGCCGGCCGTGCCGGTGCCGCCGCTCTTGCCGGTGCTGCCGGGCTTGGCGCTCGGCGACGCGGACTGCGACGGGGAACCGGGCTTGCTCGGCGTGCCCGTCTGGCCGTGACCCGGGTGGCGCGCCGCATCACGCTCGGCGGCCTCCCGCTGCTCCTTACTACGGCAGGCGTTGGCCTGCTTGCTCAACTCGGCGACCTTTTCGCCCGCTTGCGTGCGGCTGTCGACCGCGATCGTCTCCTTGACCTGATTGCGCTGATACGGCGGCAGGTACTTGAGTTCGATCTCGGGGTGGTCCTCGTCCACATCATTGAGCCTGATCCACGCGAGGTCCTGGCTGATACCCCGGTAGAGCGCGATGTGGTCGGCCTTGGCACCGACGAAGTACTGGGTCTGCGTCCAGTTGTAGCCCGCGTAGCAGCCGCCGCCCACAACGGCCAGCGCCAGCGCGATGAACAGCGACCGCTTGAGCCACCGCCCGCGCCGCCGGGGCTTGACGAAGTCCTCGTCCATGAACGCGCCGAACGAGCCCTGCGGCGGCCCGCCGACCTCCGGATCACCGCTGCCGGGCGGCCCGAAGGCACCACCGGGCGCACCCGGGTGCGGCCCGCCGGGCCGGCCGAGCTCGGCGGCCCGGGCGGCGGGTGTCTGCATCGTGCTCGGGTCGCTGAGCTGGTGCTGGTTCTCCGCGACGGCCCCGACGATGACCGGGGTGTCATTGAGCTGGCCGGCCAGCGTCTCGTTGCCGTCCACGTCCAGGACGTCGGCGACGATGCAGGTGATGTTGTCGGGTCCGCCGCCGCGCAGTGCGAGCTGGATCAGCTCCTGCACCGTCTCCTGCGGACCGTGGTAGCTGGCGAGGGTCTCCTCCAGCGTCTGGTGGCTGACCACCCCGGACAGCCCGTCCGAGCAGATCAGATACCGGTCGCCGGCCCGCACCTCACGGATCGACAGATCGGGCTCGACATGATCGCCGCTGCCCAGCGCCCGCATCAGCAGAGACCGCTGCGGATGGGTGGTGGCTTCCTCTTCGGTGATCCGGCCCTCGTCGACCAGCCGCTGCACCCAGGTGTGGTCCTGGGTGATCTGGGTCAGGACGCCGTCGCGCAGCAGATACGCCCGCGAGTCGCCGACATGGACGAGGCCGAGCCGCTGCCCGGTCCACAGCAGGGCGGTCAGGGTCGTGCCCATGCCCTCCAGCTGGGGGTCCTCCTCGACCATCACCCGCAGCTGGTCATTGGCGCGCGTGACGGCCGTGCCCAGGGAGGTGAGGAGGTCGGAGCCGGGGACGTCGTCGTCGAGCTGGACCAGGGTGGAGATCACCTCGGACGAGGCGACCTCACCGGCGGCCTGGCCGCCCATGCCGTCGGCGATGGCGAGCAGCCGTGGCCCGGCGTAGCCGGAGTCCTCGTTGCCCTCGCGGATCATGCCCTTGTGCGATCCGGCGGCGAAGCGCAGTGACAGACTCATGCGCACCTCACCCGTCGGCTCGGGGTACAGCCGGTCTCTTCGAGCCACACTGCCCACCCTCCGGTCGGGAGCACGCCCGGGTCCGCCGAGTGGACCGCCGCGGCTCGCTCGCTCCGCTCGCTCATTGTCGTACTACTTCCGCAGCTCGATGACGGTCTTGCCGATGCGGATCGGGGCTCCCAGCGGAATCGGTGTCGGGGTCGTCAGTCGGGTCCGGTCCAGGTACGTGCCGTTGGTGGAACCGAGGTCCTCGACGATCCACTGGCCGTCACGGTCCGGGTAGATCCTGGCATGCCTGCTGGACGCGTAGTCGTCGTCCAGCACGATCGTGGAGTCGTGCGCTCGGCCCAGAGAGATGGTCTGGCCTTGGAGGGCGACGGTGGTGCCGGTCAGCGAGCCTTCGGAGACCACAAGCTTCGTGGGCGCTCCGCGGCGCTGCCGGTTGTTGTTGCCGCGGCCGCCTTCCTGGCGGCGCTGCTGCTGCGGCGGCGCGGCAGCCTGACGCTGCGCACGCGCTTCCTGCCCGCCGCGACGGGCGGCACCGCGTTGTGTGACGCGCGTGCCGAACAGATCGCTGCGGATGACCTGAACGGCCACGATGACGAACAGCCACAGTACGGCGAGGAAACCCAACCGCATGACCGTGAGGGTCAGCTCTGACATTGCCCCCGCTTCACCCTTCGGCTTGCCGGTAAACGATGGTGGTACTGCCCACGACAATCCGCGAGCCGTCGCGGAGATTAGCGCGAGTGGTGTGCTGCCCGTCTACCACGATGCCGTTCGTGGAACCCAGATCCTGGATCGTGGGGGGCGTTCCGACCCGGATCTCACAGTGACGCCGGGAGACACCCGGGTCGTCGATCCGTACGTCAGCGTCGGTGCTGCGGCCCAGCACGAGCGTGGGCCGCGAGATCTGGTGGCGGGTGCCGTTGATCTCGATCCAGCGCCTGGTTTGCGCCTGGGGCTGCGGTCCTGCACCGGGCGGTGCCGTACGGGGTACGGACTGTGCGCCGCCGGGAGGCGGGGACGAAGGCATGGGGGGCGGGCTCACATGGCCGCCGCCGGGCCGGCCGCCGCGAGGCGCCGCGGCGGAGCGCCGGTCGGCCGCCGGGCCCGGCTGGTCCTGCGAGGAGCTGGAGGCGAGCGTGCGGCTGCGCACGCGGTACAGGCCGGTGTCGAGATCGTCGGCCTTCTCCAGATGGACCTTGATCGAGCCCATGAAGGTGTACCGCTGCTGCTTGGCGTAGTCGCGGACCATGCTGGAGAGCTCGTCGCCGAGCTGCCCGCTGTAGGGGCTCAGCCGCTCGTAGTCGGGGGTGCTCAGCTCGACGATGAAGTCGTTGGGGACGACCGTGCGGTCGCGGTTCCAGATGGTGGCGTTGTTGTCGCACTCGCGCTGCAGCGCGCCGGCGATCTCAACGGGCTGCACCTCGGACTTGAACACCTTGGCGAAGGTGCCGTTGACGAGACCTTCGAGACGCTGCTCGAAACGCTTCAGTACTCCCACGGGGCACCTCCTTCCTCAGTCTTCGTCGGGGTCGTCCTGATCGAGTCGTCCTGATACTGCTTACTGATCGTATCCACGCGTAGGGAAATCGGCTGGTTCCCCTTTCCCGCCTTGAGGACGAGTGTCGCCCCTCACAGGGTTGCCCGGTGCTTGTCTGCTCCTTGTCCAGTGCTTGTGCACTGCGATCGTAGATGTGCCCCGAAGACAGTGTCCCGCAACCGCCGACCACTCCGGCCGGGCGGGGGCCGGAGTCGGTCGTGACGCGGGGCCGGCCGGGTCGGCCGCCCCCGAGGCGGACCGGGCGGCCCGCACCCTGATTGCGGCTACCGCGAGTGTGACCCCTAGGGGCAGCGCGCGGCGAATGCCCGGGGTGAGGCGGGGTGCCGCCCGGGTTGCCGCAGTGCGGGGACCGGGGGAAAGGCGTGTGAAGACACCCCTGACAGCGTGCTAGTGTTCTGGATGTCGGCAGGCGCTCGCACAAGACCCGGACGGAACAGCCCGGATCACGTGAGAGAATCAACCGGCAGCACCCATGCGCGGGTGGCGGAATAGGCAGACGCGCTGGATTCAGGTTCCAGTGCCCGAAAGGGCGTGGGGGTTCAACTCCCCCCTCGCGCACAGATGAGACCCCCGGTCTCCGGAGAAATCCGGCGACCGGGGGTCTTTCGTTGTGTTCGTCACGTGTTGCCCATGTCACGGGTCCGGGGCTCCGGCGGCAGCCCTCAGCCGGGCCGTTGAGGGCTACGTCACATTCGTGCCCTCCACGCCCTCGCCGGGCCCGTTTCCGCCCGCCCGCGCTCCCGATCGCCATGAGCCGTGGCCTCCGTCACCCGGCGATCTCCGTGACGACCGTACGGAAGGCGCGGACGCGGGCGTTTTCCCGGGCGGTGTGGTGGACCAGGCCCAGGACCGACCCCGGCAGGCCGGTGACGGGGACGAAGACGAGGTCGCGGCGGCCGTGGTAGTCGGCGGTGGGACGGCACAGCAGCATGCCGCCGCGGTCGGCTGCGGCGAGGGTGAGGCCCTCCTGGAGCGTGCTGACGGCGGGGCCGGCGGGGATCGGCCGCCCCTGCGGGGTGGTGGCCGGGGCGTGGGCCGCGCGCCAGTAGGCGGGCGCCGGGCCGGCCGCGGAGATCAGGGGGGTGGTCGCCAGATCCTCGGCGCCGATGGTGGCGCGGGACGCCAGGGGGTGCCGTACGGAGACGGCGAGGGTCTGCTGCTGGGCCGGGAAGACGGGGCCGAGGGTGAGATCGGGCTCGGTCACGGGCAGCAGCGTGACGGCCGCGTCGACCGCGCCGCTGCGCAGCGCGCCGAAGGGGTCGCACAGCGGGATCTCGACGATCTCGGTGGCGCAGCCCGGGTGGCGGCGGTGGAAGACGTCGAGAGCCCGCATGATCCGGTCGTCGGCGGTGCCCTGGAAGCCGACCGTCAGCCGGCCGTCGATACCGCGGGCGGCGCTGCGGGCGCGCTCCACGGTGCTGCGCAGTGCGTCGTAGGCGGGGCGCAGCGACGTACGGAACTCCTCGCCGAGCGGGGTCAGGCGGACCCGGCGGCTGGTGCGGTCCACGAGACGGGCGCCGATCCGGGACTCCAGGGCGCGCAGCAGCTGGCTGACGCGGCTCTGCGAGACATAGAGCCGCTCGCCGGTGCGGCCGAAGTGCAGCTCCTCGGAGAGCACGAGGAAGCATTCCAGTTCGCGGAGTTCGAGGCCGGGGGCGGGCAGGCCGGTGGTGGTCGGGCCGCTCATGGGTGGCTCCGGGGGTCGGTCGGTGGTCTGTGCGGTGGATCGATGAGTCCTGCTCATAGAAGCGTGAGAGGTGGGCCGTTGTTCCCCCGTGAGGGCGGGCGTTGGCTGGGGACATGACGAACATCGAGGGCGGGGCGGCGCCGAGTGGCGCCGAAGTGGCCGCGCGGGCAGGGGAGTCGGGGCGGAAGCGGGGCGGTGGGCTGCCGGCCGTCGGGGCGCTGGCCGCGGCGACGTTCACGGTCGTGACCTCGGAGATGCTGCCGGTGGGGCTGTTGACCCCGATCGGCCGGGAGCTGCGGATCTCGGCCGGTACGGCGGGCCTGACGCTGACGGTCACGGGCCTGGTGGCGGCGGTGTCCGCCCCCTTGCTGACGCTGATGGTGGGGCGGCGGGACCGACGGGCGCTGCTGGTGGCCCTGATGGGCACGCTGGCGGGGGCCAATCTGCTGGCGGCGTATGCGCCGAATGTCGTGGTGCTGCTGGTGGCCCGGGTGCTGGTGGGGCTGGGGATGGGCGGGGTGTGGTCGATCGCGGCGGGGCTCGCGGCGCGGCTGGTGCCCGCGCGGAGCGTGGCGGCGGCGACTTCCCTGATCTTCAGCGGGGTCGCGGCGGCGTCCGTACTGGGGGTGCCGGCCGGCACCTTCCTGGGCGAACTGGGCGGCCGGCGGACCGCGTTCGGGGCGATGGCCGTGGTCTGCGGGGCGGTCGCGGTCGCGCTGGCCGTTCTGCTGCCACCGCTGCCGGTAGCCGCAGCGGTGCGACTGAACGGGGTGCGGGCGGTGCTGCGCGGCGCCCCCGTACGGACCGGGCTCGTCCTGGTGGCGCTCCTGGTGACCGGGCACTTCGCCGCGTACACGTATGTGCGGCCGGTGCTCGAGGAGGTGGCCGGCGCGGACGCCGGACAGATCAGCACGCTGCTGCTGGCCTTCGGCCTCGCGGGTCTGGCCGGGAATTTCCTGGCCGGGGCCGGGACGGCGCGGTCGCCGCGGGCGGCGCTGCTGGTGATCTGCGGGGTGCTCGCGGGGGCGGTGTCGCTGCTGCCACTGCTGGCACGCGGCGCAGGGGTACCGGGGGCCGCCCTGGTGGTGACCGTATGGGGGCTGGCCTACGGGGGCGTTTCGGTCAGCACGCAGACCTGGCTGATGGCGGCCGCTCCGGAGGCCCGTGAGGCGGCCTCCGCGCTGTTCGTGGCGGTGTTCAACGGGGCCATCGCGCTCGGGGCGCTGGCCGGCGGGCGGGCCGCGGACGGCTGGGGCGCGACCGGTGTGATGTGGCTGGGCGGGGCGCTCGCCGTGGGGGCGCTGCTGGCGGTGGGGGTGGGGAGGGCGCCGGGACGGGAGGTGCGCTCGGGGCCGGGGTGAGGGCAGGTGCGCGTGAGGGGCAGGCGCGCACGTGGCCGGGGTGAGGGGCAGGCGCACGTGAGGGGCAGGCGCATGTGCGGTCGAGGTGCGGGAGTGGCGGACGCGGGTGCGGGGTGGCGGAGCCGGTGCCGGTGACCCCGGGACGGGCGCGTGGTGGGCGACCGGGCGCCGCGCCCTCCCGGCGGTGCGCGCCGGGAGGTGGCTGCGTCGGGCGCGGGCAGCCGTGCCGCCCGCCCGCGCCCCGTTCGGGTGTCCCGGCCGGGTTCAGGCGGCGAGGCGCGCGACGAGGTCCTTGGCCTTGGCCGCCGCGTCCGCGTGGGCCTTCTCGCGGGAGGTCTCGTACATCGGGATGAGCTCGGCCATCGCCGGGTTGTTCGGGGCCATGGTCAGCTCGGGGACGATGAAGTCGACCTCCAGGCCCAGCCCGCCGTTCAGGACGGCCGCCAGGTAGTTCTGGACGTACTCGAAGGACTCACGGGGCGTGCCCGGTGCGTAGGAACCGCCGCGGCTGGCCACGACGGTGACCGGGGTGCCCTTCGCCGACGGCTCCGCACCCGCCGTACGTCCCATGATGATCACCTGGTCGAGCCATGCCTTGAGCGTGGAGGGGATCGTGAAGTTGTACATCGGCGCGCCGATGACGATCGCGTCGGCCCGCTCCAGCTCCTCGATGAGCTCGACGCGCAGGGCGAAGGCAGCCTGCTGCTCGGGGGTGTGGGTGGCCGGGTCGGAGAAGGCGGCGGAGGCGCCGGCACCGTCGAGGTGCGGCAGCGGATCGGCGGCCAGATCGCGGTGGATCACGGTGCCGTCGGGGTGCTGCTCCTCCCAGGTCTTGCGGAAGGCCGCGGTGACCGAACGGGAGGCGGAACCGCCCTCGGGGAAGACGGACGAGTCGATGAGCAGAAGCGTGGCCATGGGATCGGTCCTTCGGTAGGCGGCCGGGCGGCGCTCGACCACTGGTTGAATTCCGTACGTCACTATTGATAGCACAGGAACTTACTTTTCCGCAGTAGCCAACGGGAAGGCGGTACTCTGGGTGTATGGCGGACCACGGCGAGGCGATGTGCAGGCAGGTCGACGGCAGGATGACGCGCGTCTTCGAGCTGTTCGGGAAGCGCTGGACGGGGTTGATCGTCGCCACCCTGATGCCGGGGCCGGTGCACTTCGCCGATCTGCGGCGGGCCATCCCCGGTATCAGCGAGCGGATGCTCTCCGACCGCCTCATGGAGCTGGCGTCGACCGGCCTGGTCGTCCGCGAGGTGGACGCGGGACCGCCGCTGCGCGTCTCCTACCGGCTGACCGAGGCCGGTCTGGCGATGGAGCCCGCGCTCAAGGAGCTGGGGCGCTGGGCGGAGACCTATCTCGCCGATGGCGGGCAGTGTCCGGAGCGGTTCCGGAAGTAGGAGCAGGCGTCGCGGGCTGAGGGGTGCCGGCGGGTGGTGTGGCGCTGGTGGGCGGTGTGGTGCCGGTGGGTGGTGCGGCGGTCTCCGCCTAGCTAGGGGTGCGGGCTCGGGCGGGTGCCTTGGGTGGGCGCCCTGGGGGGTGTCTTAGACGGGTGCCTTACCCCAGTCGTTCCTGGGCGGCGTTGTAGCGGCGCAGATAGGTCGCGAAGCGGTCGAGATCTTCCTCGTCCCAGTCGGCCAGCCGCTCGTGGAACGCCCGGCGGCGGCTGGCGGTGACGTTGGCGAGCACCCGGTCGCCCTTCTCCGTGGGGTGCAGCACCTGGACGCGATGGTCCTCCGGGTCGACCCGGCGCTCGACGAATCCGAGCTTCTCCAGCGCGGCGATCTGCCGGCTGACCGTGGACTTGTCCAGGAAGTAGTGCGCCGCGAGGTCCGTGGCGCGGCATCCCTGCTGGTCATCGAGGTGCGCCAGCAGGGTGTAGGAGACCAGTGACAGCTCGGGATGCATCCGGGCGGCGGTCGCGCGGGCCCGGCGGGCGAACGCGGTCATCTCCTGCTGGATGGTCTCGACGGAGTCCTCGCGGTGAGCCACGGGTTGCCTTTCGTAGAGGTAGTTGTATAGTACAACGCAGATGATGAGTTGTAATTGCCAACTGATGTCTCACGGCCGTGCCCGAGGCGTCGCGGGCACGGGCTGATGCGAAACCGGCCCCAGTGGCCCCAGTGGCGACAGCTGAGCCGACGAGCGGAAAGACCTGGCCCATGAGTGCGGTCCGACATCCCGACCACCGGAGCGCGCACCGGTCCGCGCGCGCCGCCCACACCATCGGGCTGCGTCACGTCCTGACGCACCTGATCACCCCGCTGCTGATGTGCGTCGGGATGGGCCTGGCGTACCTGGGGGCCTTCGCGCATCCCGCGCCGCACCATCTGCCCGTGGCGGTCGTTGGATCCGGCCGGAGCGCCCAGCTGCTCGCCCAGTCGATCAATGACAAGGCGGGCGGTGACCTGGAGGTACGGACTGTCGCTGACCGGGCGGCGGCGGTCGACCGGCTCACGCATCAGGACATCTTCGGGGCGTATGTGATCCCTGCGGAGAGGGCTCAGGGGGCTCAGGGGGCATCGGGTGTGGCGGATGCGTCGGGGGCGAAGGGCGGGGTGAACGGGTCCAGTGAGGCGGACGCGTCGAGTGGTTCGGCTGGGTCGAGTACGTCGAGCGGGGCGAGTGCGTCGACTACGTCGAGTGGAGCGGCGGGCAGGGGCGGGGCCGGTGAGGTGGCGCGACCCGGGAAGCCGGTGCCCGAGCTGCTGGTGGCGACGGCCGGTTCGGACACCAGCGCAACCGTCGTCCAGAAGGTCTTCACCCCGATCGCGGCGCAACAGGGCGCGCCGCTGAAGGTCACGGACGTGGCGCCGACCGCCGAGGACGACCCGACCGGTCAGGGCATTTTCTTCCTGCTGGTCGCGATCAGCATCGGCTCGTACGCGTCGGTCGCGGTGATCGGCGGCGCCGGAGCCGTGCTCCCGCTCCGGCTGCGGACGGCGCTGGCCATCGGCACCTCGTTCGTCGTCGGCCTCATCGGGGCGGCGTTCGCCGGTCCGGTCTTCCACCTGGTCGACCACGGTCTCAGCGGGCTGTGGGGGATGGCCTGGCTCTACTCGGCGGGCGTTCTGCTGATCGGCACCGGACTGCACACCTTCCTCAAGCGCTGGACGACGCTCGGGGTGATGACCCTCTTCGTGATGCTCAACTTCACGTCCTCCGGCGGGATTTTCCGCCCCGAGATGCAGAACGGATTCTTCGCGGCGCTGCACTCCTTCTGGAACGGCGCGGGCTTCGTGGAAGGCGTCCGCAGCCACGTCTACTTCGACGGCTACGGCCTGGCGGGACACCTCTGGACGCTGGTGGGGTGGCTGGTCGCCGGCCTGGTGGTGATCGGTGTGGCGGCGCTGGCAGAGAAGCGGCGGCGTAGTGCGGAGGCGGAGGCGGTGGCCCACGCCGCGGCGGTGGCGGCGGCCGCGGTGGCGGCGACGGTGCCGGAACCGGCTCGGAGCGGCCGGCCGGCCGGGGGCGCGGAGCCGGGAGAGTGGGCCACGGGTCCGCGAATGCCGCCGCGGCGCCGGCGGAGGAGCTGGAAGAGGAGCTGGAAGAGACGGTGGGCGTCTAGCGCTCCGGAGAGTTATCCACAGGCTCTGCGGGCCGCGCGGGGAGGTCGGTAACGTCATGGGCGTCGGCAGGGCGGAACCGCCCGGCGCGCCGACGAACGCAGAACACAGCGACACTGAAGCGCAGGGACAGCAAGAACACAGGTCGTGAAGGGGGAGGTGGCCCGCTATGCCGCGTGTGCCGTACGTACCGGGGTTTGCCCGTCAGGATGCCCAGGGGCCGTCGCCCAAGGCGGTGGGACGGGCGCTGCGGGAGCGGCTCCCGCGTTCCGAGCAGGCCGGGCTGTCGATCGCGGACGGGCGGCCGGACGCGGTCGCGGCGGTGGAGGAGTCCAACGCCGGCCGGCTGCCCGAGCTGACGCCGATACGGGTCGGCCGGATGGCCGCGAGCCCCTTCGCCTTCCTTCGTGGCTCCGCGGGCCTGATGGCGTACGACCTGGCCGTCGACCCGGTGACCGGCATCGGCACACAGATATGCGGAGACGCGCACGCCGCCAACTTCGGCCTCTACGGCGACGCCCGCGGCGGCCTCGTCATCGATCTCAACGACTTCGACGAGACCCTGCACGGGCCGTGGGAGTGGGATGTGAAGCGCCTCGCGACGTCGGTGGTGCTGGCCGGCCGGGAGGCGGGGGCTAGCGAGGACGACTGCCACCGGGCGGCGCAGGACGTGGCGGGCTCCTATCGGCGCACGATGCGGCTGCTGGCCAAGCTGCCGGCGGTGGAGGCGTGGAACGCGATCGCCGACGAGGAACTGGTCTCGCACACCGACGCCCGGGATCTGCTGGGAACGCTGGAGCAGGTCGCGGAGAAGGCCCGTAAGAACACCAGCGCGCGGTTCGCGGCCAAGGCGACGGAGACGACCGCGGACGGCGGACGCCGGTTCGTGGACGCGCAGCCGGTGCTGCGGAGGGTGCCGGACGCGGAGGCGGCAGCCGTTGCCGCGTCCCTCACCGGCTATCTGGACACGATCACCGAGCACCGGCTGCCCCTCCTGGCCCGGTACGCGGTGCACGATGTCGCCTTCCGCGTGGTCGGCACGGGCAGCGTCGGCCTGCGCTCGTACGTGGTGCTGCTGCTGGACCACCGGGGCGAACCGCTGGTTCTTCAGATGAAGGAAGCACGCGGTTCGGTGCTGGCGCCCTTCGTGGAGAAGGCGGGCTTCCCGGTGCCGTCGGTGGCGCACGAGGGCCGCCGGGTGGTCCTCGGCCAGCGCCGGATGCAGGTGGTCAGCGACATCCTGCTGGGCTGGACGACGGTGCCGGGCATGGGGGCGTCGGGGGTTGGTGGCGGCACAGGTGGTGGTGCGGCGGGCACGGGGGGCGCGGCGGGCTGGGGTGGTGCGGGCGCGGACGACGCCCCGCACGACGGAGTGCCCTTTCAGGTCCGCCAGTTCAGAAACCGCAAGGGGAGCGTGGACCCGACGCAGCTGTCCGGCGACCAGATGGACGACTACGCCCGGATGACCGGCGCCCTCCTGGCCCGAGCACACTCACACAGCGCCGACCCGCGCCTGCTGGCCGGCTACTGCGGCAAGAACGAGGAACTGGACGAGGCCATAGCGACCTTCGCGGTCTCCTACGCGAACCGCACGGAAGCAGACCACGCGGCCCTGACCACAGCGGTGAAGAACGGCCGGATCGCGGCAGAGATGGGGGTGTGAGGGGGAGCGGGGGGCTAAGTCCGGGGGCTTGTGGGCCGGGGGTGCGGCTGGGGCTAGGGCTGGGGTGGTTCGGGCGCGGGGGCGGGGGGCCTGCCGTCCGGTGGCGTGTCCGGGTTGGAGGCCGGGGCTCTGTAAGCGCGGGCCTTCTCTGGGGGCGTAGGGCGGGTGCCCCGTGGGCGCGAGGGTTCCGTGGGGCGGGTGCTCTGTGGGCGCGTGGGCTGGTTTGCGTCTGGGGGCTCCGTGGGGGCCGGGGCGGTCTGGGGTAATGGGCGCAGTTTTTGCGGGGTGGAGGCAGGAGGGGGTGGGTGGGCTTGGGGGGAGGGGAGGCCTCCAAGCCCGGCAGGAAGCGATTGAATGGCCGTGGAGGCCCGCGCCCGGCGGGGCCGTACGCTGGCCGGGTGACGAACTCGCACGCGGAGAACGCGCAGGACGGCCAGCACCGACCGGACGTACCGGGCACCCCGGACGCCCAGGCCGACCCGCAGGCACCGGACGCCCGCGGCAGCGGGCAGGGTGCCCAGCTCGGGCACGTCGGCGGCCCGGAGGATCAGGTCGCGGGCTCGGACGGGCTTGATGCCGGCCATGGGTCCCAGACCGATCACCCCGTAGGCCACCAGGCCGCGGAAGGTGCCGGGCCGGGCCGTGGTCAGGCTACGCAAGGGCCCGAGTCGGGCGTCGGTCAGGCCGGGACGGGTGCCGGGCCGGGCGTCGGTCAGACCGCGGAAGGGCCCGAGCTGGGCGTCGGTCAGGCCGGGGCGGGGGCCGAATCAGGCGCTGATCAGGCCGGCCCGGCGGCCGCCGAGATGGGCGGAGCGGCGGACGAGCAAGCGGCCGCGGCTCAGGACGAGGCGACCCGGCGGCTGGCGAAGGCCGTGCTCGCCGCGGAGCAGGCACTGATCGAGTTCGAGATCGCGGTGGAGACCTTCCGGGTGGAGGTGGATAACTTCTCCCGCCTGCACCACCAGCGGCTCGGCCCCATGTACGCGCGGCTGGACGAGCTGGATGCGCAGATCGCCGAGGCGGTGGCGGCGCGTACGGGCGACCCCGAGGACCTCCGTAAGGCGCGGGAGGCGCGGGCGTCGGTGCTGCCGATGCCGGAGGTCGAGGAGCTGTTCCACGGCTGGATGGGGTCGGACGGGCTGTTTCCGGAGGCTCAGGCGATGCTCACCGAGCAGTCGGTGCGTCCCCCGCAGAAGGTGCGGCCCAGCGAAGAGGCCCGCAAGGTCTACCGCGACCTGGTGCGCAAGGCCCACCCGGACCTGGCGCGGGACGACGCGGAGCGTGCCCGGCGGGACGCGTTCATCGCACGGGTCAACGCGGCGTACGCCCAGGGCGACGAGGCGGTGCTGCGCGAGCTGGCGCGGGAGTGGGAGGCCGGCCCCGCACCGGCCGAGGAGCGGCTCAGCGAGAGCGAGGAGCTCTACGCGCGGCTGGAGTGGCTGGCCGAGCGCAAGGAGCTGCTGGCCGCGATGGCCGCTGAGCTGGAGGAGAGCGCGATCGGCGCGATGATCAAGATGGCGCCGGAGGACCCCGACGCGCTTCTGGACGAGATCGCCGAGAAGCTGCTCGCCGATGTCGCCGAACGCGAGACGTACCTCGCGCAGCTGGTCCGGTAGCGTCGGGACCATGCAATTTGGTTCTGTGCCCACGGTCGGTGTCGACGCTCTCACGTCGGAGGACTTCCTCCTGGACGTGCGCGAGAACGACGAGTGGGAGGCGGGGCACGCCGAGGGTGCGCTGCACATTCCGATGAGTGAATTCGTCGCCCGCTACGGCGAGTTGACCGACGCGGCGCCCGACGCCGGCAAGGTGTATGTGCTGTGCCGGGTCGGCGGGCGCTCCGCGCAGGTGGCGCAGTATCTGATTCAGCAGGGCATCGACGCGGTGAACGTCGCCGGCGGCATGCAGGCATGGGAGGCCGCCGGCCGCCCCGTCTCGGACGGCAAGGGCGGCTCTGGGGCGGTTATCTAGCCGCGGAGACGGAGAGCCGGGCTGCTGGGCAGCTTGGATGGCTGGAGGGTTGTCCGGTGGGGTGGTGGTGAACCGTCCCCCGGGCTGCCGTCAGCCCTGAACGATCGGCAGTCCTCTCCTCCCAGATGATTGGCGGAGGCCGCACCAGATTGATCGTCCGGGGCGCTGAAGGAACGTTCGGCACCGGCGGTCGATTTCCGGGACGAGTGGGGGCGTAACCACCTCCCTGAAACCCGGTGCCCGTACGGCACCCCGCCCGGCCCTGCCCCGGCACGCACCCGTTCCACTTGGTCCGAGTCACCCCAGCGGATGTGCCGCGAGCAGCTCGCCGAGGGACTCTTCGTGGGCGGCGGCCGGGCCGAGGGAGAGTTCGAGCTGTTTGGCCCAGGCGTGGTAGCGGTGCAGCGGGTAGTCGGTGTCGGCGCCGAAGCCGCCGTGCAGATGCTGGGCGGTCTGGACGACCCGGCGTACGCCCTCCGAGGCCCAGATCTTGGCCACCGCGACATCTCCCGCGAGCGGTAGCGAGCCGGCTGCTTCGGTGGTGAGGCGCCAGGCGGCCTGCCAGAGGGTGGCTTCCATGGCGCGGAGATCGATGAAGCGATCGGCGGCCTGGCAGGCGACGGCCTGGAAGGTGGCCACCGGGTACCCGAACTGTTCGCGCTTGCTGGTGTAGTCGCTGGTCATGTCCAGTACACGCGTGCCGAGCCCCAGAGCGAGTGCACAGGTGCCGGTGGTCAGCACATTGCGCAGCCATTCCCAGGCGGCGGGGTCGGCGATCACTTCCCGGTTGCTGATGCGTACGGAATCCAGTCGGACCTCGGCGTGTGGCTCTCCGCTGGTGGAGATCTGGTCGTCGAGCGTGATGCCCGGGTGGGTGCGGAGGACGAGGGCGAGTACGGCGTGCCCGTCGGGGGTGTGGGCGGGGACCAGGATCCGGTCCGTGGTCCGGGCCCAGGGGACAGCGGTCTGGACGCCTTCGAGGACCCAGTCCGGGCCTTCTTGATGGGCTGTCACAGCGAGATCGGCCGGTTCGTGCCCGGTGCGGCCATGGGCGGCGACGGTCACGACGAGGTCCCCGGCGCCGATACCGGGGAGCACCTCCGCGCAGAGTTCTTCGGTCGCATAACGCTGGAGGGTGAGCGCGGCGGCGCCGGACTCCAGCAGTGGTACCCGTGCCAGCACCTTGGCCGACTCGCGAAGTACGAGGCAGAGCGCGATCGGGTCCAGGCCCGCGCCGCCGTGCTCGGGCGCGATCGGCAGGCTCAGCAGATCGGCGTCGGCGAGCTTGCGCCACAGCGCGCGGTCGAAGTCGTCGGCGACCGCACCGGGGGTGAGCGCCGGGCTGGGCACACTGTCCGGAGCGACCCCCGAGAAGACGGCCTTCGCCGCTTCGACGGCGGCCTGCTGCTCCTCGGTGAAGGTGAAGTCCACTGCTCTGTCCTCCCACGCGGCGCCTTGACCTGACGAAGCGTCAAGGTAGAACAGGTTGCAGGAATTGGGAATGGTGGAAGCGGTGGAGGGGCGCGGGAGTTGAGGGTGGCGGGGGGCGAATAGGAGTGGGAGAACGTGCTTGTGGGCGTCGGGCCGACGCCGGGTCCGGAACCGCCTCGCGCCCCGTGTACTGACTACGCCAGTGGCCAGCTGGAACGAACCGCAGCGAGAGCCGAAGTGAAAGCGGAAGCGGAAGCCGAAGCCGGTGCCGGTTGTCGACGCCGACCCTCGCCCGCAGGCTCAGCCCCCGGCCTCCGGCCCTCGGCGTCGAAGTCGGACCCTTGCTGCCTGTTGCAAATGGCTCGGGCGGGCCCCCAAATTCAGCCCGGGACCCGATCACGCACCGTGCGGAGTCCGGTTCCGAGGCGGCCGCCCTCAGCCGGTGGAGCGGACGGGATGGTGGCTGGTGTGGCGTCCGGCAGCACCCGGATCGTGCGGCCGGCCCGCTCGCGTCGACCCTAGCGATCGAAGTCCAGCTCCACCTTCTCCGTGACCGGGTGGGACTGGCAGGCCAACACGTAACCCGCGTCGACCTCGTCGGATTCCAGGGCGAAGTTGCGGTCCATGCGGACCTCGCCCGAGACCAGGAAGGCGCGGCAGGTGCCGCAGACGCCGCCCTTGCAGGCGTACGGGGCGTCCGCGCGGTTGCGCAGGACCGCTTCGAGCAGTGATTCGCCGTCGTGGACGGGCCAGTTGCCGGAGCGGCCGTCGAGGGTGGCGGTCACGGTGCTGTGCGCGGGGGTGGCGGTTATGGGGGCGGTCGGGGTGCCGTTGTCGACGTGGAAGATCTCTTCGTGGATGCGGGTGCGGGGCACATCGAGGGCGCGCAGGGCCCGTTCGGCGCCCTGGACCAGGCCGTAAGGGCCGCAGAGGTACCAGCCGTCGACGGAGTCGATCTTCAGGAGGGCGGGCAGGAGGGAGCGGAGACGGGGCTCGTCCAGTCGGCCGGAGGGCAGGCCGGCCTGTTGTTCCTCGCGGGAGAGGGTGTGGATGAGCTGGAAGCGCTGGGGGTAGCGGTCCTTGAGGTCGGCCACCTCTTCCAGAAACATCGTCGACGCCGCCGTACGGTCGCTGCGGATGAGGCAGAAGCGGGCGTCCGGCTGCTGGGCGAGCAGGGTGGCGGCGATGGACAGCACCGGGGTGATGCCGCTGCCGCCGACGATTCCGACGAAGTGGCCGGGGCGTGGTTCGAGGGTGAAGCGGCCTGCCGGGGCCATGACGTCCACCGTGTCGCCGACCGCCAGTTCCTTGAGCGCGTACGTGGAGAACGAGCCCTCCTCGACCAGTCGGATGCCCACCCGTAGTACGGGGTCGTCGGTGGCCGGGGTGCAGATGGAGTACGTACGGCGAATCTCCTGGCCGTCGACCGATCTGCGCAGCGCGATGTGCTGCCCGGGGGTGTGCCGGAAGGTCGTGCGCAGCTCGGGCGGGACCGCGAAGGTGACGGCGACCGCGTCGTCGGTGAGCCGCTCGATCTCCCGGACCTGGAGCGGGTGGAACATCACAACTCCTTGAAGTGGTCGAAGGGTTCGCGGCAGGACTCACAGCGGCGCAGGGCCTTGCATGCCGTGGAGGAGAACCGGCTCAGCAGGGTGGTGTCGGTCGATCCGCAGTGGGGGCAGCGGATGGTGAGGTCGATGGCGATCGGTCCGCCGGCCGGGCCGGTGGGGCGTGGCGGTGCGATACCGAATTCGGCGAGCTTGCGGCGGCCCTCGGCGGTGATCGCGTCCGTGGTCCACGGCGGGCTGAGGACCGTACGGACCTCGACCTCGCGTATGCCGTGCTCGTGCAGCACCCGCTCTATGTCGGCCGACATCGCCTCGACGGCGGGGCAGCCGGTGTACGTCGGGGTGAGCTGCACCTCGACCCGGCCGGGGGCGGTGAGCTGCACACCGCGCAGCACGCCCAGCTCGGCGAGGGTGAGCACCGGCAGCTCGGGGTCGGGAACCGAGCCGGCCAGCGCGCGCAGTTCCTCTTCGAGGGCGGTGGTGGTCACCATGTTGCCCCCGGGTGGCTGCGGTGGAGGTGCTGCATCTCGGCGAGCAGCCGTCCGAACGATTCGGTGTGCAGTCCCTGGCGGCCCGCGCCGGCCCGCCAGGCGCCGTGCCTGGGGCCTTCGGGGACAGGGAGGGTGGCCTGCTCCAGGGTGGCGGTGATGCGGGTGGTCCAGTCGTGGTGAAGGGCGGACCAGGGCACCGTTTCCAGTCCTTCCACCGGCTCGAAGAGTTCGCCGGTGAACTGCCACAGGGAATCCAGGGCGCGTTGCATCCGGGTGTGGCTCTCGTCCGTGCCGTCGCCGAGGCGCAGTGTCCACTGGTGGGCGTGGTCGCGGTGGTAGGCGACCTCCTTGACGGCCTTCCCGGCCAGGGGTGCCAACTCGCTCTCGGTCGCGGCGAGGTGGTCGAACAGCAGCTCCTGGTAGGTGGAGAAGTAGAGCTGGCGGGCGATGGTGTGGGCGAAGTCGCCGTTGGGCTGTTCCACGAGCTGGAGATTGCGGAACTGCCGCTCCTCGCGCAGATAGGCCAGCTCGTCCTCGTCACCGGCCAGTGAGAGCAGCACCCGGGCCTGGCCGAGCAGGTCCAGCGCGATGTTGGCCAGTGCGACCTCTTCCTCCAGGACCGGGGCGTGGCCGGCCCACTCGCCCAGGCGGTGGGAGAGGATCAGGGCGTCGTCCCCGAGGGGCAGGGCCGGGGTGGCGGTGATGTTCATCAAAGGTGATGCACCCCGTCCGGGATCTCGTAGAAGGTCGGGTGGCGGTAGGGCTTGTCGCCGGCCGGCTCGAAGAAGGCGTCCTTCTCGTCCGGCGAGGAGGCGGTGACCTGCGCCGAGGGCACCACCCAGATGGAGACGCCCTCCGAGCGGCGGGTGTAGAGGTCCCGGGCGTTGCGCAGCGCCATTTCGGCGTCCGGGGCGTGCAGGCTGCCGGCATGGGTGTGCGAGAGACCGCGGCGGCTGCGGACGAAGACCTCCCACAGCGGCCAGTCGGTGGGTGCTGCGGCGGTGGCGCCGGTTTCGGCGGGGCGTGGTGTCGTCATCGGGTGGCCTTCCCGTGCTTGGCCGCGTGGGCGGCGGCTGCCTCGCGGACCCAGGCGCCATCCTCATGGGCCTGTCGCCGGCGGCTGATGCGTTGTGCGTTGCAGGGGCCGTTGCCCTTGAGGACCTCGCGGAACTCGGCCCAGTCGATCGGGCCGAAGTCCCAGTGACCGCGCTCGTCGTTCCAGGTCAGATCCGGGTCGGGGAGCGTCAGTCCGAGGGCCTCGGCCTGGGGGACGCAGATGTCCACGAAGCGCTGGCGCAGCTCGTCGTTGGAGTGCCGCTTGATCTTCCAGGCCATGGACTGCGCGGAGTGCGACGACTCGTCGTCCGGCGGGCCGAACATCATCAGGGACGGCCACCACCAGCGGTCCACCGCGTCCTGCGCCATGGCGTGCTGCGCCTCGGTGCCGCGGCTGAGGGTCAGCAGGAGCTCGTAGCCCTGGCGCTGGTGGAAGGACTCCTCCTTGCAGACGCGGACCATGGCGCGGGCGTAGGGACCGTACGAACACCGGCACAGCGGGACTTGGTTGGTGATCGCCGCGCCGTCCACCAGCCAGCCGATGGCTCCGACGTCGGCCCAGGTCAGGGTCGGGTAGTTGAAGATCGAGGAGTACTTCTGGCGGCCGGAGTGCAGTTTGTCCAGCAGTTCGTCGCGGCTGGTGCCCAGGGTCTCGGCGGCGCTGTAGAGATACAGGCCGTGGCCGGCCTCGTCCTGCACCTTCGCCATCAGGATCGCCTTGCGGCGCAGGGACGGCGCCCGGGTGATCCAGTTGGCCTCCGGCTGCATGCCGATGATCTCGGAGTGGGCGTGCTGCGCTATCTGCCGCACGAGTGTCGAGCGGTAGGCGTCCGGCATCCAGTCCCGCGGTTCGATGCGCTCTTCCGCGGCCACGGTGGCGTCGAATACGGCCTCTCGGGCCGTCTCTTCCGGCGCGATCGTCGTCATGTGGTGCCCCCTCGCTGCTCCCGACCGACCGATCGTTCGGTTCAATGGTGAGTGGGCGGACCTCGGGTGTCAAGCCTGTGGATAACTCAGGAGAGGTGTGCCCGGCCGGGCCGCCTAGGTACGGTTCCGAAGCGGAGTTGGCCGCATGGATTCTGGGAACGGGGCGGGAATGCAGTCATACGGGGACGAATCGCGGCCACTGGCCGCGCTCTCGCTGCCCTCGCGGATCGTCATAGGAGTGGCGGCCTGTGCCATCGCGGTCGCCGTCGCCATTCATCTCGCGATGATGTTCCTGCATGTCGCACCGTCGAACACGCTCAGCAAACAGCAGGGCGCCCTGCTCAGCGACTATGTCTATCCCGAGTACGAGCAGAACTGGAAGCTGTTCGCACCCAACCCCCTCCAGCAGAACAACGCGGTCCAGGTCCGCGCGCAGCTGCGCACCGAGGACGGCACCGCGCGGACCACCGGCTGGACCGATCTGACCGCCCGCGACGGCCAGGCCATCCGGCACAACCCGATGCCCAGCCACACCCAGCAGAACCAGCTGCGCCGTGGGTGGGAGCTCTTCGTCAACACCCACAACGCGCAGAACCGCCCGGTCGGCCTGCGCGGTGAGATGTCCGAGCGCTACATCCGGCGGCTCGTGCTGTTCCGGATGGACGACGAGTGGACCAGGGGCGGCGGCCGGGTCGAGCAGATCCAGGTCCGTTCGCAGACGACGGCGGTCCGCCCGCCGCCGTGGAGTACCGAGAAGATCAGCGACAAGCCCGTGTTCCGCGTGCTGCCCTGGTGGCAGGTCACCGCAGCCGACCTGCCCGAGGGAGCGACCCACCAGTGACGTCACCGACGCCCCAGCAGCCTCAGCAGACGCCCGGCGCACAGCAGCCCGCGCACCCCACCGAGCCGACCGACGTGCCTCAGCAAGCGCCGGGATCTCAGGCGCCCCAGGAGCCCGAGCCCTACGAAGAGACCCGGATCGAGCGCGCCATCGGCCGCGGCTTCCGGTACGCCACCGGCCGGGCGCTGGCCCCGTACCAGACCGCCGTGATCCGGATCGGCTTCTCGGCGACCTGGCTGCTGTTCCTGCTGCGGGAGTGGCCGCACCGCGCGGTCCTCTACGGGCCCGACAGCCCCTGGAGCCTGGACATGGCGCGCCGCCTGCTGGGCGGCAACCATGCCTTCTCCGTGTTGCCCTGGTCCGACGGCCGCGGCTGGTTCGAGTGCGTCTATCTGCTGGCCATCGTGGCCGCCGCGCTGCTGATGCTCGGCTGGCGCACCCGCACCATGTCGGTGCTCTTCATGATCGGCGTGATCTCGCTCCAGAACCGCAGCATCTTCATAGGGGACGGCGGCGACAACGTCATCCACCTGATGTCGATGTATCTCGTGCTGACCCGGTGCGGGCAGGTCTGGTCGCTGGACGCGCGCCGTGCGAAGCGGGCCGCGGCCGCCGCGGACGAAGCCGACGGCGCGGCCTCCCGCGATCTGCCCGGCATCATTCTGTGGGCCGTGCTCGGCCTCGCCCTGGCCGTCGCCCAGCTGGGCGGCAACTACGGCCTCAGCTGGTTCGACGGCGGCCCGTTCCCGCACCTCGGCTGGAGCCTGGTGCTGTGGGGACTGTGGGTGACGCACGGGCTGTGGTGGGCGGTGCAGCGGTACGCGCCCGGCGAGCCCCGCGTCGTACTGGACACCCTCGCCAAGCTCGCCCACAACGGCGCACTGCTGGTGATCATGGTCGAGGTCTGCCTGATCTACGCCACCGCCGGCTGGTACAAGATCCAGGGCAGCCGCTGGCAGGACGGCACCGCCGTCTACTTCCCGATGCACCTGGACTACTTCTCCCCCTGGCCGGCGCTGTCCGAGCTGCTGGGCAGCAACGGCGTGATGATCATGCTGATCACCTACGGCACGGTGATCGTGCAGGTCGCCTTCCCGTTCACGCTCTTCAACCGCCGGCTGAAGAACGTGCTGCTGGTCGTGATGATCTGTGAGCACCTTTCGATCGCGATCCTGCTGGGGCTGCCGTTCTTCTCGCTCGCGATGATCACCGCGGACGCGGTCTTCCTGCCGACGAACTTCCTGACCTGGCTCTCCGCGCGCCTCTCCGGCCTGCGGGAACGACTGTTCTCGCGCGGCGGGCCGGCCCGCCCGGCCGGCGGTGAGCCGGACACCCGTATGGAGCACAGCGGCGGTGGCCATACGCTCGTGGGGTGAGCAGCGAGAAAACCGCCCCCGCCGAACCCCTCCAGTACGACGAGGGGTACGGGCCGCAGATCGGCGTCGGGCCGCACCCGGAGCCCTGGCCGCAGGATGAGCGGTTCGACCCCGAGCTGCTCGCCCACGGCGACCGCCGCAATGTCGTCGACCGGTACCGCTACTGGACGCGCGAGGCGATCGTCGCCGACCTCGACACCCGCCGCCATGACTTCCATGTGGCCGTCGAGAACTGGGGCCACGACTTCAACATCGGCTCGGTCGTCCGGACCGCGAACGCGTTCCTGGCCAAGGAGATCCATATCGTCGGGCAGCGGCGCTGGAACCGCCGGGGCGCGATGGTGACCGACCGCTACCAGCACATCCGCCACCACCCGGACACCGCCGACCTCACCGCCTGGGCGGCGGCCGAAGAGCTGCCGATCATCGGGATCGACAACCTGCCCGGCTCCGTCCCGCTGGAGACGACCGAGCTGCCGCGCCGCTGTGTGCTGCTCTTTGGCCAGGAGGGCCCGGGGCTGACCGAGGAAGCACGCCGGCACGTCTCGCTGGTCTGCTCGATCGCGCAGTTCGGCTCGACCCGCTCGATCAACGCGGGGGCCGCGGCCGCCATCGCGATGCATGCCTGGATCGGCCGGCATGCGCGGATCGAGGGGCCGGGCGCCGGCTGACGGGCCCTTGCCCGCCGACGGCCCTTGCCGGGGCCCAGGAACGGATCCCGGGCCCCACCCGTACCGGTTACGCCGGGCGCCGCACCTCCACCGTCCGGAAGCGGTTCGCCACGAACGCGCTGTCGCACAGCACCGCATTGGCCGCCGGGTTGCCGCCCGAGCCATGGAAGTCCGAGAACGCCGCGGTCTGGTTCACATAGACCCCGCCGGTCAGATTCAGCGACAGCTGGGCGCACTCCTCCAGGCAGGCCTCCTCCACCAGCTTCTCGACATCCGGCGAGGTGGTGTACGCGCCGACCGTCATGGCGCCCTGGTCGCGGACCGTGCGCCGCAGCAGATCCACCGCGTCGGCCGCGGAGTCGACGGCCACCGCGAAGGACACCGGGCCGAAGCACTCCGACAGATAGGCCGCCTCGTCGTCCGGCTTGGCGCCGTCCAGCTTGACGATCACCGGCGTACGGACCGTGGCCCCGGGGAACTCGGGGTTGGCCACCTCACGGGAGGCCAGCGCCACCTCGCCGAGCCCGGCAGCCGCGTCGATCCGCTCCTTGACCTGCGGATTGACGATGGCGCCCAGCAGGGCGTTGGCCCGTGCGTCATCGCCCAGCAGGCTGCTCACCGCGCCCGCGAGATCGCTGACCACCTCGTCGTACGACTTCGGTCCGGCGTCCGTCCCGATACCGTCCCGCGGGATCAGCAGATTCTGCGGGGTGGTGCACATCTGGCCGCTGTAGAGCGACAGCGAGAAGGCGAGGTTGCTGAGCATGCCCTTGTAGTCGTCGGTGGAGTCGATGACGACGGTGTTGACGCCGGCCTTCTCCGTGAAGACCTGCGCCTGCCGGGCGTGCGTCTCCAGCCAGTCGCCGAAGGCGGTCGAGCCGGTGTAGTCGATGACGCGGACCTCGGGACGGACGGCCAGCGTCTTGGCCAGGCCCTCCCCCGGCTTGTCCACGGCCAGGCACACCAGGTCGGCCGGGAAACCGGCCTCGGCGAGCACCTCGCGGGCCACCTTGACGGTCATCGCCAGCGGCAGCACGGCACGCGGATGCGGCTTGACCAGCACCGGGTTACCGGTCGCCAGAGAGGCGAACAGGCCCGGGTAGCCGTTCCACGTCGGGAAGGTGTTGCAGCCGATCACCAGGGCGACACCGCGCGGCACGGACGTGAAGCTCTTGGTCAGTTCGAGCGGGTCACGCTTGCCCTGCGGCTTGGACCACGGCGCCTGCTCCGGGGTGCGGACCTGCTCGGCGTACGCATACGCCACCGCCTCCATGCCGCGGTCCTGGGCATGCGGCCCGCCCGCCTGGAACGCCATCATGAAGGCCTGTCCGCTGGTGTGCATCACGGCCTGGGCGAACTCATGGGTACGCGCACTGATCCGGGCCAGGATCTCCAGGCACACCGCCGCCCGCGCCTCCGGGCCGGCGTCCCGCCAGACGGGGAGCGCGGCGCGCATGGCCGGCAGCAGCTCGTCCACATCCGGATGCGGATAGCTGATGCCCAACTCCGGCCCGTACGGCGAGACTTCCCCGCCCGTCCAGTCATCCGTGCCGGGCTGGTCGAGCTCGAACCGCTTGCCGCGCAGCGCCTCGAAGGCGGCCAGCCCGTCCGGTGCGGCGGTCTCGCCGTACGCCTTCGGGTGCTCGGGGTGCGGGGACCAGTAGGCGCGGGTGCGGATCGCCTCCAGCGCCTGGTCGAGGGTCGGGCGGTGCTTCTCGATCAACTGCGCTGCGGTCATTTCGGCGGCCATCGATGACCAACTCCTCGTCGAGCTGGGCGGAAGTGGATAAGGACTGGGAGCGGAAAGGGCAACGGAGTTAGAGTAACCGAACGATCGGTCGGGGCAAGAGGGCCCGGCCAGCCTGTGGAAAAGTCGGTCGGGGAGGATCAGCTGGCATGACGGCACTCGGGACCAGCAGCACCGTGGCAGTGGTGGGCACCGGCACCATGGGACAGGGCATCGCGCAGGTGGCGCTGGTCGCCGGCCATCGCGTACTCCTCTATGACACCGCCCCCGGGCGCGCCGAACAAGCCGCCGAGGCGATCGGGAGCCGGCTGGACCGGCTCGTCGAAAAAGGCCGGATCCCGGCGGGCGAGCGGGACGCCGCCCGCACGCGCCTCTCCCCCGCCACCGCCCTCGCGGAGCTGGCCGACGCCGCACTGGTCATCGAGGCGATCCTGGAGCAACTTCCGGCCAAACAGGAGCTGTTCGCCGCCCTGGAGGACATCGTCACGGCGGACTGCCTGCTGGCCACCAACACCTCCTCGCTGTCCGTGACCGCGGTCGCGGGCCGGCTGCGCCACCCCGGCCGCTGCGTGGGCCTGCATTTCTTCAATCCCGCGCCGCTGCTCCCCCTGGTCGAGGTGATCAGCGGCTTCGCCACCGACGAGGCGGCCGCCACCACGGCGTACGACACCGCCGCGGCCTGGGGGAAACAGCCGGTGCGCTGCGCCGACACCCCCGGTTTCATCGTCAACCGCGTCGCCCGCCCCTTCTACGCCGAGGCCCTGCGGGCGTACGAGGAGCGGGTCGCCGACCCCGCCACCATCGACGCGGTGCTGCGCGAGGGCGCCGGATTCAAGATGGGGCCCTTCGAGCTGACCGACCTCATCGGACAGGACGTGAACGAGGCGGTCACCCACTCCGTGTGGCAGGCCTTCTTCCAGGACCCGAAGTTCACCCCCTCCCTGGCACAGCGCCGACTGGTCGAGTCCGGGCTGCACGGCCGCAAGGCGGGGCGCGGCTGGTTCGACTACTCCGAGGGCGCGCCACGGCCGGAACCACGGACGGCGGAGCCCTGCCCGGCGCCCGAGTCCGTCGGCCTGCACGCGAAGCTGCCCGGCCCCGCCGCGGTGCTGCGCGAGCTCATCGAGGAGGCGGGCATCAAGGTCACCCGCGACCGCACGCCAGGGGAGTCGGAGGGCTTCCTCCGTCTTCCCGGCGGGGCCTGTCTGGCGCTGACCAACGGCTATCCGGCCACGACCCGCGTCTATGAGAACTACATCCGCTTCGACCTGTCACTGGACTACCGTGCCGCGACCCGGATCGCCCTGGCGGCCTCGGCGACGGTGTCCGAGGAGGCCCTCGCGGAGGCCGTCGGGCTCTTCCAGGCACTGGGCAAGCAGGTCAGCGTGATCGAGGACGTCCCGGGAATGATCGTCGCCCGGACGATCGCGATGATCATCGACTTCGCCGTGGACGCCGCGGCCCGCGGGGTCGCCACCCCCGAGGACATCGACACGGCCATGCGGCTGGGCGTGAACTACCCCGGCGGCCCCATGGAATGGGTCGAGCGGCTGGGCGCCCACTGGGTATGGGATCTGCTGGATTCGATGCACCACCAGGATGCCGGTGGCCGCTACGTACCGTCCTGGGCGCTGCGGCGCCGTGCAGACCTCGAGGAATTGGTGCTCTAATCATGACCATGGCCAAGCGCGACACCTATACGCCCGATTCGCTGCTCGCGGTCGCCGTCGAGGTGTTCATCGAGCGCGGCTACGACGGCACGTCCATGGAGCACCTCTCCAAGGCGGCCGGCATCTCGAAGTCCTCGATCTACCACCATGTGCGCAGCAAGGAAGAGCTGCTGCACCGTGCCATAAGCCGTGCACTGGACGGGCTGTTCGGCGTGCTGGAGGAGCCGGCCGCCCTCCAGGGGCGGGCGATCGAGCGGCTGGAGCATGTCACCCGGCGTGTGGCCGAGGTGCTGATGGATGAACTCCCCTATGTGACGCTGCTGTTGCGGGTGCGCGGAAATACGGACACCGAACGGTGGGCCATGGAGCGCCGCCGGGAGTTCGACCACGAGGTCTCCGACCTGCTCAAGCAGGCCGCCGCCGACGGCGATCTACGGGACGACGTGGACATCCGGCTGGCCACCCGGCTGCTCTTCGGCATGATCAACTCGATTGTGGAGTGGTACCGGCCGGGCCGGGGCGGCTCGGCGAGCCGTGACGAGGTCGCCGAGGCCGTGGTGCGTACGGCGTTCGCGGGGCTGCGCAAGGCCTGATCCGCGCGATCGGACGGCCCCTGGGAGCCGTGATCCAGGGGCGTGATCCCGGCCTCCCCTGAGGGGCGGCGCACGGTGAGCCCCGGCGGCGGCCCGGCCGGTCATTCTCATTCCTCTTCGGGGCCGAGATCGGTCTCCTCGAAGACCAGCAGGGTGCGGGTGCTCAGGACCTCCGGTATCGACTGGATACGGGTGAGGACCAGCTCGCGCAGCTCGCGGTTGTCCTTGGTGTGGACCAGCAGCAGCACATCGAAATCGCCGCTGACCAGCGCGATATGTGTGGCCCCCGGCAGCGCCGTGAGCTGCTTGCGCACGGTCCGCCAGGAGTTCTGCACGATCTTCAGCGTGATGTAGGCAGAAGCGCCCTGACCTGCTCGTTCCTGGTCGATGAGGGCACTGAAGCCGCGGATCACCCCGTCGTCGATCAGCCGGTTGATCCGGGCGTAGGCATTGGCGCGCGAGACATGCACCCGCTCGGCCACGGAGCGTATCGAGGCCCGGCCGTCGGTCTGGAGCATGCGCAGGATCGAGCGGTCGATGGTGTCCAGCGGGCGCGCGGACGGCGGGGGCGGGGCGGACGGCGTCGGTGGCGGGCCGGCTGCCGTCGCCGGTTGTCCCCCGGAATTGGCCATCTGTTCGTCCGGCATATGGTCCCGCCTCCCCTTGGTGGACGCCCTGGCTTCATCTCAAGCTGTGGAGAACCGTTTGTCCACAGGCTGAGCCCGCCTGTAGCCAAAATGCATCAGCGACCGAACAATCGGTAGGGCAGGGCGTACCCGCCCTGGCCGATTCCATCCTGTCCGCCCGCCGTCCGCCCACCACCCCTATGAGGCGCCTGGCGCCGCCCCCTTCGATCCGAGGAGGTGCTCGACATGACGGTCCTTGAGCAGCCCGGCAGCAGCAGGAACAAGAGCAGCCTGGCCGGTCCGCCGCCCGCCTGGCAGCCGCGAGTCGACCCCACGCCCCTCCTGCCCGACGCGGAGCCCTACCGCCTCCTGGGCACGGACGCCGCCGCCCGGCTCGACTCCGGACTGCTGACCCGGCTGTACACCGAGCTGGTCCGCGGCCGCCGGTACAACGCCCAGGCCACGGCACTGACCCGGCAGGGACGTCTGGCGGTCTACCCGTCCTCCACCGGCCAGGAGGCCTGCGAGGTCGCCGCCGCGCTGGCCCTCGAAGACCGGGACTGGCTCTTCCCCAGCTACCGCGACACCCTCGCCGCCGTGGCCCGCGGGCTGGACCCCGTACAGGCCCTGACCCTGCTGCGCGGCGACTGGCACAACGGCTACGACCCCCGCGAACACCGCATCGCCCCCCTGTGCACCCCGCTCGCCACCCAGCTCCCGCATGCCGTGGGCCTGGCGCACGCCGCCCGCCTGAAGGGCGACGAGGTGGTCGCGCTGGCCATGGTCGGCGACGGCGGCACGAGCGAGGGCGACTTCCACGAGGCGCTGAATTTCGCGGCCGTCTGGCAGGCGCCGGTCGTCTTCCTCGTGCAGAACAACGGCTTCGCGATCTCCGTGCCGCTCGCCAAGCAGACCGCCGCGCCGTCCCTCGCCCACAAGGCGGTCGGCTACGGCATGCCGGGCCGCCTGGTGGACGGCAACGACGCCCCCGCGATGCACGAGGTGCTCACCGAGGCCGTGGCGCGCGCCCGCAGGGGCGGCGGTCCCACCCTCGTCGAGGCCGTCACCTATCGCATCGAGGCGCACACCAACGCCGATGACGCCACCCGCTACCGCAGCGACGCCGAGGTCGAGACCTGGAAGGCACACGACCCGATAGCCCTTCTGGAGCACGAACTGGCCGCCCGCGATCTGCTGACCGATGATTTCGTCGGTGCCACCCGGGACGGTGCCGAGCACATGGCCGCCGACCTCCGGGAGCGGATGAACGCCGACCCGGAGGTGGACCCGATGGACCTGTTCACCCACGTATTCGCCGAGCAGACCAGCCAATTGCGTGCCCAGGCCGCACAGCTGCGTGCCGAGCTGGACGCCGAGGCCGCCGGACACACCGAGGACGCAGCGGGCACCGACGGGTCCGCCGAGGAGGCCAGGCCATGACGACCACCGCTCCGGCGACCGCGCGCAAGCCCGCCACCATGGCGCAGGCGCTGACCCGCGCGCTGCGCGATGCCATGGCCGACGACCCGTCCGTGCATGTCATGGGCGAGGACGTCGGCACCCTGGGCGGCGTCTTCCGGGTCACCGACGGCCTCGCCAAGGAGTTCGGCGAGGACCGCTGCACGGACACCGCGCTCGCCGAGGCCGGTATCCTGGGCACCGCCGTCGGGATGGCGATGTACGGGCTGCGGCCGGTCGTCGAGATGCAGTTCGACGCGTTCGCCTACCCGGCGTTCGAGCAGCTGATCAGCCATGTCGCCCGGATGCGCAACCGCACCCACGGCGCGCTCACGATGCCGCTGACCATCCGTGTCCCTTATGGCGGCGGCATCGGCGGCGTCGAGCACCACAGCGACTCCTCCGAGGCGTATTACCTCGCCACCCCGGGGCTCCAGGTCGTCACCCCGGCGACCGTCGAGGACGCCTATGGACTGCTGCGCGCCGCGATCGCCTCTGACGACCCGGTCGTCTTCCTCGAACCCAAGCGGCTCTACTGGTCCAAGGCCGACTGGTCGCCCGACGCACCCACCGACGTCGCGCCCCTGGGCCGGGCCGAGATCCGGCGCCGCGGCAGCAGCGCCACGCTGATCACCTACGGCCCGTCGCTCCCGGTCTGCATGGAGGCCGCCGAGGCCGCCCGCGCCGAGGGCTGGGACCTGGAAGTGGTCGATCTGCGGTCCCTGATGCCGTTCGACGACGAGACGGTCTGTGCCTCGGTGCGGCGGACCGGGCGGGCCGTGGTCGTCCATGAGTCCAACGGATTCGGCGGCCCCGGCGGTGAGATCGCCGCCCGTATCACCGAACGCTGCTTCCACCACCTGGAGGCGCCGGTGCTGCGCGTCGCCGGCTTTGACATCCCGTATCCGCCGCCGATGCTGGAACGGCACCACCTTCCGGGCGTGGACCGGATTCTGGACACCGTCGCCCGCCTGCAGTGGGAGTCGGACTGGACCGAGGGACGTGGTGAGTGATGGCCGTGGTCCGCGAATTCACCCTGCCCGACCTGGGGGAGGGCCTCACCGAGGCCACGATCGTGCACTGGATGGTCGAGGTCGGCGAGGTGGTGGCCATCGACCAGCCGGTGGTGGAGGTCGAGACCGCCAAGGCGATGGTGGAGGTGCCGTGCCCGTATGGGGGCGTGGTGACCGCCCGCTTCGGCGAGGAAGGGGCCGAAGTCCCGGTAGGGGCACCGCTGGTGACCGTCGCCGTGGGGGCCGTGCCGGACGACCTCGCGGGGGACGGTCCTGGGCCGGACGCCGGGGCGGGTGCGGAAGGCGGTGCGCCCGATGCGGGTGCGTCGACCGCGCCGGCTGCCGGTGGGGCCGCGGGGGCGCCCGGGGACGGTGCGGCGGATGCCGGGTCCGGGAATGTGCTCGTCGGGTACGGCACGAGTGCGGCGGCGGCGCGTCGCCGCCGTATCCGGCCGGGGCCCGGAGCGGGACCCATGGCGGGAGTGTCACGGCCGCCCGGCGGCGTGGCGGACGGCTCGGCCGGGGCCGGTGCGGCCGAGGGGACGCCCGGTGTCTCCGGGCCCGTTGCGGCCGGGGCGACGGCCGTGGGGGCGGTCGGCGTCACCAGGACTTCCGGGACCTCCGGGGCTGCCGGGGCCGGTGCGGTGGAGGACGACAGCCGTACGGTGGCCGTCATCTCCCCGCTGGTGCGCCGGATGGCGCGGGAGAACGGCCTGGATCTGCGGGAGTTGACGGGGTCCGGACGGGACGGCCTGATCCTCCGTATGGACGTCGAGTGCGCGATCCGGGCACGGCAGGAGCGGGAGACGGCCGGTGCCGCCGGAACGGCCACCGCCCCTGTCGGTGCCGACAGGATGACCGGTGCCGGTCTGACGGGCGGGGCGCGGGCCGGTGCCGTGACGCCCGTCGGGGCCGCGTCCGGTGCCGTGGCAGGTGAGGAGCGGATCCCGCTGAAGGGGATGCTCGGTGCGGCCGCCGAGAAGTTCAGCCGCAGCCGCCGGGAGATCCCGGAGGCGACCTGCTGGGTGGAGGCCGACGCCACCGAGCTGCTCGCCGCCCGTAGGGCGATGAATGTGCCGGGCGCCCCCAAGGTGTCGCTGCTGGCAGTGCTGGCCCGGATCTGTACGGCCGCGCTCGCGCGGTTCCCGGCGCTCAACTCCACCGTCGACACCGAGGCCCAGGAGATCGTCCGGCTGCCCGCTGTCCATCTGGGCTTCGCGGCGCAGACCGACCGCGGCCTGGTGGTGCCGGTCGTCCGGGACGCCCATGCCCGTACGGTCGAGGAGCTGTCTGCCGAGATCGCCCGGCTCACCGAACGGGCCAGGGCCGGCGGGCTCTCCCTGGCCGAGCTGACGCACGGCACCTTCACCCTCAACAACTACGGCGTGTTCGGCGTCGACGGCTCCACGCCGATCATCAATCACCCCGAGGCGGCGATGCTCGGCATCGGCCGGATAGCCGCCAAACCCTGGGTACACGAAGGTGAGTTGGCCGTCCGGCAGGTCGTCCAGCTCTCGCTCACCTTCGATCACCGGGTGTGCGACGGCGGCACCGCCGGCGGCTTCCTCCGGTTCGTGGCCGACTGCGTGGAGCAGCCCGCGCTGTTGCTCCGGACGCTGTGACGGAGTGCGGCCGGCGGCAGCAGCGATGCCGCCGGCCGCCCCGGCCGCGTCCGCTGTGGCGGAGCTGACATCCGCTGTCGCTCCGGCAGCGGTGTGAAGCGGGTGCCCCCGGCGATACTCAAGGGGTGAACGACCTCACCGACCACGACGTCGTCGTGCTGGCCGGCGGCGCGGCCCGGCGGCTCGGCGGGGCGGACAAACCCGCCCTGTCCGTCGGCGGCCGCCCGCTGCTGGACCGGGTGCTCGCCGCCTGCCCCGATGCGGCGACGACGGTGGTGGTCGGCCCCGCGCGTCCGACCGCCCGCGCCGTCGTCCACGCCCTGGAGGACCCGCCGGGCGGCGGTCCGCTCGCCGCACTGGACGCCGGCCTGCGGCACACCACCGCCCCCACGGTGCTCGTCCTCTCCGCCGATCTCCCGTTCCTGACGGCCGCGACGGTACGGGGCCTCCTGGCGGCTACGTCCACGCCAGGCGCTGCCGGGCCGGGCGGGAGCCCCGCGCCGCGCGACGGGGCGATGCTCCGGGACGCTGCGGGGCGGGACCAGCCGCTGGTGGCGGCCTACCGGGCCGAGCCGCTGCGCCGTGCACTGACACGAATTCGAGCCGCACACGGCGGCCTGGCCGGACTCCCGCTGCGCGCGCTGCCGGCCGAGTTGGCGCTCGAACGGATCCCGGACCCCACCGCCACGGCCTCCTTCGACTGCGACACCTGGGAAGACATCAGCGCAGCACGCGCCCGTATCAGGGAGCATGGGAACGTGTTGGACGAATGGATCACCGCAGTCAAGGCCGAACTGGGCATCGAGCTCGATGTCGACACGGCGGCGCTTCTCGATCTCGCGCGGGACGCGGCCCATGGCGTGGCCCGCCCCGCCGCGCCGCTGACGACGTTTCTGATCGGTTACGCGGCCGGCCGCCAGGACCGGGATGTGCAGGAACTGGCCGACCGGGCGGCCGCGCTGGCCCACCGCTGGGCGGCCGAGGCCGAGGACGCGTCCGACGCCGGCGGCGCCACGGGTGCCGAAGCGAAGCCCGCGGAATGACCGACCGGGAGTGGGGCGGGGAGGCCGGCGGCGTGGTGGGCCGACCGTGGGACGAACCCCCGGCCGAGGGCCGTGGTGACCCCTTCGACGACGCGCTCGCGCTGGCCAACGGCAGGGCACCGCTGCGCGTAGGGCCCGGCGAGGGGCCCAAGATCACGACCGTCGCCGCGCCGTACGCCGCCGGAGGGGCCGTGGCAGCCGCCTCCTCCGCGACCGGTGGCGACGACGACGCCCCGTACACGCCGGACGACCCCTTCGCGCCGGACGACCCCGCCGCCGCCCGCAGCGGCCCCTCCGGCCCCGTGGACCCCGCGCCTCCCACCGGCCCCGGCCCGCGCCCCACCCCGGCCGCCGTTCCCTGGCACACCGCCCGCCGCCTCGCCGAGCGCGCCGCCCCCGGGCCGCTCGCGCCCGAGACCTCGGCGCTCGGCGCGGCGCTCGGCCGTACGCTCGCCGCACCCCTCACCGCGCTCACCGATCTGCCGTCGTTCGACACCTCGGCGATGGACGGCTGGGCGGTCGCCGGCCCCGGCCCCTGGCGCCTGGACCAGCCCGCCGACGACTCCGAGGCGGGCCCCCCGACCGGCATCCTCGCCGGTCACGCCCCCGCCGAGGCGCTCCTCGACGGCCATGCGATCCCGATCGCCACCGGCGCGCGCGTCCCGTCCGGAGCCACCGCCGTATTGCGCAGCGAGCACGGTGAGGTCCGTGAGCTGAGCGACGGCGGACGACGGCTGTACGCGCCGCGGCCCGCGCCGCCCGGCCAGGACATCCGCCCGCGGGGCCAGGAGTGCCGCCGCGGCGACCAACTGCTGCCCGCGGGCGCCCTGGTGACCCCCGCCGTCCTCGGCCTGGCCGCGGCGGCCGGCTACGACGAGCTGACCGCCTACCGCCGCCCACGTGCCGAAGTCTTCGTCCTGGGCGACGAGTTGCTGGACGAGGGGCTGCCGCGGGACGGCCGGATCCGCGATGCCCTCGGCCCGATGCTCGCCCCCTGGCTGCATGCGCTGGGCGTCGAGGCGGCGGCGCCCCGCCATCTCGCCGACGAGGCCGATGCTCTGTACGCCGCCCTCGCGGAGTCCACTGCCGACGTGGTGATCACGACGGGCGGTACCGCGTCGGGCCCCGTCGACCATGTGCACCCCACCCTGCGGCGGCTCGACGCGGAGGTGCTGGTGGACGGGGTGGCGGTACGCCCCGGGCACCCCATGCTGCTGGCCCGCCTGGCCCCGCGCCGGCATCTCGTCGGCCTGCCGGGCAACCCCCTCGCCGCCGTCTCCGGCCTGCTCACCCTCGCCGAACCGCTGCTCCGTACGCTCGCCGCCCGCCGTCCCGCCGCGCCGTACCGCACGCCGCTGGCCGCCGCGGTCACCGGGCATCCGCGGGACACCCGGCTCGTCCCGGTGTCCTACCGCGACGACGAGCGGCACGGCCTGACGGCGGTACCCCTGCGCTTCCACGGCCCGGCCATGCTGCGCGGGATCGCTGCCGCCGAGGGGCTGGCCGTCGTCCCGCCCGGGGGTGCGGAGCGTGGCACCGCACTCGAAATCCTGGAACTCCCCTGGTCAGCAGGCTGGTCGGCGGGCTGGACACCCGGCTGGGCCGCCCCCGGGGACCCCTACGGCCCTGAGGCCACCGGAGGCCGTACGTGAAGCTCCCGTCCCAGGACGCCGCGGCGCGGGAGGTGCCCGAGGACCGTTCGCACCGGGTACTGCTGCCACGCCGCGCCCCCAAGCCGCCGCTGCGGCAGGTCGCCCGCCGGCTGCTGATGGCGCTGCTCGTGCTGCTCGCGACGGTCCTCATCGTCTGGATCGACCGCAACGAGTACCACGACAACGCCGATGACAAGGTCGATCTGCTCGACTGCTTCTACTACGCGACCGTCACGCTCTCGACCACGGGGTACGGCGACATCGTCCCGTACGGCGACAGCGCGCGGCTGCTGAACATCCTGCTCATCACGCCGCTCCGGGTGCTGTTCCTGATCATCCTGGTCGGCACCACACTGGAAGTGCTCACCGAGCGCACCCGCGAGCAGTGGCAACTGAAACGCTGGAGAAACGCCTTGCGCGACCACACCGTCATCGTCGGCTTCGGGACGAAGGGCCGTTCCGCCGCCCAGACCCTGTGTGCGACGGGACTGGACCGCGACCGCATCGTCATCGTCGACCCCAGCAGCAAGGTCATCGACGCGGCGGTGGCCGACGGGTTCGCGGGGGTGGTCGGCGATGCGACCCGTAGCGATGTGCTCCTCCGGGCCGAGATCCAGCGCGCTCACCAAGTCGTGATCGCCACGCAGCGCGATGACACCGCCGTGCTGGTCTCGTTGACCGCCCGTCAGCTCAACAAGCGGGCGAACATCGTCGCGGCGGTGCGGGAGGAGGAGAACGCCCCGCTGCTGCGGCAGTCCGGCGCCAACTCCGTGATCACGTCGGCCAGCGCGGCCGGCCGGCTGCTGGGGCTCTCCGTGCACAGCCCCAGCGCGGGCACCGTCATGGAGGACCTGATCCAGCAGGGCAGCGGCCTCGACCTGGTGGAACGCACGGTGGTGAAGGCGGAGGTCGGCAAGTCCGTACGGGAGACGGACGACTTGGTCGTCTCCGTGCTGCGTGGTCACCGGCTCCTCGGTTACGACGATCCGGAGGCCAGTCCGCTACAGAGCACGGACCGTCTGATCACCATCGTGCGGGCGGCTCCGGCGGAGGCGGCGGAACACTCCGGCAAGCAGTCCGCCAAGCCGACTCTCCCCGGCACCGGCGTCGCCCCGATGCGCCGCGCGGATGAATAACCGCACGTCGTGCGGGGGCGGATGGCCGACCCGGCGGTAGTCGTCGGCCCCCGCACCTTCGCTCCGTGCGGGGACGGCGAGTAGCCTCGCGCCCATGCGAGCGATCACTATCCCGGAGCCCGGTGGCCCCGAAGCACTTGTCTGGGCGGACGTGCCCGATCCGCAGCCCGCCGAGGGCGAGGTCCTGATCGAGGTCGCGGCCAGCGCCGTGAACCGCGCGGACCTGCTCCAGCGCCAGGGCTTCTACGACCCGCCGCCCGGCTCCTCCCCCTATCCGGGGCTGGAGTGCTCGGGGCGGATCAGCGCGCTCGGCGCCGGGGTGCACGGCTGGGCCGTCGGCGACGAGGTGTGTGCGCTGCTGGCGGGCGGTGGCTACGCGGAGAAGGTCGCCGTCCCGGCCGGCCAGGTGCTGCCGGTGCCGTCCGGCGTGGACCTGGTCACGGCCGCCGCGCTGCCCGAGGTGACCTGCACGGTCTGGTCGAACGTCTTCATGATCGCGCACCTGCGGCCCGGCGAGACGCTGCTGGTCCACGGCGGTGCCAGCGGCATCGGCACGATGGCGATCCAGCTCGCCAAGGCCGTCGGCGCACGGGTCGCGGTGACCGCGGGCGGCCCCGAGAAACTGGCCCGCTGCGCCGAACTGGGCGCGGACATCCTCATCGACTACCGCGAACAGGACTTCGTCCAGGAGATCCGCAAGGCCACCGACGGTACGGGCGCGGATGTCATCCTCGACATCATCGGCGCCAAGTACCTCCAGCGGAACGTCAAGGCGCTGGCGGTCAGCGGCCGGCTGGCGATCATCGGGCTCCAGGGCGGGGTGAAGGCGGAGCTGAATCTCGCGGCCTTGATGGCCAAGCGCGCCGCGATCACCGGTGCCGGGCTGCGCGCCCGCCCGCTGAACGAGAAGGCGGCCATCGTCGCCGCGGTACGCGAGCACGTCTGGCCGTTGATCGCCAACGGTCAGGTCCGGCCCATCGTGGACCGCGGTCTCCCGATGGCGGACGCCGCCGAGGCACACCGGGTCGTGGACGCGAGTGCCCATGTCGGCAAGGTCGTACTGACGGTCTGAGCCCCCGGCCGCGCCCCGGCCACGCGCGCTGGCCGCGCCCACCCCTCCCGCGTATGCGCCCGGTAACCCGCCCGACATGTCCAGGATGCCGTGAATCTCATCACATGTGACGCTGGGCAGGTCACTCGACGGCTCGGCACGGGAGGGGCACCGTGGTCGCTCCAGGATTCCGTTCGCGCATCGCCACCGGTCTGTTGGTGGCTGCCGTCGTGCTGCCCGTGCCGATAGGGGCCACCTCCGCGATGGCCGCGGACCGGCGGGCCACTCCGGTCGACCGTCCCCCGCTTCTTGCCCGCCCGGGCGACCAGCCCGACGACCTCCCCGGCGCCGACGGCTTCGGTCTGGACGGGTTCGATGACTTCGCGATCGGCCCGCCGCCGGTCGAGGGCCCCGGGGCCGGAGGGGGCGGGGTGCGTGCCGGACACCGGGGCCACCCGGGGGCCCCGGCGCTGCCGGACCGCTACCCCGGCCTGCCGGACGCCCTTCCGGGCGTTCCGCACCGGCCGTCGCATCACCACCACTTCGGGGGGCTCCGCGGGCACGGACGGTGGCACCACCACCCGCATCACCCGTTCGGCCCAGGCTTCCCGCCGTACTCCATCGCGGGGCCCGACGGTGGCAGTGCCGACTTCCCGAGGCCCGGCAGGCATCGGCACGCGGACGCGACGGGGCCCTCCGAAGCCGACCGTGCGCATCCGCGGCCCGGTCGGCGCGCCCCGAAGAAGCACCGCAAGCCTGCCGCGTCCGAATCCCACGCGGCAGCGGCCACCCCGTCACGGCCCGCTCCTTCCCGCCGCTACGACGTCGCGGACCGGTTCAGCCGGCGGACCTACGAGGCCTTGCCGCCCCTCCCCACGCCCGCCCCGGAGGGGGTTCGCCCCGCACCGGAGCGCACGGACGACGACGTGGCGGCCACGGCGACCCCGTACGCCATGGAGACCCCTGTGGCGCCGGTCGAGCGGGTTCTCCCGATGGGTGCCGGGCTTGCTCTCACCGGTCTGGGGCTGGCCTTCTTCGCTCTGCGGCTGCGCCGGGGCTGACGATTTCGGTGGTTTCACGTGAAACGGCGAGAATCCGCTGTTTCACGTGAAACAGCGGCTGCCGGGTCCGCTCGGAAGGGTGGATCACCTTCTCCCCGGGGCACCACTTGTCTGGAGCCCGCGTACGAGAGAATGGCGGCATGGATATGCCGATGAATGAACGGTCGCAGGAGAATCCGCACGTCCTGGTGGTCGGCCCGGACGGCATGGCGCTCGGCGGCGGCGCGGGCTCCGGCGGCGGGGAAGACGGCGAAGAGTCCCGGGAGACCCCCTTGACGGACATGGTCGAACAGCCTGCGAAGGTCATGCGCATCGGCAGCATGATCAAGCAGTTGCTGGAAGAGGTGAAGGCCGCTCCTCTGGACGAGGCGAGCCGGGTCCGGCTCAAGGAGATCCACTCCAGCTCGGTCAAGGAGCTGGAGGACGGCCTGGCCCCCGAGCTGGTCGAGGAGCTGGAGCGGCTGTCGCTGCCGTTCACCGATGAATCGGTGCCGACGGATTCGGAGCTGCGGATCGCCCAGGCACAGCTGGTCGGCTGGCTGGAGGGTCTCTTCCACGGCATCCAGACCGCGCTGTTCGCCCAGCAGATGGCGGCCCGTGCCCAGCTGGAGTCGATGCGCCGTGCGCTGCCGCCCGGTGCCGTTCCGATGGAGGGCGAGGAGGGCACGCCCGGTCACGGCGGCGCCCGCTCGGGCCCGTACCTCTGAGCCCGGGGTCCGCGGGCCTGCCGGGGCACACCTGCCCCGCAGCACCAGGACACACAGAAGGGGCCGGCACGCAGTCCGCGTGCCGGCCCCTCCGTCATGTACGCAAGGCCCGTGGGCCGTACAGCGTCAGTCGCTGCGACCGGTCGAGACGGTCAGCTCGATGGCGTCGTTCTTGTTGGGGTACCACCAGTCGGACGACGGGTTCTGGTTGGTGACGGTGTTCTTGCCCCAGAGCGCGCTGTCCTCATGGGCGACGATCTTGTACTTCCAGCCGGCCGCCTCGATGCACTTCTTCACCGAGTCCAGATTCTTGAAGCGGAAGTGCGGAATGAGGATCTTGCGCGGGTCGACGGAGCTCTTGGTCGGGTTGGTGCACTCGGACGTCAGGATCGTCGCCGTCTTGTCCTCGGGCCGGACGCTCTCGGTGGGCGAGGCGGTGTCGGAGTACGCCGACGTCGGGCTGAGGTCCCCGCCGTTGTCGTCGCTGGAGCCGGCGCTCAGACCGATACCGACCGCGATCGCGGTGACCACGACGACCCCGATGATCGCCGAAACGACGATCACCGCGCTGTTGTTCTTCCGCGGGGCGGGACCGCCGGTCGACGGCATCGAGGCCGTCACCGGGGGCGGGGTGTACGCCGACGGCTGGTAGCCACCCGTGTTGAACGGCGCCGGACCGGGAACGGGGCCCGGCGCGGGGGTCGGGTAGGTGTTGTTCGGCGGCAGGGGCGGGGGCGTCGAGGGACCGAAGGCGGCCGCCTGCGTGGGCTGGTACGGCTGCTGCACGCTCGGCGGGGCCGGGGTGTGCGGGTTGCCGGAGGCGGTGGGGAAGACCGCGGAGGAGACCGACGCACCGCTGGTACGGGCCCGCGGGCCCTCGCTGATGATCAGCGGCGTCGAGCCGGACTGCCCGGACCCGACGATCCGCAGACACTCGTCCCGCATCGCCTCGGCGGTGGGGAACCGTTCGTTGGGGTTCTTCTTCAGCGCACGGGCCACCAGCGCGTCCACGGCCGGCGGCAGCGAGCTGTTGATGCTCGACGGGACCGGGGGCTCTTCCTGGACATGGGCGTAGGCGATGGCGAGCGGGGAATCCGCGTCGAACGGCAGCTGGCCGGTCAGCAGCTCGAAGAGCATGATGCCGACGGAGTAGAGGTCGGAGCGGGCATCCACACCGCGGCCCAGCGCCTGCTCGGGCGACAGATACTGCGGGGTGCCGACGACCATGCCGGTCTGCGTCATGGACGTCACACCGGACTGCATGGCCCGGGCGATACCGAAGTCCATGACCTTGACGACGCCGCGCTTGTTCAGCATCACATTGCCGGGCTTGATGTCCCGGTGGACCAGGCCCATTTCATGGCTGACCTCGAGCGCGGCCAGGACATCGGCCGTGATCTTCAGGGCTTTTTCCGTCGGCATCGCGCCATGTTGGGCGACGTCGGTGTCCAGATCGGAGCGCAGCGGCTGACCTGCGACGTACTCCATGACGATGTACGGCACCATGGCGCCGTCGAGCTCGTCCTCACCGGAGTCGAAGACGGAGACGATATTGGTGTGCGTGAGTTTCGCCACGGACTGGGCCTCGCGGCGGAAGCGCTCACGGAAGGCCTGCTCGCGGCCGAGCTCGGTGTGCAGCGTCTTGATCGCGACCTCGCGGTCCAGCACGCTGTCGTAGGCGAGGTGTACGGAAGCCATTCCGCCCGCGCCGAGGAGATCACGAAGCTGGTAACGTCCCCCGCCGACCGAACGGCCCTCGAATTGGCCCTGAGCGCCGTCCTGGCTCATCGTTCCGCTTCCCCCTAGGCCGCACTACCCGTACGTATAGCGATCAAAATCTGGAATTTCGCAGCCAAGTCTGCCCCAGGCCCCGGACACGTCAAGCTGTGTGCCCGTTCCGTGACCAGATGTGCAAGATCCCGTCACGGCGGTGCGACGTTTTGGCGCCTGATTACCCCCGGTGAACTTGCGATATGTGGCTTCCGGCGGGTGTGATGACCGGTCCACGACGGACCGGCGGGTGTCGTGGAACCTGTAGCGTGCTCTAGCGAAGACCGATGACCTTACCGCTCTCATGCGGATTGATTCGACGGCGAGGACCGATGGCACCGACGCAGAGCCCCCAGGGCCCGTCCGACCCTGAGGCCACCGGCTCCAACATCTCCGACGCACCGGAGATGTGGGGCAACGGCGGGCTGGTCGGCGATGGCCGCTACCGGCTCACGCGACGGCTCGGCCGCGGTGGCATGGCGGAGGTGTTCGCAGCCGAGGACGTCCGTCTCGGCCGTACCGTCGCCGTGAAGCTGCTGCGCGCGGACCTCGCCGAGGACCCGGTCTCCAAGGCCCGGTTCACGCGGGAGGCACAGTCCGTGGCCGGACTGAACCACCACGCCGTGGTAGCGGTCTACGACTCCGGTGAGGACCTGGTCGGCGGCAACACCGTGCCGTACATCGTGATGGAGCTGGTCGAGGGCCACACCATCCGCGATCTACTGCTCAACGCCGACGCCCCGCCGCCGGACCAGGCGCTGATCATCGTCTCCGGTGTGCTGGAGGCGCTGGCCTACAGCCACCAGCACGGCATCGTGCACCGTGACATCAAGCCCGCGAACGTGATCATCACGAACAGCGGCGCCGTCAAGGTCATGGACTTCGGCATCGCCCGTGCGCTGCACGGCGCCCAGTCGACCATGACCCAGACCGGCATGGTCATGGGTACCCCCCAGTACCTCTCCCCGGAGCAGGCGCTCGGCAAGACCGTCGACACCCGCTCCGACCTCTACGCCACCGGCTGTCTGCTCTACGAACTCCTCACGCTGCGGCCGCCGTTCACCGGCGAGACCCCGCTCTCGGTCGTCTACCAGCATGTGCAGGACATGCCGGTGGCGCCGTCCCAGGTCGCCGACGCGGTGCCGCCGGAGCTGGACGGCCTGGTCATGCGGTCGCTGGCGAAGGACCCCGACGACCGCTTCCAGTCCGCCGAGGAGATGCGCGGCCTGGTCCAGTACTCGCTCCAGATGCTGCATGAGCAGGGCGGCCACACCGGCACCTGGAGCACCGGCCCGGTCGCCGTGCACGAGGGCGGCCTCGCCCCGGGCATGGGCACCGCGGCCACCACGGCGCTGCCGCACCCCGACGCCGGCCAGACCACGGCGCAGCCGATCCTGACGCCCGGTATGCGGGACGACGACGGCGGTTTCGAGGGCGGGCCCCGGGGGACCAAGAGCGGTCGCGGCAAGGTCTGGCTGATCGCGGCGCTGGCGGTGATCGCCATCGCGGTGGGTGTGGCCTTCGCGTTGCAGAACACCGGCGGTGAGGGCAAGAAGCACGAGACGCCCACCTCGCAGTCGCCGACGCCGTCGGAGGACGACAAGACGAGCGAGCCGCCGACGGAGGAGCCGAGCACTCCGGAGACCGAGCCCGAAGACACCGGTGACAGCGGCACCTACTCCCAGCCGCCGACCGAGCAGCCCAGCACGCCGGAGACGTCCGAGCCGCCGACCTCGGAGCCGCCGACCTCGGAGCCGCCGACGTCCGAGCCGCCGACGTCCGAGCCGCCGACCGGCCCCACCGATCCCACCGACCCCACCGGTGGGACCGATGACGGGGGCACCGGCGACGGGGGCGCCGCCGACGGTGGCGCGGACGGCGGCGTGACCGCGGGCGCGACCGGCTGACGGGCGGCCCCCGCTTCAGCGGGTGAACGCGTTCCGTACGGCCCGGTACTCGCGGGTCCACCAGATGGCCAGGGCGGCCGCCGCCGGGAATTGTGGATCGGTGCGGCGGTCGCCCAGCTGGTAGCGCCAGGTGAGCATCCAGAAGTCGTTCAGCCGCTCCCACCACACCCGGTGGACGGCCGCCGCGAGCTCCTCGGCGCCGGCCCCGCAGGCCCTGCGGTAGGCGCCCGCGTACGCCGCCACCTTGCCCAGGTCCAGCGTGCCGCAGGGGCGTACGAAGAAGATCGCGGCGGCGCGCACCGCCTCCTCGGCGCGCGGCTGGACGCCCAGCCGGTCCCAGTCGACGATCGCGGTGGGTTCCGTGCCCCGGTACAGCACGTTCAGCGGATGGAAGTCGCCGTGCACCCAGCCCGCGGGGGGCTCCGCGCCCGGGGCCGGCCGGCGGTGTGCCTGCTGCGCCAGCAGGGCCCGGCGCTCCAGCAGGCGGTGTTCGGCGAGCTCGTCGAAGCTGGTGCGCGGCCGGGCGCCACGGGCCAGGGCCAGCAGCTCGTCGATCGTTTCGAAGGTCCGCTCGGGGTCGGCGCCGGCGTCCGCGCAGGGCGGCCGGGGCGGATGCGGCTCGTCCGCCATGACCTCCTCCAGTGCGTTGTGTACGAGCCCGAGCAGGGCGCCGAGCCGCCGGGACTGGTCGCGGGTCAGCGCGGCGCCGCCGAGGTGGCGGCCCTCGACCCAGGGGTGCAGCGCGTAGCAGCGGCCGTCGAGGACCGTGACGGTGCGGCCGTCCGTATGGGCGACGGGTGGGGCGACCGGCAGTCCCAGCGCGGCGAGGCGGTAGGTGGCGCGGTGCTGGCGGGTGAGGGCTGCGTGGTCGCCGTCGAGGTGGTGCTTGAGGAAGTAGCGGCCGCGGGTGGTGGCGAGGAAGTAGCCGTGGTTGAGCAGGCCCTCGGCGACGGGTTCACAGGACAGCGGCGCACCGGCGCCTGCGTAGTGGCGGAGCAGGGATCCGAGGGTGTCTCTGTCGGGCGTCGCCGCCGTCCGGACTACAGATGAGCGCAGCACGCGCCAGATGTTAGATCAACTACGCCCGTCGGAGTGGGTGTGCCGGAAGGCCTTACGCAGAGTGCGCGTAGGGGCGGATGGCGCCTCGGCTCCCGTTCGGCGGTCTGCCGGTGGCTGTGGTCGCAGGCAATCCGCGGGATGGTGTGCCGGGGTGCGCGCCGTCTTTCCCTGAGCTGTTCAGTGCCGTTCCGCCTGCATTCGGGCGACATAGGCGGCGGCCTGGGAACGGCGCTCCATTCCGAGCTTGGAGAGCAGACTGGAAACGTAATTCTTGATCGTTTTCTCGGCGAGATGGAGCCGTTCGCCGATGGCGCGATTGGTCATTCCCTCGCCGATCAGATCGAGGATCCGGCGTTCCTGGTCGGTGAGGCTCGCCAGCCGGTCGTCGCCCTTCGCGGTGTTGCCGTCGCGCAGCCGCTCCAGCACCCGGGCGGTGGCCACGGGGTCGAGCAGTGACTTGCCGGCCGCCACCTCGCGTACCGCGGAGAGGAGTTCGTTCCCCCGGATGGCCTTGAGGACATAACCGGACGCACCGGCCATGATCGCATCGAAAAGGGCCTCGTCATCCGCGAACGAGGTGAGCATCAGGCATTTGATGTCCTCGTCCTGCGAACGGATCTCGCGGCAGACCTCGACCCCGCTCCCGTCCGGCAGCCGGACATCGAGCACCGCCACGTCCGGACGGGTCGCCGGGATCCTGACCAGGGCATCTGCGGCAGTGCCGGCCTCGCCGACGACCTCGATGTCCTCCTCGACCGAGAGCATTTCGTGGACGCCGCGCCGGACAACTTCGTGGTCGTCGAGCAGGAATACCGTGATTTTTCCGTCTTCGCGCACTCCACCAGTCTCACACATCAGCCCTTCCCGTGCTCCAGGTCACCGATATAACGTGCCGTTGTCCCGGCGGCCTGCAACGCTGTGACCAGGAGTTGTTGCAAACCTTCGCGATTTACTTGGAAATCCAAGCAAAATCGCAGGTCAACGCCGTTTCCACTTCGGCTTTGACAATGGGTAACGTGCAATGAGCAGGCCACTGTCCGGGAGCTTTGTTCCACCCGGAGCCGGGCCGCGATCGCACACACCCCGTGCGCCGTATCGGATACCGGGTGAGCCGCAATACGGCCACCGGCGGACCCCGGGGGCCGGACAGACGGAGGAGCAGCACGTGACCGTGGAAGGCACTGCGCAGCGGAAAAACGCCCGCGGCAGCAGCAAGCGCACCACCGCCAAAAAGGCGACGTCGGCAAAGAAGGCGTCCCCGGCCAAGGCCCGGAACTCCGGCCGGCCCGCCGAGGCGGAGCAGGATCAGCTCGTACAACTGCTGACGCCCGAAGGCAAGCGGATCGAGCACCCGGATTACTCGATCGACCTTTCCGCCGAAGAACTGCGCGGCCTCTACCGCGACATGGTGCTGACGCGGATGTTCGATGCCGAGGCGACCACCCTCCAGCGCCAGGGCGAACTGGGTCTGTGGGCCTCGCTGCTGGGCCAGGAGGCCGCTCAGATCGGCTCCGGGCGCGCGCTGCGCGACGACGACTACGTCTTCCCGACCTACCGCGAGCACGGCGTGGCGTGGTGCCGCGGCGTCGACCCGACGAATCTGCTGGGCATGTTCCGCGGGGTCAATCACGGCGGCTGGGACCCCAACAGCAACAACTTCCACCTCTACACGATCGTCATCGGCTCCCAGACGCTGCATGCCACCGGCTATGCGATGGGGGTGCAGAAGGACGGCGCGGATTCCGCGGTCATCGCCTATTTCGGTGACGGTGCGTCCAGCCAGGGCGATGTCGCGGAATCCTTCACCTTCTCCGCGGTCTACAACGCCCCGGTCGTGTTCTTCTGCCAGAACAACCAATGGGCGATTTCCGAACCCACCGAGAAGCAGACCCGGGTGCCGCTCTACCAGCGTGCCCGCGGATTCGGCTTCCCCGGCGTACGGGTCGACGGCAATGACGTACTGGCCTGTCTGGCGGTGACCAAGGCGGCGCTGGAGCGGGCGCGCACCGGTCAGGGCCCGATGCTGATCGAGGCGTTCACCTATCGCATGGGCGCGCACACCACCTCCGACGACCCGACGAAGTACCGGGCGGACGAGGAGCGGGCGGCTTGGGAGGCGAAGGATCCGATCCTGCGGCTGCGGACGTACCTGGAGGCCGAGGGCCTGGTCGACGAGGCGTATCTCGCGTCGATCGACGAGGAGCGCGAGGCCCTGGGCAAGCGGGTCCGCGATGCCGTACGTGCCATGCCCGACCCGGACACCATGGCGATCTTCGAGAATGTCTATGCCGACGGGCATGCGCTCGTCGATGAGGAGCGCGCGCAGTTCGCCGCGTACCAGGCGTCGTTCGCCGATGCCGATCTTGTCGCGGAGGGGAACTGACCATGGCCGTCTTCGAGAAGATCACCATCGCCAAGGCGATCAATGAGTCGCTGCGTGCCTCCATGGAGGCCGACCCCAAGGTCCTCGTCATGGGCGAGGACGTCGGCAAGCTCGGCGGCGTCTTCCGCGTCACCGACGGACTGCAGAAGGACTTCGGCGAAGACCGGGTGATCGACACCCCGCTCGCCGAGTCCGGCATCGTCGGCACCGCCATCGGCATGGCGCTGCGCGGCTACCGCCCGGTCGTCGAGATCCAGTTCGACGGCTTCGTCTTCCCCGCCTACGACCAGATCGTCACCCAGCTCGCGAAGATGCACGCCCGCGCGCTGGGCAAGGTCAAGGTGCCGGTCGTCATCCGCATTCCGTACGCGGGCGGCATCGGTGCGGTCGAGCACCACTCCGAGTCCCCCGAGGCGCTCTTCGCGCATGTCGCGGGCCTCAAGATCGTTTCTCCCTCGAACTCCTCCGACGCCTACTGGATGCTCCAGCAGGCCATCGCGGGCGACGACCCGGTCATCTACTTCGAGCCCAAGCGCCGCTACCACGACAAGTCGCGGCTGGACACCGAGTCGATCCCGGACCCGCTGCACAAGGCCCGGATCGCCCGGACCGGCTCCGACCTCACGCTGGCCGCCTACGGGCCGATGGTCAAGGTCTGCCAGGACGTCGCCAATGTCGCGGCCGAGGAGGGCAAGTCGCTGGAGGTCGTCGACCTGCGCTCGCTCTCCCCGATCGACTTCGACACCGTGCAGTCCTCGGTGCAGAAGACCGGCCGGCTGGTCGTCGTCCACGAAGCCCCGGTCTTCTTCGGCGCCGGCGCCGAGATCGCCGCCCGGATCACCGAGCGGTGCTTCTACCACCTGGAGGCCCCGGTTCTGCGGGTCGGCGGTTTCCACTCCCCGTATCCGCCCTCCCGTCTGGAGGACGAGTACCTTCCGGGACTGGACCGGGTGCTCGACGCCGTTGATCGTGCGTTGGCGTACTGAGGGTTTGAGGAGAGTTCGTGACCATGACTGCAAGTACCGCCAACGCTCAGCGCTTCCGCGAGTTCAAGATGCCCGACGTCGGCGAGGGGCTGACCGAGGCCGAGATCCTCAAGTGGTACGTCCAGCCCGGCGACACCGTCACCGACGGCCAGGTCGTCTGTGAGGTCGAGACCGCCAAGGCCGCCGTCGAACTGCCCATTCCCTACGACGGGGTGGTGCACGAGCTGAACTTCGGCGAGGGCGTCACCGTCGATGTCGGCACCGTCATCATCTCCGTGGACACCGACCCCGGTGCCGGGCCCGCCACGGCACCGGCCGCGGCCCAGGCGCCGCAGGAGGCCGCCAAGGCCGAGGAGGAGGCCGAGCCGCAGGGCCGGCAGGCGGTGCTGGTCGGTTACGGCGCCGCGCCGTCCTCGACCAAGCGGCGAGCCCGCAAGCCCCAGCCGGGGGTTCCGGCCCAGCCGGAGCCCGTGAGCGCCGCGCTCCAGGCGGAGCTGAACGCGCGCACGGCGCCCGCACCGGCCGCGCCCGTGGCGCCGGTCGCCAACGGCACGAGCGCCGGGTCCGCCGGCCGGGCGCTCGCCAAGCCGCCGGTGCGCAAGCTGGCCAAGGACCTCGGGATCGATCTGGCGACGATCGTCCCGAGCGGGCCGGACGGCATCATCACCCGCGAGGACGTGCACGCGGCCGCCGCCCCGGCCCAGGCTCCGGCCGCCCAGGCCGAGGCTCCGGCCACCGTGGCCGAGGCGGTTGTCCCGGCGGAGACCGGCGTCATCAACGCCGCCGCCCGTGAGCGGCGGGTGCCCGTCAAGGGCGTACGCAAGGCCACCGCTCAGGCGATGGTCGCCAGCGCCTTCACCGCGCCGCATGTCACGGAGTTCATCACCGTCGATGTGACCCGCACGATGAAGCTCGTCCAGGAGCTCAAGCAGGACCCGGACATGGCGGGGCTGCGGGTCAACCCACTGCTGCTGGTCGCCAAGGCCTTCCTGGTGGCCCTCAAGCGCCACCCGGAGGTCAACGCGGCCTGGGACGAGGCGCGGCAGGAGATCGTCTACAAGGACTATGTGAACCTCGGGATCGCGGCGGCCACCCCGCGCGGGCTGATCGTCCCGAACATCGAGGACGCCGGAGTCAAGACACTGCCCCAACTCGCCGCGGAACTGGGCGATCTGGTCGCCACCGCCCGCGAGGGCAAGACCTCACCGGCGGCGATGACCGGTGGCACGGTCACCATCACCAACGTCGGCGTCTTCGGCGTTGACACCGGTACGCCGATCCTCAACCCGGGGGAGTCGGCGATCCTCGCCTTCGGCGCGGTCAAGCTCCAGCCGTGGGTCCACAAGGGCAAGGTGAAGGCGCGCCAGGTCACCACCCTCGCGCTGTCCTTCGACCACCGGCTCATCGACGGCGAGCTGGGCTCCAAGCTCCTCGCGGACATCGCGGCGGTGCTGGAGCGGCCCAAGCGGCTCATCACCTGGGGATGAGCCGGAATGCGGGGCCGGGCGGTTCGGAGCGGCGTTTCACGTGAAACGCCGCCTCGGGTCCGCGCCGGCCCTGTGGACGAGCAGTCGTGCGTGCGCCCCGCGCCGCCGCTCCAGCCGTACGTCAGCGAGTACGCCGGATACCGGCAGGCCGGGCTGCCGCCGGGCCGCCACCGTGGGCTCCCCTCACCCCGGCTGACCCTGATCTTCACCCTCGATGAGCCGCTCACGCCGGCCGGCTGTCCGCCCAGCCAGTGGCTCGCCGAGGAGTTCCGAAACGTCCAAGCCGCCGAGGACGCCGTCAGGGAACGCTGAAGTCGGCGGCCCACCGGGGGCCGCCCACCGACCCGGGAGGTCCGGCGATATGCCCGAGAACCAGTCCGACACCACCCCCGCACCCCAGGTATGGCCGACGCTGCGGGCCCGTGACGCCCGTGGGCTGATCCGTTTCCTGGTCGACGCGTTCGGCTTCGAGGAGACCGTGGTCCACGGGGAGGGTGAGCGCGTCGTGCACGCTCAGCTTGCCTGGCCGGAAGGCGGCGGCATCATGCTCGGCTCCGTCAGGGAGACCGAGGACGACCGCTGGCCGCTGCGCCCCGGGACGTTCGGGGGCTATGTCGTCACCGACCGCCCCGATGAGCTGTGCGCCCGCGCCAGAGCTGCCGGAGCGGAGATCATCGAGGAGCTGAACGACACCGACTACGGCTCGCGGGAATTCGGTGCCCGCGATCCCGAGGGCAACCTCTGGTCGTTCGGTACGTATCGCGGCGAGCCGCGCAAGGTGTAGCCGGGGCCGCGCGCGACCGGCGGGCCGGTCAGCCGCGGATGAGTTCCACCGCGCGGCTGAAGTGGCCCACCGGCCCGCCCGGGCCGGACCCATCGGCGCGTGCGGCGCCGCGGGTCAGGGCGATGCCCGCCCACAGACCGGCGACGATCAATGCCAGCACGACGGTGTTCCGCGTACGGCGGCCGGCGTTCGTCCTGGGCTGCATGGTCCACTCCCCTTGGGTGTCGGAGCCTCCCCGGCTCCCTGCCTCTATTCACCCATGAGATTCACCGCGGTCCGTACGCGCCAGGTACGGACTCCTCTCCGACCTGAGGTGGACCCGACATACCTCTGGAGTTCCTCTTCCGCCGGTGCCCGGGAAAGGGTTTGCCGCGGTCGGCCGCGCTGTTTACGGTCGGCGCAATGAGCAGCGAAATGATCATCCGGCCCTATCACCCCTCCGACCAGGACGTGGTCACCGATCTCTGGTCCCGGGCCGCCCGCGAGGCGCATCCGTTCCTCGACGGGGAGGGCGTGGGCGAACGGGCCCGGCTCCTCCGTGAGGTGTACCTGGTCCAAGCGGAGAACTGGGTGGCCGAGCGTGAGGGCCGGGTCATCGGGCTGCTCGGACTGCTGACCGGCGGGACCGGGGGCGGGGGCCGGCCCGGGGCCGAGGTCGGCGGGCTGTTCGTGGCGCCGGAGGCCCAAGGAGGCGGAGCCGGGCGGGAGTTGCTGGAGCATGCGGCGGCCCTGCACGGCGCGCTGACCCTGGAGGTCTTCGAGGGCAACGGCCGAGCCCGCAATTTTTACGCGCACCTCGGCTTCACGGAGCGCGGGCGGCGGACGGACGAGGAGACCGGCCATCCGCTGATCGCGCTGGAGCGCGGCGCACCGCTGAAGTCGGTGAGCTGGCTGCATCTGCGCGAGGGGCGGCTGCTGAGCGTACGGACGCGGGGGAACGACACTTTCTATCTCCCGGGCGGCAAGTACGAGCCCGGCGAGACCGCCCGGGAGGCGCTGTCGCGCGAGCTCGGTGAGGAACTCGGCCTGGTGGTGCCCGCCGAGGAGCTCTCGGAGGCTTTTGTCATCCATGCCGTCGCCCACGGGAAGAACGGGCGGCGGCTGCACATGACCTGCTTCACCGGCGGGCCCCAGGACATCGCACCGGCCCCCGGTCGGGAGATCGCCGAGTACGCCTGGTTCGACCGCCAGGAGGCGCGGGAGCGCTGTGCGCCCGCGCATGCGCAGGTCGTGAACCGGTTGGTCGCGCAGGGGCGGATGCCGGGCTGAGGTCCCCGCCGGGCGGCGGGCGGGCCGGGGCGCACATCGGGCGCTGACCGGCCCACCGCCGCCATGACGCCCCACAACGCCTCCACCAGCGCAAACGTGCCCGTCCTGTCCGTATCGCGGACTGCGGTGTCGAACGCATACCTGTTGTATCTATCCTGTGCGCATGCCCTCAGCGTCCACGCCCACCGCTCCTGCCAGAGAGCCCGCCGCCAAGCAGCCGCCCGCCGCCGAGCGGGTCTACGCCCACATCAAGGACGCCGTCCTGGAGCGCCGCTACGAGGGCGGCATGCTGCTCACCGAGGGCGAGCTGGCCGACGCCGTGGGGGTGTCGCGGACTCCGGTGCGCGAGGCGCTGCTGCGGCTGGAGGTCGAGGGGCTGATCAAGCTCTATCCCAAGAAGGGCGCCCTGGTGCTGCCGGTCTCCGCGCAGGAGATCGCCGATGTGGTCGAGACCCGGCTGCTGGTGGAGAAGCACGCCGCGGCCAAGGCGGTGCCGGCCAGCGAGGCGCTGCTCGGCGAGCTGACGGAACTGCTGGAGACGATGCGGGAGCAAGCCGCGTCCGGTGATCTGGCCGCCGTGTCCGTCACCGACCGCGCCTTCCACGCCGCCATCGTGCGCAGCGCCGGCAACCAGATCCTGGACCGGCTCTATGAGCAGCTGCGCGACCGTCAGCTGCGGATGGGCGTCGCGGTGATGCACGCCCACCCGGACCGGATCGCCAAGAACATCACCGAGCACGCGGAGATCCTGGAGGCGCTGCGTGCCGGTGACGCGGACGCCGCGACCGACGTCGTGCAGCGCCACGTCAGCTGGGTCCGCAACCTCGCGCAGGGGGACGTGCGATGAGCGCCGGCAGCGCAAGCGCCGGTGGCTCCCTCGGTTCGGACGGCGCCGGCGGCTCCGGTATAGGCGGCGGCACGGCCCGGCTGATGCCCGCGGACCCGCCCGGCGGCCGCCGGGCGATGGCGGTCTGGGGCATCGGCGTCGCGGTCTACTTCGTCGCGATCACCTACCGCACCAGCCTCGGCGTGGCCGGGCTGGACGCCGCCGACCGCTTCCACATCAACGCCTCGGCGCTGTCGACGTTCTCCATCCTCCAGCTGCTGGTGTACGCGGGGATGCAGATCCCCGTCGGTCTGCTGGTCGACCGGCTCGGCGCCAAGAAGGTGCTGACGCTCGGCGTGGTGCTCTACACCGTCGGCCAGTTCGGCTTTGCGCTCTCCTCGTCGTATGCCATGGCGCTCGGCTCGCGTGCGCTGCTCGGCTGCGGGGACGCGATGACCTTCATCAGCGTGCTGCGGCTGGGCGCCCGGTGGTTCCCGGCCCGCCGCGGCCCGATGATCGCTCAGATCGCCGCGCTGGTGGGGATGGCGGGCAACCTCGTCTCCACGCTCATCCTCGCCCGTTTCCTGCACTCCTTCGGCTGGACCCCGACCTTCGCCGCCAGCGCGGCCGGCGGCATCGTCGTGCTGACCGTGCTGCTGCTCTTCCTCAAGGACCACCCCGAGGGCTTCGAGCCGCCGCCCGCGCCCGCCGCGCACACCGGCGCCGGGTTCGTGCGCCGGCAGATCGCGGACGCCTGGCGGGAGCCCGGTACCCGGCTGGGCATGTGGGTGCACTTCACCACCCAGTTCCCCGCGATGGTGTTCCTGCTGCTCTGGGGCCTGCCGTTCCTCGTCGAGGCACAGGGGCTGTCCCGCGGCACCGCCGGTGAGCTGCTCACTCTCGTGGTGCTCTCCAACATGGCGGTCGGGCTGGTGTACGGCCAGATCATCGCCCGCCATCACGCGGCCCGTACGCCGCTGGCACTGGGCACCGTGGGCGCCACGGCGCTGATGTGGGCGCTCGTACTGGCCTGGCCGGCCGATCATGCCCCGATGGCGCTGCTGATCGCGCTGTGTACGGTCCTGGGCGCCTGCGGCCCCGCCTCGATGATCGGCTTCGACTTCGCGCGGCCCGCCAACCCGCCCGAGCGCCAGGGCACCGCCTCCGGCATCGTCAACATGGGCGGCTTCACCGCGTCGATGACGACCCTGCTCGCCGTCGGAGTGCTGCTGGACGCGACCGGCGACAACTACCGCATCGCCTTCGCCTCGGTGTTCGTCCTGGAGGCGCTCGGCGTCTCGCAGATCCTGCGGCTGTGCCGGCGTGCGGCGCGACGCGAGCGCGAACGGCTGGTCGTCAGCCGGGTCGAGGCAGTTCATGTGCCGGCCTGACGCGGCCAAGTGATCGGCGGCCGGGTCCGTTTCACGTGAAACGGACAGGGCTGTTTCACGTGAAACGGCTCATACTCCGGGGCCGGCTCTCTTTCTCCGGCAGGCTGACGGGCAGCGGCGTGGAGAGGCGGATACCCGCCGGGACGCCGTCCGCCCACCTCTGGTGCTACGGCGTGACCGCGAAGTGGTCCAGGATCGCCGCGGCCAGTTCGGCATCGCCATCGATCTTGATCTGCTCGGTGACGGCCGATGGACGCACCCGGCCGCAGGCGAGCTGGTGGAAGGTGTCCCAGTCCAGGGCGAGCGTGAGGGTCGGGCCGAGCGAGACACTGCCGTCGATCGTGGCATTGCCCTCGCCGTCGATCCGGACCGTCCGCAGGAATTCCAGCGGCCCGCTGACGTCGAAGACCACCGCTGAATCGGCGGGCGCCTGGGCCCGCTTGGCGACGATGCCGGGCAATACCTTCACCAGCAGATCGCGCGTCACATGCGCGCCGGGGGAGTCGAGATTGCCGGGCTTTCCGAGTGCCCGGCGCAGGTCCTGCTCATGCACCCAGACATCGAACGCCCGCTGCTGAAGCACGAATTCCAGCGTACGGTCCTCGCCGAGCGGGCTGCGCACCTCGGCGTCCGGCTGGCGGGTCTCGTTGCGCAGCTGCCGGGAGCGGCGGATGACGGTGTATTCGAGCTCGCTGAGCATCTCCGGCGCGGTGTGGTGCCGACGGACGTCGACCTGCACCTCCATCCGTCGCGCCGACTCGCTGCGTACGTGGTAAAGATCGCGCGGCAGCGTGTGAATCGGCCGTGGGTCGCCCAGCATTTCGCATTCCAGGCCGATGACATGGGAGACCACATCACGCACGGACCATCCTGGGAGGCCCGTCGCCCTGTTCCACTCGCCTTCGACGAGCGGAGTCACCAGCTCGGTTATCGCTTCTATGGAGTGAGTCCAGGCATCGATGGAGGACTGAAGGCTGGGATGGACGGTCACGGGACCCCTCGGACGGTTCGTACGCGGGCTGCTGTCTGTGCAGTTAAGTTACGCTGCGCACGGGCACCCCGGCAGTGCTTTCGGACGACCATCGTAGGCCGATGTTTCCCGGCCGCAGAGGGGTGCGCCGTACGCCCGGAACGCGTGCTTCTCAGTCCTCCCCGCGCTCCCGCTCCGCCAGCCGGATCACACACACCGCGATGGCGATCAGCAACGGCGGATCCGCGTCCTCCCGGACGACATTGACCGCATAGGTGTCGCGCATGGTCAGCCAGCGCCGCGAGATCTCGGCGAGCAGTTCGCCCTCGTACTCGATGGCGAACTCCCGGTCCATGATCTTTCCGCTGACATCCAGCTCGGTGCCGTCCACCAGCTCGACGCGGTAGTGGTTGCGCAGCAGCGAGAGCCGCTTGCGCCGGATCGTGGCCAGCGGCTCGCCGCCCCGCTCGATGGTCATGGTGTCGCGCAGGCTCAGCATCTTCTTGCGGATGGTGATCAGCACCCGCCGCTCGGGGTCCTTCAGCTCGAAGGTCTCCCGCAGCCGCAGCGCCTTCCCGTCCACCAGGTAGGCATGCCGTCCGTGCTCGTCCTCGATCCAGTAGTCGTCACCGATGCCGAAGATGCGGTCACGAACCACGTACTTGCCCCTGCGCGGGGACCCGTTCCCGGGGGATGGCTGCATGGCTGACGTGTTCCCCCGGGGCCCTGCGGAATGTGCACGCACTGGAGTGACGTTGAATGTCCACATGGCTTCACGTGCACGCGTCCGCGCCCCCGAGCTGACCGGCAAGGGCGGCTGGCTGAACACCGGCAACAAGGATCTGACCCTCTCCGACCTGCGAGGACGCATTGTCGTCCTGGATTTCTGGACCTTTTGCTGTGTGAACTGTCTGCATGTTCTGGATGAGCTGCGGGAGCTGGAGGAGCGGCACCGCGACACCGTCGTGATCATTGGCGTGCACTCCCCCAAGTTCGTGCACGAGGCCGAGCACCAGGCCGTCGTGGACGCCGTGGAGCGCTACGGCGTCGAGCACCCGGTCCTCGACGACCCCGAGCTCACCACCTGGAAGCAGTACGCGGTACGGGCGTGGCCGACGCTCGTGGTGATCGACCCCGAGGGGTATGTCGTCGCCCAGCACGCCGGCGAGGGCCATGCGCACGCCATCGGGAAGCTCGTCGAGGAGCTGGAGGCCGAACACGAGGCGAAGGGCACCCTGCACCGCGGTGACGGCCCCTACGTACCGCCGGAGCCGGTGGCCACCGATCTGCGTTTCCCGGGCAAGGCGGTCCGGCTGCCGGGCGGCAGCTTCCTCGTCTCGGACACCACCCGGCACCAGCTGGTGGAGCTGGCGGCGGACGGTGAGCAGGTGCTGCGCCGGATCGGCACCGGCGAGCGCGGGCTGACCCCGGACTCCTTCAACGAGCCGCAGGGCCTGGCACTGCTGCCGGACGGCAAGGTGGCCGTCGCCGACACGGTCAACCACGCCATCCGCGTCCTCGACCCCGACAGCGGCGCAGTGGAGACGGTGGCCGGCACCGGCAAGCAGTGGTGGCAGGGCTCGCCGACCTCGGGTCCGGCGCGCGAGGTGGACCTCTCCTCGCCGTGGGACCTCGCCTGGTGGCAGGACCGGCTGTGGATCGCGATGGCCGGGGTGCATCAGCTGTGGACGTACGACCCGGCCGCCGGCACGGTCGAGGTCGCGGCCGGCACCACCAACGAGGGCCTGGTGGACGGCCCGGCCGCCGAGGCGTGGTTCGCCCAGCCGTCCGGGCTCGCGGCTGCCGGCGACCGGCTGTGGATCGCGGATTCGGAGACCAGCGCGGTCCGCTGGGTGGAGCCCGCCGAAACGGGCGACGGTTATGTCATCCGGACGGCCGTCGGCACCGGCCTGTTCGACTTCGGGCACCGCGACGGCGCTGCCGACCAGGCGCTGCTACAGCACCCGCTGGGGGTGACCGCGCTCCCTGACGGTTCGGTGGCCATCGCGGACACCTACAACCACGCGCTGCGCCGCTTCGACCCCGCGAGCGGCGAGGTGACGACGCTGGCGAAGGATCTGCGCGAGCCGTCCGACGCGGTGCTCGTCGACGGCGACCTCGTGGTGGTGGAGTCGGCGCGGCACCGGCTGACCCGGCTGCGGCTGCCGGAGGAGGCGATCCGCGTCGAGTCGGTGGCGCATCGCTCCCAGCGCGCGGCCACCGAGGTCGCCCCGGGCGCGCTGCGGCTGGAGGTGGTCTTCCAGGCCCCGGCCGGCCAGAAGCTCGACACCCGCTACGGTCCCTCGACGCGGCTGCTGGTCAGTGCGACACCGCCGGAGCTGCTCGCCGACGGTGCGGGCGCCGGCACCGACCTCACCCGGGATCTGGTGCTCGCGGACGGTATGACCGAGGGCGTGCTGCATGTCTCGGCGATGGCCGCGTCCTGTGATGACGCCCCGGACATCGAGTACCCCGCCTGCCATGTGCACCAGCAGGACTGGGGCGTCCCGGTCGAGATCGCCGAGGGCGGGGTGGCCCGGCTGGGGCTCGTCCTGGCCGGGCTGGACGCCGAGTAGGAGCGAGCGCCCCGGGACCGTCGGCCGGGCCGGAGCCGGCCGGCCGTCACCCGGGGCCGGTCGGCGCCGCGGCTACTTGCCGACGCCGCCCGCCAGCTGCGCCCCGTGAATGCTGGAGCTCCAGTTGGTGACCTTGCTCTTGCCGACGGAGATGTGGAGCCGCTTCTCCGCGAAGTCGACGGTGGCCGGACCGTGCGTGACCGAGCTCGCCGAGATGCCCATGAAGTCGATGGCCACCGACTTCTGCTCGGTGCCCTTGGTGGCTGCGGTGTTGGTGGGAATGACCGCGTAGGCGTAGCCGTGGGCGGGCACCGTGATGCGGGTGCCGTCGAGATGGCCGGGCGTGCCCTGGAGCAGCGGCAGCGGCTTCTTGGCGTTGTTGAAGCGCAGCAGCGGCGCGTTGTAGAGCTTGCAGTCGCGGCTGGTGGAGTTCTTGAACTTCACGGCCACATGGCTCTTCGGGCCGGTCTGCTGGGAGAACGTGACCTTGTACGTGCTGGGGTAGCAGTCGGGCACCCGCCGCGATGCCGCTCCCGCGCCCGCCGCGGCCGCACCGCCACCGATGATCTTGCGCTTCTTGCTCTTGGAAGACGAGGAGGAGGACTTCTTCGACTTCTTCGAGGAGTGGCTGTTGCAGCCGGTCAGCGCGAGCGAGCCGGCCAGCCCGAGGGCCAGCGCGGCGTATGCGGCAGAGCGGTGGCGGGAGCGGCGTGCGGTCATGGGTGGTTCCCCCAGTGAGTTGCTGCGGTATCAGCGAGGTGTGTCTGTCATGGCACGGCCACGATATCCATTGCCGGTGGATGCGCCAGGGTGGGTTCGTCAGGGGCCCTGGCGATATGGCGTTATCGCAGGTCATAGGGGTTGTATGGGGGGCGCTGCCGACCCGTGACGGGGGTGAAGATCACCCTCTGGCTGACGAGGCTCCGGTCCCGAAAGGGGCGCCGAAACGTCAGTCCGGGCAGCCGGGCAGTGTGGTGTTCTCGACCTGTTCCGAGCGAATACGGATGGCCGGCAACCACACCTGATCGCCGTCGTGCTCGACCCGGAACCACATGCTGCTGTGGCCGCCCACCTCATCCGTGACCGTGATCCCGTTGGCGATCCGGCAGACCGCACGCAGCACCTCGCCGTGCCAGACATGGCCCACGACATTGGAGCGGCGATAGAGCCGGTACGGATCGCGGGCCAGCCCGAGTGCGCAGGTCTCGGTCCGCCGGTGCTGACAGTCCCGTTCGACGTTGTGGACGGTGAGCCGGGCGGACCCGGTGGCCGACGCGGCGCTCTTCGCGCCCGGCGCCCGGCCGTCACTGCCACTCTCCGGCGACCTGTTCGAGCTGGTCAGTGCCGGTACGGCCAGCGCTGCGGCGGTGAGCACCGCGGCGGTCCCGAGCCCGGCGAGCACCAGCCGCCGGCGCCGCCCGCCGGTCGCCGCGGCCCCGACTTGCGTCTCGGCTTCGGTCGGATCGTTGGCGTCCGCCCGGGCCTCCCCGCCGGGCGTACCGTCCCGCTCCACCGCCCGCACTCCCGCGTCCGCCGCCTCCTGGGCGCGGTGCAGCAGGTCGACGAGGGCGGGCAGCCGGTCCTCACCGGTGAGGGAGAGCGTGCACCACTGCACCAGCAGCCGTTCGTCGGGCAGGCTCTGACCGCGCAGATAGCGGGAGAGGGAGGAGCGGCTGGCGGGCAGCCGGCTCTCCAACTCCTTCAGGCTGTAGCCGAGTTCGCCGTGCATACGGCGTAAGGAGCTGACGAAGTCCCGTACCGGGCCGGAGAGTTCGTCGGGAAGAGGGGCCAATGGCTTACGGCGGACACGATCGGCGTGGTTCTGATGGCCAGGCACGTCTCGCATTCCAGCACAGCGGCCATGCGCGCGCGAGGGGCACTTCCGCTCCCCTGTGCCGGAAGTGCCCCTCGTTACACGATCCGGATCGCGCCCGGATCAGATGGTGACGTTTCACGTGAAACAGCGTGAGATCTTCCCTCGGACCTCAGACCTCGCGCCGCCGGTGGGCGTCAGTCGCCGAACGTCACCGGACGGTAGGGCTTGAACTCGGCGTCGCCGCCGGGCAGGCCGTAGGTCAGCGTCCGGTGGTCGGTGCCGTGGTCGCCGCGCTGCTCGTAGGCGGTGTACGAGGTCTGGGCGTCGTCGTTCCACTTCTCGAAGATCACCACATGGCGGGTGTTGTTGTCGCCGGAGGCGTCGATGAGCAGGTCACCGGGCTTGAGCTCGCCGAGGGAGATCGGCCGGGTGATGCCGCGGTTGGTGGCCAGCCCCACGGTGTTGGTGCCGGGCGTCGGCAGCCCGAGCGCCATCGACACATAGCCCGAGCAGTCCTGGCGGTAGCCGTCCTTCCAGACCTTGGCCTGGCTGTACGGGACTTGGGCGCCATTGTTGGCGGTCAGCCAGGTGGCGGCGCGGTTCAGCATCTCCTCGCGCGAACCGCCGGGCTGCGGTTGCGGCTGCCCGCCGCCCTGGACCGGTACGCCCGGCAGCCGGTCCTGCGTGATGTCCACCGCGACCACGCTGAGGAAGCCGCTGACCGGCCCGGTGAGGTGCGCCATGAACGTCGAGCAGGAGCTGCCTTCGCACACCTTGCGGCCGGTGTCGACCTGGTAGTCGGCGGTGATCCGGTCCTGACCCGGCGCTGTCTTGTTGATCATTCCGACGGCGGGGGAGCCGGTGTCCGCGGTGGCGTGCACCACCCAACGGGTGCCCCACGTGGGGAAGTCGGCAGCGGCGGCCGGCCGTACGGAGCCGGCGCGGGCGGGGCCGTCGTGTGAGGGCCTGGCGGTGGCGGCGGACTGCCCGCCGGTGGTCGCGCTGCCCACGTCACTGCCGTGGGCGAGCCCCGCGAACCCGGTCACGCCGATGCCGGCCACAGCCACCGTGGGCAGGACCCTGCGCCACACGTTCCTGCGGAACGGGGACCGCCGACGCGTGGTGCGGGCGGTCTGGTCCGTGGGGGTGGTGGTGTCCGCCGGGTGCGTGCTGCTGTGCTCGTACATCTCGATTCCCCTCCGTCTAGGGCCGGTTGGCCGTTCGGTACGCCGCCGGACGGTCTGCTCACGGCGACGGAGACCATCGTGGAGCGGGGCATCGTGGCGGCCCGGAGGTTCCTCGTCCCGTGGGATGTCCCGGCCGTGCGCACGCTTGTGACCTGCAAAGACGTCAGGAGCCCGGGACAGGGCGGGGCGCGGGATGAGACATGACGGGACAGCGGCGACGGACCACGAAAAGGGCGCCCGCTGGGGGATGCGGGCGCCCTGGTTCAAGGGGCTCTGCGGCCGGTCTCTTCAGCCTGCGTCAGGCGGCTGTCGGCCTGCCGGGCCCGGGGTGACCGGACCACGGCTCGCGGAGCGCGGAGTGACGCGTCACCGGACGGGGCTCACCACGCCGTCGCGGCGCTCACGTCCGACTGCCAGTACGTCACCCAGGCGCTGTCGTCGAGGTGCACGGAGCCGCCGGGCAGCGCCACCGTCTTCGAGCCGCCGATGCTGCCCTTGCCGTCGCGGCCGGGGAGGCTGACGGACAACGAGGTCACGGTGCGGCCGTTCGTGCCGGAACCATCGGCGGACGAGGTCATCACCGCGGCGTAGCCGGACTGGCCGGGGGCGAGGGTGACCACGGACTGCGGCTTGCTGTCCGGCAGTTCGGCCAGCGGGCTCTGGGCCTCGTCGAAGCGCAGGTAGGGGGAGTAGTAGAGGTCGCAGGTGGCGCCGGAGGTGTTGGTGGCTTCCAGCAGCAGATGGTTGACCGGCCGCTTCAGCGGCTTGGCGACGATCTGGATCTTCGCGGCGTCGCAGGCGGTGTGCCGGGTCCCGGCGGTGTTGCCGCTCTTGCCCGCCTGGCCGGCGTTCGCCCCGGTGCCGCTCTCTCCGGCACCCGCGCCGGAGCCACCGTGCCGGGCCGAGGTCCGCTCCGCGTGGCCGCCGTTGGGCCGGGTACCGCCCTGGGGGCCGTCGTCGCCCATGGCCACCGGCTCCTCGGCGCCCTGCGGCGCCGGGTGGTACGGCTTGGCGGCGCCGGTCTGCAGCGGGTTGTCCTGGCCGCCGCAGGCGGTGAGCGTGAGCGCGGCGACGGCGGTGAGGCCCGCCGCCGCGACCCGCAGCGTACGGCGGCGGACCGCACGGGACGGCCGGGAGGCGCCGGTCTCGATGACGGTCTCGGAGCGGTGGTGGCTGCGCGGCATTCCGGTCTCCCCCGGTCGGTGGCCCGTGCCGCGCCGGCGCTACGCCCTGCGGTCTGGCCTGTGGTCTGTCCTGCGGTGTGACCACTACCTTGCCGCTCGCCGCTGGCGTGCCACTAACGTGCGCCTAACGTCCCCGCACCAGGACGGCCGCAGGCGCGGCCGCGCCCGTCACTCCTTGTTCCCGTCACCCGTACCGTGCTTGCCCCCCTCGCCGCTCTCCCCGCGCTCGTCCCGTGCGAACAGCTGGGTCAGCGTGCTGATCGTGTAGACATCGGTGGCCTCCTCGTCCACCAGATGCATCTCCGCGAGCCGGTCCAGACCGTCCTGGGTGCGCTCCGGGTCGTATCCGGCGAGCGCCGCCGCCAGCGACGCGTTGAGGTGTCCGTCCGCGCTGGTCGCCAGCGCGCTGAGCAGCTGTGCGTCGTCGGCCGACAGCCGGGCGACGGACATCCGCAGGGCCGCCGCGATGCCGGTGTCCTCCGCGGACAGCAGCGCCAGCCGCCGCCGTTCGTCCCGCAGCGCCGCGGCCAGCCGGGCCAGCCGCCAGCGCGGCCGGGCGGTCAGCTGGGCGGCCGCGGCCCGCAGCGCCAGCGGCAGCCCGTCGCACAGATCGACCAGCTCACGTGCGGCTGCCGGGTCCTCGGCGACCCGCTCCGGGCCGAGCATGGCACCGAGCAGCGCCGCGCCCTCCTCGTGGCCGAGCGTCTGGAGACCGACCGGCCGGGCGCAGTCGGTGGCGACCAGCCCGTCGAGACGGCTGCGGCTGGTGACGACGGTGGCGCAGTGCGGGCCGCCGGGCAGCAGCGGCCGTACCTGCGCCGAGCTGCGTGCATTGTCGAGGACGACCAGCAGCCGGCGCTCCGCGACCAGCGACCTGAACAGCGCGGACGCGGCCTGCGCCGAACCGGGCACCCGCTCCGGCGGTGTGCCGAGCGCCAGCAGGAAGTCACGCAGGATCTCGGCCGGCGCCGCCTCGTCGCCCTCGCCGAAGCCACGCAGATCGGCGAAGAGCTGGCCGTCGGGGAAGGCGTCGGCGCGCAGATGCGCCCACTGCACGGCACAGGCGGTCTTGCCGACGCCTGCCGGTCCCGCCACCACTGCGAGCGGACTCTCCCCGGTCCCACCGTCCGTCAACACGGCCGTCAGGGCGGCGAGTTCCTGCTCCCGTCCCAGGAAGCGGGCCGGAGCCCGGGGCAGCAGCCGCGGCGCCGCACCGGCCCGTCCGGAGCCGGTCCGGGTGCGGTCCGCCGCGCCCGTCCGCGCCCCGTCGCCGCCTGGCACGGCCCCGCCACCAGGGGCGTCCACCGCGCCGGTGCCGTCCGGTACGGGTCCCCGGTCCGCGCCCGCAACGGGCCGCGGCCCACGGTCCGCCGCGGAACGGCTTCCTCCGGGAGCCCCGGTGGCCCCGGCGGAAGTGGCGCCCGCCGCCCGCGCCCCGCCCGCCGGCTTGGCCCGGGCCCCGCCGGCCGCCTCGGCGCGCAGAATCTCCTCGTAGGCGCCGCGCAGCCGCTCGCCGGGATCGACGCCCAGCTCCTCGTTGAGCAGCCGGCGGGTGCGGTGGAACCACTCCAGCGCATCGGACTGCCGTCCCGTACGGAACAGCGCCCGCATCAGCCCGGCGATCAGGCCCTCCCGCAGCGGGTTGTTGACGGCCGCGGAGTAGAGGATGGCCGCGGCCTGTTCATGCTCGCCGAGCGCGCCGTGCGCCCGCCCCAGCGCCTCCACGGCCGTCAGCCGCCGCTCCTCCAGCGCATGGGCGGCGGCCGCGAACGGCGGGCTGGTGACCGTGCCGGTCAGCGCGGGCCCGTGCCACAGGCCGAGCGCCTCGCGCAGCAGGGGTACGGCATCGCCGGGCGCCGCCTCGGGGCGGGCCAGCGCCACCAGCTCACCGAACCGGTGAGCGTCGATCAGTTCCTCCGGAAGCCGCAGGAGATAGGCGGAGCCGTGCGTGGTCAGCTCGATGCCGTACGCCTCCGCACCGCCCTCGGCAAGCGTGGCGCGCAGCCGCGAGACATGCCCCTGGACGACCGTACGGGCGTGTTCGGGTGGCTCGTCCTCCCACAGGGAGTCGATCAACTGCTCCAGTGGGACGGTGGTGTTGGGCTGCAACAGCAGCAGTGCCAGCACACTGCGCCGCTTGGCGGGCCCGAGCGACAGCTCCGCGGAGCCGGTCGTCACGGCGATCGGGCCGAGCAGTGAGAACTCCAACTCAGCCCTCCAGGAAGGCCGTCAGGGCGTTCGCCAGCAGATACGGGTCCTCGGCGCCGCACAGCTCACGCGCCGAGTGCATGGACAGGATGGCCACGCCGATGTCGACCGTCGAGATGCCGTGCCGGGCCGCGGTGATCGGCCCGATGGTGGTCCCGCACGGCATCGAGTTGTTGGACACGAAGCTCTGCCACGGGACCCCGGCCCGCTCGCAGGCCGCCGCGAAGACGGCCCGTCCGCTGCCGTCCGTGGCATAGCGCTGATTGACGTTGACCTTGAGGATCGGTCCTCCGTTGGGCATCGGGTGGTGGCCCGGGTCGTGCCGCTCACCGTAGTTGGGGTGAACGGCGTGCCCGGTGTCGGACGACAGGCAGAGGGTGCCGGCGAAGGCCCGCGCCCGGTCCTCGTACGAGCCGCCGCGGGCGAAGACGGAGCGCTCCAGGACGGTGCCGAGCAGCGGGCCGTCCGCGCCGGTGTCGGACTGGCTGCCGTTCTCCTCGTGGTCGAAGGCGGCCAGCACCGGAATGCTGCTCAGGGCGCTGCCGGCGGCCGCGGCGGCGGTGAGCGCGGCCGTACCGGCGTGCACGGAAAGCAGGTTGTCCATCCGCGGGCCGGCCAGCAGCTCGCGGTCGCGGCCCAGGTAGGCGGGTGGTTCGATGCTGTGGACCATCAGGTCCCAGCCCTTGATGTCGCCGGCCGGCACGCCGGTCTCCTCGGCGACGAAGGAGATCAGATCGCCCTCGGCCACCTCGCCCAGGCCCCAGATCGGCGTCATATGGCGCTGCTTGTCGAGCTTGAGACCCTCGGAGTTCACCGAGCGGTCGAGGTGCACGGCCAGCTGCGGCACCCGCAGCAGCGCCCGGTCGACATGGACGAGCCGATGGCTGCCGTCGGCCAGCGTCACCCGCCCGCTCAGCCCCAGATCGCGGTCGAGCCAGGTGTTGAGCAGGGTGCCGCCGTAGATCTCGACGGCGACCTGCCGCCAGCCCCGGGCGCCGGTGTCCGGAATCGGTTTGACCCGCAGATTGGGAGAGTCGGTGTGAGCCCCCACAATTCGGTACGGAGTGGCCGCGTTCGCGCCCTCGGGAACGAACCAGGCAACGATCGCGCCGCCGCGCAGGACGTACTTGCCGCCGCTCTCGCCGTCCCACGCGTCGACCTCGGCGACCTGCCGGAAACCGGCCTTCTCCAGCCGCTCCGCCGCATTTGCCACTGCGTGGTAGGGCGACGGACTGGCGGCGAGATAGGACATCAGGTCGTCGGTGTGGCCGCGATCGAAGCGGGCGGAGTTGGTCATGGATTCAGCATAAGGAGCCGGACCCCCCATTCCCCGTGCGCATGCGGTGCGACTGCGCACCCTTCCGGCCAGGATTTCTGCCTTCCGGACCGGGAAGCATTGCGGAGTGGTGGATTCCGGGTGTAATGGACCGCGGTCCCGGCATGCGGAGGCGCGCCCGCTGCGATGTCCTGGCATCCGGCCCACCTCCCCGGACATGACAGAGCCCGCCTCTCCGGGGGAAGAGAGGCGGGCCCCGTCAGTCTGAACGGTCAATCTGAGAGACCTCTAAGAGAAACGCCGCAGCCGGGCCGCGGAATTCGCTCTCAGAACGCGGCTTCGTCGAGCTCCATCAGCGACTGGTCGACGGACTCGGCCAGACCGCGCTGGACGCCGACGCCCGGCAGGACGTTGTGCGCGAAGAACTTCGCCGCGGCGATCTTGCCGGTGTAGAAGGGCTTGTCCTTCGCCGAGGCGCCGGCCAGCTTCTCGGCGGCCACGGCCGCACCCTTGAGCAGGAGGTAGCCGATGACGACATCGCCGGAGGCCATCAGCACCCGGGTGGTGTTCAGGCCGACCTTGTAGATCGACTTGACGTCCTTCTCGGTCGCGGCGAGGTCGGTCAGCATGGCGCCGACGATCGCCTCCAGGTCGGCGGCTGCCTTGGCCAGCTCGCCGCGGGCCTGCTCCAGCTCCTCGCCGCCGGTGTTGCCGGCGAGGAACTGCTTGATCTCGTCGGAGAGTGCGGTGAGCGCCTGGCCCTGGTCGCGGACGATCTTCCGGAAGAAGAAGTCCTGGCCCTGGATCGCGGTGGTGCCCTCGTAGAGGGTGTCGATCTTGGCGTCCCGGATGTACTGCTCGATCGGGTATTCCTGGAGGTAGCCGGAGCCACCGAAGGTCTGGAGCGACTGCGCCAGCTGCTCGTAGGACTTCTCCGAGCCGTAGCCCTTCACGATCGGCAGCAGCAGGTCGTTGAGGCGGATCGCGGCGCTCGCGTCGTCGCCCGCGGCCTCCTTGACGAGGATCTCGTCCTGGACCGTGGCGGTGTAGAGCACCAGGGCACGCATGCCCTCGGCGTACGCCTTCTGCGTCATCAGCGAGCGGCGCACATCGGGGTGGTGGGTGATGGTGACGCGCGGCGCGGTCTTGTCGGTGAAGGCCGCCAGGTCCGGTCCCTGCACGCGCTCCTTGGCGTACTCCAGCGCGTTGAGGTAGCCGGTGGAGAGGGTGGCGATGGCCTTCGTGCCGACCATCATCCGGGCGAACTCGATGATCTTGAACATCTGGCGGATGCCGTCGTGCTTCTCGCCGAGCAGCCAGCCCTTGGCGGGGTGGTTGGCGCCGAAGGTCATCTCGCAGGTGTTGGACGCCTTCAGGCCCATCTTGTGCTCGACGTTGGTGGCGTAGGCGCCGTTGCGCTCGCCCAGCTCGCCGGTCTCCCAGTCGAAGTCGTACTTCGGCACGATGAAGAGCGACAGGCCCTTGGTGCCCGGACCGGCACCCTCGGGGCGGGCGAGGACGAAGTGCACGATGTTCTCGGACATGTCGTGCTCACCGGAGGTGATGAAGCGCTTGACGCCCTCGATGTGCCAGGTGCCGTCCGCCTGCTGCACGGCCTTGGTGCGGCCGGCGCCGACGTCCGAACCGGCGTCCGGCTCGGTGAGCACCATCGTGGAGCCCCACTGCTTGTCCACCATGAGCTGGGCTATGCGGTGCTGCTCCTCGGTGCCCTCCTCGTAGAGGACGCCGGCGAAGGCGGGGCCGGACGCGTACATCCACACGGCCGGGTTGGCGCCCAGGATGGTCTCGGCGAAGCCCCAGAGCAGGGAGCGGGGCGCGGTGGTGCCGCCGAGCTCCTCCGGGATGCCCAGACGCCACCACTCGGCGTCCATGAAGGCCTGGTAGCTCTTCTTGAAGGTGTCCGGAACCGGCGCGGTGTTGGTCTCCGGGTCGAAGACCGGCGGGTTGCGGTCGGTGTCGGCGAACGACTCGGCCAGCTCGTTCTCGGACAGCCGGGCGATCTCGGACAGGACGCTCTTGGCGGTGTCGACATCCATCTCCGCGAACGGTCCGGTGCCGTACACGCTGTCACGGCCGAGCACCTCGAAGAGGTTGAACTCGATGTCGCGGAGATTCGACTTGTAGTGCCCCATGGATACGGCTCCGTAAGGGTTCGGGAGGGAGGACCTCAAACGCAATACCAGCAAGTAGCAAGTGCCTACGATGATGCTACCCACCGGTAATAAGAATCAACCCCTACCGCCCATCTGTGACGAGCGTCCCCCGGCGAATCGCCGACTCAGTACGCTGTGGCGCATGTACGGCTACGACCAGAACGCGGGTGCCGGGCAGCAGCAGTACGGAGCGCCCCCGCCGCAACAACCGGCCCCCGGGGGTTATGGCGAGCAGCCGCTGTATCCCGAGCCGTCCCCGCCCTCCCTCGCCGACGCGGTGCGCGCCTTCACCACCGGCTCGATGTCCGCCGAGGACTTCCAGGGCATCTTCTCCACGTCCAAGGTCTACTGCCCCCGTGGTGGCAACCCCGGCTTCCTGGCGCTGCACAACACCCAGCAGCCGGTGATCCCGATGTTCACCTCGCTCAAGGAGCTGCGGCGGTACGCGGGCAAGGAGTCCAAGTACTTCGTGATCACCGGTGCCGAGGTGCTCGACCTGCTGCCCACCGGCTACGGCTTCGTCCTCGACATGGAGGGTGATCACCGGATGGTCTTCGACGCGAAGGCCGTGGAGCAGATGGTCGACTTCGCGATGCGGCGGATGTACGGCTAGTCGTCCTGGCGTGTGGCGGGCCGATGCCCGCTGCCGCCGCTGAGTCACGGGCCGGTCCCTCGGAGGGGCCGGCCCGAGGTGTGTCGGGGCCCTTGTGAGCTCAAGGAGCCCCTGTGGCCTGGGGAAATGCGGGCGGGAATGCCATGGGCCTTGCGGGTTGTTCACTATTCAACTAAGTTGGTTGCGATCGAGGAGGCCGTCATGCCCGCAGTGACCGTTGAGAATCCGCTGACCCTGCCGCGTGTGGCGGCGCCCGTCGCGGCGCAGGCCCGTCCCGTGCGGGCCGTAGCCACCGCTCCGAGCGGATTCGAGGGCGAGGGGTTCCCGGTGCGCCGTGCGTTCGCCGGGATCGACTACCAGCACCTCGACCCGTTCATCATGATGGACCAGATGGGCGAGGTGGAGTACGCGCCGGGAGAGCCCAAGGGCACGCCCTGGCACCCGCACCGGGGCTTCGAGACCGTGACGTATCTGATCGACGGCACCTTTGTGCACCGTGACTCGCACGGTGGCGGTGGCGTCATCAACGACGGCGACACCCAGTGGATGACGGCCGGTTCGGGGCTGCTGCACATCGAGGCGCCGCCGGAGTCGCTCGTCATGTCCGGTGGTCTCTTCCACGGCCTCCAGCTGTGGGTGAACCTGCCGAAGAGCGACAAGATGATGGCCCCCCGCTACCAGGACATCGGTGGCGGCAACGTGAAGCTGCTGACCTCGGGCGACGGCGGCGCGCTGCTGCGGCTGATCGCCGGTGAACTCGACGGTCACCAGGGGCCGGGCATCACGCATACGCCGATCACGATGATGCATGTGACGGTGAACCCGGGCGCCGAGCTGACCCTGCCGTGGCGCAAGGACTTCAACGCCCTCGCCTACGCCCTGGCCGGGCGCGGTACGGCCGGTGCGGAGGGACGCCCGTTCCGCATGGGACAGGCGGTCGTGTTCGGGAGCGGAGACTCGCTCACGATCCGGGCGGACGAGTCCCAGGAGTCGCGCAGCCCGAACTTCGAGGTGGTGCTGCTGGGCGGGCTGCCGATCCGCGAGCCGATGATGCATTACGGCCCGTTCGTGATGAACACCCACGCCGAACTGGCCCAGGCCTTCGAGGACTTCCAGGCCGGCCGGCTCGGCACCATCCCCGCCGGCGAGCGCTGACGCCACGTCGGCAGCAGGGCGGCGTTTCGCGTGAAACGCCGCCCGGGACGCCTTCCCGGAGCCGTCCCGGGCCTGCGGCCGTGGTGGACTGTCCGGGTGCGAAACGACTCGGACGAGAACCGGCGCGGCGCCGAGGGCGAACGGCCGCAGCCTTCCAGCCCGTTGCTGCCGATCGAGGCCCGCCGTGCCGCGGCCTGGTGTCTGGTGGCGTTGCTGATCGCGGCCGTGCTGGCCGTCGGGGTATGGCTGTGCGTCGAACTGAGCGCTGCCGTGACGCCCGTCCTGCTGGCACTGCTCGGCAGCGGGCTGCTCGGGCCGCTCTACCGGCGGCTGGTGGCGATGAAGCTCAACCGTTCCCTGGCGGCCGGACTGACCTGTGCGGTCCTCGTGGTGGTGGTCGGCGGCGCCGGATACATCGTCGTCAGCGCGCTGGTCGACACCGGGGACCAGATCATCGCCTCGCTCAGGAACGCCGCCCAGGACCTCTCCCAGCACTTCGGGGCGGCCGGTACCTCGCTCGACGATCTCGCCGCCAAGTCCAAGGAGCTGGTCGCCAAGTTCGGGGGCACCGCGGCCTCCGGGCTGCTGGCCGGTGTCAGCGTCGTCGGCCAGTTCCTCGCCGCCTCGGTTCTGGCCCTGCTGCTGACCTTCTTCTTCCTGCGCGATTCCGACAAGGCCGTACGCGCCCTGCGGGACTGGGCGCCCGGCACCTCGGCACCGCAGCTGGAGCGGATGGCCCGCCGTGGCTTCCAGAGCATCGAGGGCTTCATGCGCGGCACCACCTTCATCGCGCTGATCGACGCCATCTGCATCACCGTCGGACTGCTGATCCTTCAGGTGCCGGGCGCCGTCGGGCTGGGTGCACTGGTCTTCGTCGGCGCCTACATCCCCTACCTCGGCGCGTTCATCTCCGGCGCGGTGGCGATCCTGGTGGCGCTGGCCGACCGCGGCTTCGTGATCGCGCTGTGGGCGCTCGGCGTCGTCCTGGCCGTGCAGGTGCTGGAGGGGCACGTACTCCAGCCGATGATCCAGAGCCGTACGGTCCAGATGCATCCGGCGACCGTGATGCTGGCGATCACCGCGGGCGCCAGTGTCGCCGGAATCCTCGGCATGCTGCTGTCCGTACCGCTGACCGCCGCCGCGACCGGCGTGCTCCACGAGCTACGGGTGCACTACGCCGCGGACCCGGACTCCGACGACAGCGGGCCCGCCGCCTCCGCCGCCGCCTCGTAGAGCTCGAACCACGTCGACTTGCCGTCCCCGCGCGGATCCACGCCCCACGCCCCGGCCAGCAGCTCCAGCAGCATCAGACCGCGCCCCGACGACGCCAGTTCGCCGGGGCTGCGGCGGTGCGGCAGCTCATCGCTGCTGTCGGCGACATCGACGCGGATCCGCCGGGCGCCCCGCTCACCGGTGATCTCGGCGACCAGCAGTGCATCCCCGTCGGTGTGCAGCAGGACATTGGTGACCATCTCGGAGACCATCAGCACCGCCGAGTCCACCTGGTCCGGGTCGGCCCAGTCGTGCAGCACGTCCCGGACCTGCCGGCGTGCCTCGGCTATCCGCTCCGGCTCGGCCTGGGCGATGGAGAGCACGATGCGCCGCACAGGCTGCGGGGTCAGCAGGCCGCCGGTGCCGACCCCGCAGCCGGCGCCCTCGCGGCGCAGCAGCAGGACGGCGATGTCGTCCTCGCGGCGGTCCACCAGCGGACCGGTGGTGTGGTGCGACGGCGGCCCGTGCACGGCCTGGACCAGCGCGTCGGCCAGCCGCTCCAGACTCTCGCCGTCCTCGTCGGCCTCCCATGCCTCCAGGACGTCGCGCAGCCGCGCCCAGCCGGTCTCCAGATCGTGGCCGCCGGTCTCGATCAGCCCGTCGGTGCACACCAGCATGGTCTCGCCGGGCTCCAGGACGAGCCGGGTGGTGGGGTAGTCGGTGTCCGGGACGATGCCCAGCGGCAGCCCGCCCGCGGTGGGCCGGACCAGCATCGTGCCGTCGCTCATCCGGATCGCCGGTTCGGGATGGCCGGCCCGGGCGATGTCCAGCAGCCCCGTCGCCGGATCCACCTCGATGTAGAGGCAGGTCGCAAAGCGCTGGTCCTCGCCGTGGCCGCGGAGCTCGGTCTCATTGATCCCGGCCAGGAAGCGGGAGGCGCGGGAGAGCACCGCATCGGGGTGATGGCCCTCGGACGCGTAGGCCCGCAGCGCGATCCGCAGCTGTCCCATCAGGCCCGCGGCCCGTACGTCGTGCCCCTGGACATCCCCGATGACCAGCGCGATCCGGCCGGACGGCAGCGGGATCATGTCGTACCAGTCGCCGCCGACCTCCAGTCCACCGCCGGTCGGGACATAGCGGGCCGCGACCGTCATCCCCGGGATGTCCGGCTGCACCGTCGGCATCATGCTGCGCTGCAGTCCCAGCGCCAGTTCCTGCTGTTCCTCCTGCATCCCGGCCCGGGCCAGCGCCTGGGCCAGCATCCGGGCGACGGTGGTCAGCACCGCACGCTCATCGGGGGTGAACGCCACCGGCTGGGCGAACGCCGCCATCCAGGCGCCGATCGTCCGGCCCGCGTTCACGAGCGGCAGGAACGCCCACGAGGTCCGGCGGAAACGGGCGGCCAGCGGCCAGGTGGCGGGGTAGCGGCGGCGGTAGTCCTCCGGGGTGGGCAGATAGCTGGCCCGGCCGGTGCGGACGACCTCGGCCGCCGGGTGGTCGGTGGCCAGCGTCATGTCGGCGAACGGCCGCTCGTCGCCGGACGCGTAGCCGTGCTGGCCGATGACCGGCAGCCGGTCACCCTCGATGCCGAAGACCGCCAGCCCGTCCGGCATGAACCCCGGCATGGACAGCCCGGCCGCGACCCGCAGCACCTCGGCGGTGGACCGTGCCTCGGCCAGCGCCCGGCCCGCGTCCAGCAGAAACGCCTCACGGGAGCGGCGCCAGTCACCGGTTATCGGGGTGTGCGCGGCGGAGGTCCCGGGCTGCGGTTCGGGCACCTCCTGAAGGGTGCCGACCAGCTCGAAGTCGCCGTCGACGATCCGGGGGCGGGAGCGGGAGCGGACGATGCGCTGCACCCGCCCGTGCTCGTCCACGATGCGCAGCCGGGCCTCGGCGAGCGTCTGCTCGGCGACCGCGAGCTGCACGATCCCGTTGATCTCGGCGAAGTCGACGGGATGAAAACGGGAGCGCACCGCGGCCCGGGTCAGTTCCGCAGGTGCGGCGGGCAGCCCGAGCAGCCGGGCCGCTTCGGCGTCGAGGGTCACCCGTCCCGATGCGTGGTCCCAGCGCCACAGGCCGGTCGCGATGGCGGCCAGGAGATCCTCGGTGCGCATTGCCTCACTTTAGGTGCGTTTGGCGGCGCCCCACCAGCGAGCCGGAACGTGACCATCGTCCCAGTCGGGAGGCCCCGGGCCGGTCCCCACGGCACTGATGCGTATATGTCAACGAAGGCGTGCGGGCCGGGACGGTAACCTGGAGCGGTTATGTCAATCCTGGGGTGGCCTTTCGGGTGATCCACGGGGAGAGCGACCGGGCGCATGAGCCCGTACTCCTTTTCCTCTCCCTCTCCCGACAACTCCTCACCTCGACACTCGCGACGACTTGGATGAGCGATGCATCGGTACCGGTCCCATAACTGCGGCGAGCTCCGAGCCACGGACGTCGACACCGACGTCCGCCTCAGCGGCTGGCTGCACAATCGACGTGACCTGGGCGGCATCCTCTTCATCGATCTGCGCGACCACTACGGTCTGGTCCAGCTCGTCGCCCGCCCCGGTACGCCGGCCAACGAGGCACTCGGCTCGCTGACCAAGGAGACCGTCGTCCGCATCGACGGCAAGGTCAGCGCGCGCGGTGCCGACAACGTCAACCCCGACCTGCCGACCGGCGAGATCGAGATCGAGGTCTCCGAGGTCGAGGTGCTCGGCGCCGCCGACCAGATCCCCTTCACGATCAACGCGGACGACGGCGTCAACGAGGAGAAGCGGCTCGAATACCGCTTCCTCGACCTGCGCCGTGAGCGGATGCACCGCAACATCATGCTGCGCACCGCGGTCATCTCCGCCATCCGTCACAAGATGGTGGCCCTCGGCTTCAACGAGATGGCGACCCCGATCCTGTCCGCGACCTCCCCCGAGGGCGCTCGCGACTTCCTGGTCCCCTCCCGTCTGCACGCCGGCAAGTTCTATGCGCTGCCGCAGGCCCCGCAGCAGTTCAAGCAGCTGCTGATGATCGCCGGGTTCGACCGCTACTTCCAGATCGCGCCCTGCTTCCGTGACGAGGACGCCCGCGCGGACCGCTCGCCGGGCGAGTTCTACCAGCTCGACGTCGAGATGAGCTTCGTCGAGCAGGAGGATGTCTTCCAGCCCGTCGAGAAGCTGATGACCGAGCTGTTCACGGAGTTCGGCAACGGCCGCACGGTCACCTCCCCGTTCCCGCGCATCCCGTTCCGCGAGGCGATGCTCAAGTACGGCTCCGACAAGCCGGACCTGCGCGCCGAGCTGGAGCTGGTGGATGTCTCCGACGTCTTCGCCGGCTCCGGCTTCAAGGCCTTCGCCGACAAGCACGTCCGCGCCCTGGCCGTGCCGGACACCGCGGACCAGCCGCGCAAGTTCTTCGACCAGCTGGGCGACTTCGCCGTCCAGCAGGGCGCCAAGGGCCTGGCCTGGGTCCGCGTCGGCGAGGACAACGCGCTGACCGGCCCGATCGCCAAGTTCCTCACCGAGGACGACATCAAGTCGCTGGTCGTCGCCCTGGACCTCAAGCCCGGCCACGCCGTCTTCTTCGGCGCCGGTGAGTTCGACGAGGTCTCCAAGATCATGGGCGCGGTCCGTGTCGAGGTCGCCAAGCGCGCCGGCCACTTCGTCGAGGACGAGTTCCGCTTCTGCTGGATCGTCGACTTCCCGATGTTCGAGAAGGACGAGGACACCGGCAAGATCGAGTTCTCGCACAACCCGTTCTCCATGCCGCAGGGCGGCCTGGAGGCGCTGGAGACCAAGGACCCGCTGGACATCCTGGCCTGGCAGTACGACATCGTCTGCAACGGCACCGAGCTGTCCTCCGGCGCGATCCGTAACCACGAGCCCGAGGTCATGTACAAGGCCTTCGCGATCGCCGGCTACGACAAGGAGACGGTCGAGGCCGAGTTCGGCGGCATGCTCCGTGCCTTCAAGTTCGGCGCCCCGCCGCACGGTGGCATCGCCCCCGGCGTCGACCGCATCGTCATGCTGCTGGCCGACGAGCCCAACATCCGCGAGACCATCGCCTTCCCGCTCAACGGCAACGCCCAGGACCTGCTGATGGGCGCCCCGAGCGAGGTCGAGGAGGCACGCCTCAAGGAGCTGCACCTCTCCCTGCGCAAGCCGCCGGTGAAGTAGGCGCTGCTGAGGGACAAAGGGCCTCGGACAGGCTGAGGGGCGGCGTTTCACGTGAAACGCCGCCCCGGCCCGTTCGGGGCCGCTGTGCTGCCGGACGGGCGTCGGCGGCCCGGCGCTCCCGGAGCGGGAACGGACGCCGCGCGCCGGCCCGGGTGCCCCGACCGCTCCACTCGTGTGGCCGGGCTCCGGCAGCGCCTGCACTGTGGTGCTCATGCAGCAAGCCAGCCTCCTCTCCGCTCCGGCCGGCCCGGGGCCGCGGACCCGCGCGACGCGCTCCCTCGCGGCCCATGACCTGTGGTGGCTCACCGCCGTGGCCGCCGTCTTCACCGCCCTGCTGGTCTACGGCGCCCTGACCACCCCCGGTCTGGGATGGGACGAGACGGTCTACGTCAGCCAGGTCGACCGCCATACGCCGGCCGCGTTCTTCAGCGCGCCCCGCGCCCGCGGCGTCAGCTTCCTCCTCGCCCCGGCCGCCGCGCTGACGACCTCGGCCACCGTGCTGCACTGCTACCTGGCGGTGCTCTCCGGCGCCGGGCTCCTGATCAGCCTGTGCGTCTGGCGGCAGCTGCTGCCCGCCCCCGTACCGGCGCTGGGCGGCGCGCTGTTCGCCGGTCTGTGGATCACGCTCTTCTACGGCCCGCAGGCGATGCCCAACCTGTGGGTCGCCTACGCCGCGCTCGTCGCCACCGGCTGCTTTCTGCGCGCCGTACGGCAGCCGTCCCGGCAACTGGCCCCCCGCGCCGGCCGGGGCGCGGCGGCCGGACTCGGCGTCGCGGTGGCGCTGGCCGCGCTGATGCGCCCCACCGACGCCGTCTGGCTGGCCGTGCCGCTCTTCGCCGCGGCCCTGTGCGTCCCGTCCTGGCGGCGCCCCGCCGTGCTGCTGGCACTGCCGGCCGGACTGGCCCTGGGATGCGCCGAGTGGGTCGCGGAGGCGTATCTGTCCTACGGCGGGCTCGTGGCGCGGCTGCGGCAGGCCGGACGGATCCAGGGCGGTCTGGGCTGGCATCTGTCCTTCGACGACCATGCCCGCTCGCTTCAGGGCAAGACGCTGTGCCGGCCCTGCCAGCTGGCCTGGGACCATCCGGTCACCGCGGTGTGGTGGTTCCTGCTGCCCCTCGCGGTCATCGGGGCGGTATGGGTGGCGCTGCGGGCCCGTGATTCCGGTGCTGCGCTGTACCGGTACGGTCCGGCGTGGGCGTCCGCGGAGCGCGGCGGTGGCCCGCAGCCGCTCGGGCTGGCGCCGGTCCGGCCGGGCAGCCGCGAGCCCGTCGGCGAACCGGACCACCACGGCCCGGTGTGGCCCGCAGTGCGGCTGCGCGATCCGGTCGGCCCGCTGCACCGCAACGGACCGGCTCCGCTCGTCGTCCCGGCGCTGGCCGGCCTCTGCCTCGCCGCTCCCTACCTGCTGACGGTGAATTACGCCGCGCCGCGCTTCCTGCTGCCCGCGTACGCGCTGCTGCTGATGCCCGCCGCGTGGTTCCTGTACTGGCTGACCCGGCTGCCGCGCCGCCGGCACGCCTGGGCGGTGGCCTTGCTCGTCCTCGCGCTGACCGGCCATGAGGCCATCCAGCTGGCGATTCTGCACAAGATGGTGCTGAGCACCGCACGCGCCCAGACCGGTATCGGCCGGATCTCCGAGACGCTGAAGGAGGCCGGTCTGCGGCCGCCCTGTGTGGTGAGCGGCGAGGAGGCGGTACGGGTGGCGTACCAGGCGGGCTGTGCGTCCCGCCAGCCGCAGGGCCACGATGCCGGCATCACCCCCGCGGGCCTGGCCCGGCTGGCCGCGTCCCGGCCCGCCGCCGTCCTCGTCAACGGCCGTAAGCCGCCGGCCTACGCCCGTGGCTGGCGCCCCATCCCGCTGCCGCCGGCGCCGGGCCTGGAGTCACTGCACGCCTTCGTGTCCCCGCCGACCCGGCCCTGAGCCGCGGCGTCCGGGCCATCGGGGCCCACACATGCGGGCGCCCGCCCGGCCTGAGGGCCGGACGGGCGCGCTTGCTGCTCCGGCCGCGGAGACGGCCGCGGTCAGGCGGGGATCACTGCTCCGCGCCGCCGAAGCGCTCGCGGTAGGCCGCCAGGTCGTCCTCGGTGATCTTCGCGAAGAGCACCGGCGGCACGGTGAAGGGAGTTCCGGCCGGCACCGAGGCCAGCGCCTTCGCCTCCTCCTGGGAGACCCACACCGCGGTGTCGTTCTCCAGCGCGAAGGCGCCCCGCATCGCCTTGGCCGACGACGGGATGAACGGCTCGGAGACGATCGCGTAGAGATGGATCAGGTTCATCGCCGTACGCAGCGTCAGGGCCGCGGCGTCCTTGTCGGTCTTGATCTCCAGCCACGGGGCCTTCTCCTCCAGGTAGGAGTTGCCCGCGCTCCACAGGGCGCGCAGCGACGCCGCGGCCTTGCGGAACTGAAGGGCCTCCATGTGGCCCTCGTACTCCGCCAGCAGCCCGGCGATCTCCTCGCCCAGCTTCTGCTCCGCGGCCCCGGCCTCGGCGCCCGCGGGCACCTCGTCACCGAACCGCTTCCGGGAGAAGGACAGCACCCGGTTGACGAAGTTGCCGAGGGTGTCCGCCAGGTCCTTGTTGACCGAGGACGCGAACAGCTCCCAAGTGAAGGAGGTGTCGTCGGACTCCGGGGCGTTGGCGATCAGGAAGTAGCGCCAGTAGTCGGCCGGCAGCAGCTCCAGCGCCGCGTCCGTGAAGATGCCGCGCCGCTGGGAGGTGGAGAACTTCCCGCCGTAGTAGTTGAGCCAGTTGAAGGCCTTGAGGAAGTCGACCTTCTTCCATGGCTCGCGGGTGCCCAGCTGGGTCGCCGGGAACATCACGGAGTGGAACGGCACATTGTCCTTGGCCATGAACTCCGTGTACCGGACGTCCTCGGCCTCGTACCACCACGACTTCCAGTCGCGGTTCTCCGGGTCGGTGTCCGCCCACTCCTTCGTCGAGCCGATGTACTCGATCGGCGCGTCGAACCAGACGTAGAAGACCTTGCCCTCGGCCGCCAGCTCCGGCCACACATCGGCCGGCACCGGCACGCCCCAGTCCAGGTCACGGGTGATGGCCCGGTCCTGGAGGCCCTCCGTCAGCCACTTGTGCGCGATGGACGAGGCCAGCGTCGGCCATTCCTTGCTGCCGTTGCCGTCCAGCCAGCCCTCGACCTCGTGCTGAAGCTTCGACTGGAGCAGGAAGAGGTGCTTGGTCTCGCGCACCTCCAGGTCACCGCTGCCGCTGATCGCCGAGCGGGCATCGATCAGGTCGGTCGGGTCGAGCACCCGGGTGCAGTTCTCGCACTGGTCGCCGCGCGCCTTGTCGTAGCCACAGTGCGGGCACGTGCCGACGATGTAGCGGTCCGGCAGGAAGCGGTCGTCGGCGATCGAGAAGACCTGGCGGATCGCCCGCTCCTCGATGAAGCCGTTCTCGTGCAGCTTGCGCGCGAAGTGCTGCGTCAGCTCCACGTTCTCCCGCGACGAGCTCCGGCCGAAGTAGTCGAATTCCAGGCCGAAGCCCTCGTAGATGGCCTTCTGCTTGTCGTGCTGCTCCGCACAGAACGCGTCGACCGACTGGCCCGCGTCCTTCGCCGCCAGCTCCGCCGGGGTCCCGTGCTCGTCCGTCGCGCAGATGTAGAGGACATCGTGCCCGCGCTGCCGCATATACCGGGCATAGACATCGGCCGGGAGCATGGACCCCACCATGTTGCCCAGGTGCTTGATCCCGTTGATATACGGAAGGGCGCTGGTGATGAGGTGTCGAGCCATTGCCGGCTGCTCCCAAGTCGCTACGGTGAGTGAGGATTTGCTTTACGGAACGTCAATATCGTACTGGACGGGGCAGGGGTGACCGCGCGGGTATTCCGGCGCCGGACCGAGCCCCTGCTCACCCCCTCCGCCGCCCGCCGCGGCCCGCGCTCACACCGCCGCGTCCGCCGATTCGGCGCCGTCCGCCGCCGGGGACCGGCCGGGCTTCGGTGCCCGGCCGTTGACCAGGAGTCCGGCGACGAGCGCGGCGAGCAGCATGATCGCCGACGCCACCCCGATCGCGACATTGAACCCGTGCACCACCCCGTCCTTGACGATCTGGTCCCGCACCGCCGGGGTGAGCCCGAGCCCGCCACCCTTCCGGGCCGCGTCCGCCAGATGATCCGCGATGAACACCGCGCTCGCCGAGGTGGCGAGGGTGTTCAGCAGCGCCGTACCGATCGAACCGCCCACCTGCTGCGCCGTGTTGACGGTCGCGGAGGTGACTCCGGAGTCGTGCGGGGCCACCCCGGACGTGGCCGTCGCCATCACCGGCATGAAGATCAGGCCCATGCCGAGCCCGACGAGCAGCATGGCCGGCAGCACATGCGACACATACGCGGGCTCGGCCGTCAGATACCGCAGGGTGAAGAGCCCCGCGGCGGCCAGCAGCGCGCCCGGGACCATCAGGAAGCGGGGCGGGACGCGGTGCAGCAGCCGTGCCGAGATCTGTGTGGAGCCGACCACGATCGCCGCCACCATCGGCAGGAAGGCCAGCCCGGCCCGGACCGGTGAATAGCCGAGCACGGTCTGGAGGTAGTAGGTCATGAACAGGAACATCCCGAACATCGCGATGACCGCGAGCGCCATAGTCAGGAAGGCGCCGCCGCGATTCCGGTCCCGCACGATGTGCAGCGGCAGGAGGGGATGCGGCGCCCGCGACTGCCACCAGCCGAAGGCGGCCAGCAGCGCCACCCCGCCCGCCAGCAGCCCGATGACCAGCCCGTCTCCCCACCCCCGTGGCTCCGCCTCACTGCACCCGTAGACGATCGCGACCAGACCGCCGCAGCCCAGCACCGCGCCCGGAATATCCAGCTGCACACGGTCCCGCTCCGGTTTGTCGTGCAGAAACACCGAAGCGCCCAGGAAGGCGATCGCCGCGATCGGCACGTTCACGTACAGGCACCAGCGCCAGTTCAGGTACTCGGTCAGCAGCCCGCCGGCGATCAGTCCGATGGCCGCGCCACCGCCCGCGATGGCCCCGTAGATCCCGAAGGCCTTGCTTCGCTCCTTCCCGATGGTGAACGTCGTGGTGAGCAGTGACAGCGCGGACGGTGCCAGCAGCGCACCGAAGGCGCCCTGAAGCGCCCGCGCCCCGAACAGCAGCCCGGACCCGGTGGCCGCACCGCCCAGCCCCGACGCGACCGCGAACCCGACCAGCCCGATCATGAACGTCTTCTTCCGTCCCACCAGGTCGGCGATCCGCCCGCCGAGCAGCAGCAGCCCGCCGAACGCCAGCGTGTACGCGGTGATCACCCACTGCCGGTTGGCGTCCGACATCCCCAGATCCCGCTGGGCCGACGGCAGGGCGATGTTCACGATGGTCGCGTCCAGCACCACCATCAGCTGCGCGATCGCAATCACCACGAGGCCCCACCAGCGCCGTGGATCGGGCTTCGCCGGTGCGGCCCAGCGGGGAGTAGTGGTCCGGGGAGGGGGAGCGGGTCCTCCCTCTTGGCTCGCGTCACTCATCACGACCCGCCTCGCTCGGCTGGTACGGCCACCCCGGCCACCCCGCCGCTCCCACCCGGAGCAACCGGATCAAACGGAGCACTTCACCCATTCAGCGTAGGGAGGGGCGCGGGGCCTCGCCTGTTGTGGTGCGCGGCGGCGCCGAGGTCAGGAGTGCGCACACGACGGCGGCCGCGGCCGGGCCCGTGGGAGCCCGGCCGCGGCCGGTGAGGTGTCGGGTGTGGTGGCGGCGAGGCCGGTCAGCTGTCCTTGAGGACGCCGGCCGCACGGGCCTCGGTGAGCCACTCGGGGAACTCGACCATCAGCTGCTGGTAGAGCTCGTCGTGGGAGAGGCTGCGCGGGTCGCGGCCGGCGTGGAAGAAGCCGGCGTTGTCGACGGCGCGCTTCTCCGGGACGGCCAGGTCGTCGAGCTTGCGGAGGAAGTCGAAGCCCTTGGCGTCCGGGTCACCGAAGCCGATGAACTGCCAGAAGAGGGGGAGCCCGGCCGCCTCGCAGAGCGCCTTCTCGGCGGCCGGCTTGGAGGTCGGGGCGCCGTCCGTCTGGAAGATGACGAAGGCCGGGGCGGTGGCGCCGGACTTCTTGTAGTGGTCGACGACCGCGTTGATGGCCCAGTGGTAGTTCGTACGGCCCATGTGGCCCAGACCGGCGTGCAGTTCCTCGATACGGCCCTCGTAGTTGGTGAGGTCGAGGTCGGCGGTGCCGTCGATGTCGGTGGAGAAGAAGATCACCGGCACGGTGGCGTCGTCGTCGAGGTGCGCGGAGAGGCCGAGGGCCTGCTCGGCGAGGTTCTGGACGGTGCCGTCCTTGTAGTAGGGACGCATCGAGCCGGAGCGGTCCAGGACCAGGTAGACGGCGGCGCGCTGGGTGGTGAGGCCGTGCTTCTCCAGGGTGCTGCCCGCGGCCTTGTAGAGGCTGACGAGGGCGGGGGCGGTAGTGGGGAGCGAGGCCGCGGCGGCGGAAGCGGTGACGGCCGCGGCCTCGGCCTGGGGCTGGTCGGCGGGGGCCTGGTCGGCCTTGGGCGCTGCGGCCTTCGGCTCGTCCTTGGGCTCCGCGTCGGCCGTGGGCTTCGCCTCGTCCGCGGGCTCCGCCTCGGCCTCCGGCTGCTTCACGGGTTCCGGCGTGGCCGCCGTCTTTTGCTCCGGCTCCGCCGCCACCTCGGGCTCCGGCTCGACGGCGTCGGCCGCCGGCTCGGCCTTCGCGGCCGGCTTCGCCTCGGGCTCCGCGACCTCGGGCTCTGCGATGACCTCAGCCTTCGCCTCGACCTCAGCCTTCGCCTCGACCTCCGGCTCCGCCTTCGCCTCAACGGCCTCCGGCTCCGGTGCGGCCTCGGCCTCCGCCTTGGCCTCCGGCTCGGTGCCGGCCGCCGCCGCGCTCGGGTTGTCGAAGGCATGGCTCACGAGATCAGCGACGGCGTCGCCGGTGGCCTGCTCGGTGGCTTCTTCGGTGGCGGCAGTCTCGGCCGCAGCCGCCTCCCCGGCGGCCTCCGCCGCAGGCTCCGCAACCGCTTCGGCCGTCTCGACGGCCTCGACCGGTGCGGACGGGGTGGCCGCCGCAGCCGCGTCGTCGGCCGCCGGCTCCTCCCGTACCCCGGCCGCGTCCCGACCGGTGGTCTCCTCAGCTGCCGCGGACTCCTCCCGGGCCGGCGAGCTCTCCGCCGCCCGCTCCGCACGGTCCGCGCGGCTGCCCTGGGCGGGCAGCGTCGGGGTCGTCGGTGCCGGGTCGGCGGTGGGGGCCTCCGTGGGGGCCGTCCGGGCGGCCGGAACCTCGGCTTCCGGGGTGGCGGGGGCCGGTGTGGACTCCTCGCGGGCCTCCGGGATGGTCGCGGACTCCGGCTTGTCGGCGCCGCTCGGGGCCGCGCCGGTTTCTTCACGGGTCGCCTTGGAGCGACCGAAAGCGTTGCGCAGCAGACTCCGAATGCCCATCGGCGAACCTCTCTTGCGGGTGCTGGGTGCGGCGTATGTCCGTGACGCACGGACATGTCCCTGACCAGGACGGATACGTAAGGGTAGCGGCCGGGACCGGCCTCATCGTGGGACCCCGCGCCTTGTGTGGTGGGCCATCCGGGGGCTCTGACGGGCCGGCGGGTTTCGGCCGGGGCGTCGGAGTTCCGCCGCGGAGACATCGGTCCTGCGTACGAGGTTGATCGGCCGTGTGCGCACCTCCGCGGCGCACGGCCCCGTGCGGAATTTTCGATACCGGACTGAATCCTTACCGCGCTCCGGGCCACCGTCGTATGCGTCGTTTTGCCCTCCCTGGAGCTGGGATTGACCCCTCGTACGGTGCCGGGCGGGCCTGCCGTCCCCTCGGATTCACCGTCTGTTCATGTTTGCGTCGTCATGCGGCGGATCGGTCCGTTTAGCGTCACGGCGAACCATGACCGCGAACCGAACGACGGCGCACGCGTCCTTTTGTCCGTGCTGCGCACCGTTCGACCTCGTTCGACTCCGCTAAAGAGGGGGAAATGTGCGCAAGTTCCTGCCGTTGATCGGCTCGCATCCTGGTGGGCGTTCGGCCATGACGTGCCGGTACCGCTGTGGTGACGCCTGCTTCCACGAGACGCCGAACACGAGCGACAACGCCTACGTCGGTGAGGTCATCGCCGGTGCGCTGTCCCGGCGTTCGATGGTGCGGGCCGCCGCGGTCGTGACGGTGGCGGCCGCGGCCGGCGGCGCGGTGGGCGGCGTGGGGGCGCCGCCGGCCGTCGCGGCGCCGGGGCCCGGTCAGGAGTCCCGGGGAGGGAAGGGCCACAAGGCGGCGCGCGGGCTGCGGTTCGCCACCGTGGCGCCGAACACGGCCGACGCGGTGGTCGTCCCCGAGGGGCACGCGCAGAACATCGTCATCCGGTGGGGCGACCCGATTCTGCGCGGGGCGCCGGCCTTCGACCCGGACCGGCAGTCGGCGAAGGCGCAGGCGGGGCAGTTCGGTTACAACAACGACTACATGGCCGTGCTGGACGTGCCGGGCGAGCGGCACCGGCAGCTGCTGGTGATCAACCACGAGTACACCGACGAGCAGCTGATGTTCGCCGGGTACGACGCGGAGGCGCCGACGCGGGAGCAGGCCGAGATCGGCTGGGCGGCGCACGGGCTGTCCGTACTGGTCGTCCAGGAGGAGCGGCACAGCGGGCGGCTGACGGCGGTGTCCCGGCACCGGCTCAACCGGCGGATCACCGGCACCACGCCGTTCGAGGTCACCGGCCCCGCGGCGGGCAGCGACCTGCTGAAGACGTCCGCCGACCCCGAGGGGACGCGCATTCTGGGGACGCTCAACAACTGCGGAGGCGGCATCACACCGTGGGGGACGGTGCTGTCCGGCGAGGAGAATTTCAACCAGTATTTCGCCAACGGGGGCAGTGTCACCGATCCGACGGCGGCGGCCCGGCTCAAGCGGTACGGCATTACCGGCGGGGCGAGCCAGCGTAAGTGGGAGCGTTTCGACAAGCGCTTCGATGTCGTGCGGGAGCCGAATGAGCCGCACCGTTTCGGCTGGGTGGTGGAAATCGACCCGCACGATCCCGAGTCGACACCGCGGAAGCTGACGGCGCTGGGGCGGTTCAAGCACGAGGCGGCCGAACCGCGGCTGACGGCGGACGGCCGGCCCGTTCTCTACATGGGCGATGACGAGAAGTTCGATTACTTCTACAAGTTCGTCTCCGCCCGGCGGATGAAGCGCGGGACGTCACGTGCCGCGCGGGAGCACAACCGGACGCTGCTGGACGAGGGGACGCTCTATGTCGCCAAGTTCACCGGTGACAGTGCGGCGGGGGAGATCGACGGGTCGGGCAAGCTGCCGAAGGACGGCGAGTTCGACGGGTCGGGGGAGTGGATTCCGCTGGCGAGCGGCGACACCTCGCATGTGCCGGGAATGACGGCGGAAGAGGTCTATGTCTTCACCCGGATGGCCGCCGACAAGGTGGGCGCCACGAAGATGGACCGCCCGGAGGATGTCGAGCCCAGCCCGCGGACCGGGCGGGTCTATATCGCCCTGACCAACAACAGCGACCGGGGGAAGACGGGCAAGGCTCCGGCGGACGAGCCCAATCCGCGCAAGGAGAACAAGCACGGGCAGATTCTGGAACTCAGCGAGCGGTGTGACGACCCGGCGGCGGACCGTTTCGACTGGCGGCTCTTCCTGGTCTGCGGTGACCCGGAGGATCCGGCCACCTATTTCGGCGGATTCCCCAAGGACCAGGTCAGCCCCATTTCCTGCCCGGACAACATCACCTTTGATGTGCACGGAAATCTCTGGATATCGACCGACGGAAATGCGCTGGGCAGCCATGACGGACTGTTCGGGGTGGCGACCGCGGGAGAACGGCGGGGCGAGGTCCGGCAGTTCCTGACGGTGCCTACGGGGGCCGAGACCTGTGGGCCGGTCGTACAGGAGCGGCGGGTGCTGGTCGCCGTGCAGCACCCGGGTGAGGTGGACGGGGCCAGTGTGGAGCGGCCCGCGTCGCAATGGCCGGACGGGGAAGGGGAGTTGGTCCGCCCCTCCGTAGTGGGTGTGTGGCGGAAGGACGGGCGGGACATCGGCATGTGACGGAACGGCAGGTGCCCATGGGGGCGGGTCCGGCTCCCCGTCCTAATGGGCACCGTCCCGTCCCGCGGCTCCGTGCCCGTCCCGCGACGCGCCCCGGCGGTTCCTCCCGTCCCGCCACATCACGCCGCGGAAACGATGTGGCAAGAGCAGGGTAAGAAGTGTGTCGCTCAGGTATCCGATGCGCAGGTGTGCCCGTCTTCTCCGGTGACCATTGTCCGGAGCCGTCCGTTGTGCCTAAGGCGGCCGGTTAAGAAGGCAAGAACCCTTTTGAGGGTGACGGGAGATGTGGGCGCATGGGGCTGACCAGTCAGTCGCTCGAATACACGGTGATCGTGCTGGCGGTGCTCTGTGTCGCCGCCACGGTCTGGCTCTGGCCCCGGCTGGCGCGGCGCGGCGTGGCAGCCGTCTTCGGCCGGCTGGGCGCGATCGTGGTCACCCAGGTGTCGATCGTGTGCGCGCTCGCCCTCGCCGTGAACACGAACTACGAGTTCTACGGCAACTGGGACGAACTCCTGGGCAACACCGACGAGGCCCCGGCGTCCCTGAGCCAGGGCGGCGGCCAGTACACCTCGGTCGGCAACCTCAAGGGCGGACTGGTCCAGCCGGCCGGTCCGCAGGGGCTCGACCGGGTGACCGGGCTGCCCAAGGGGCCCGCCGACCGGGTGGGCAAGGTCGACTCCGTGAAGATCATCGGCCGTCGCAGCCGGGCCATCAACCCGGGCTTCGTCTATCTCCCGCCGCAGTACTTCCAGCAGCAGTTCCGCCGGCAGCGGTTCCCCGTCATGGTCGTCATCAGCGGCTACCCCGGCGGGATCATGAACCTCGCCCAGCACCTCCAGGTGCCGCAGAACGCCGGCCGGCTGATCGCGCAGGGCAAGATGCAGCCGACGGTGATCGTGATGGTCCGGCCGACGATCGCCCCGCCGCGCGACACCGAGTGTGTGGATGTGCCGGGCGGGCCGCAGGCCGAGACGTTCTTCACCAAGGACCTGCCGGACGCCATGAAGTCGGCCTACCGGGTGGGCCGGGACCCCAGCGCCTGGGGCGCGTTCGGCTACTCGTCCGGCGGCACCTGCTCGTTGCAGCTGGCGATGCGGAACCCGAAGATCTACACCTCGGCGGTCTCGCTCTCCGGTGACTACGCGATCAAGGACGACCTGACCACCGGCAGCCTCTTCGGCCCCGGTCCGGAGGGTGCCCGGCGCGAGCGCGAGCACGACCTGCTGTGGCGGCTGAAGCACCTCCCCGCGCCGCAGATCTCCGCGCTGGTGGCCAGCAGCCGTAAGGGCGAGGCGGACTACGGCGACACCATGAAGTTCCTGCGGGCGGCCAAGTCGCCGATGACGACCGAATCGATCATCCTGCCGCAGGGCAGCCACCAGTTCACGACCTGGCGGCGGGAGGTCGTGCCGGCCCTGCAGTGGCAGAGCCAGCAGCTGACGTTCCCCCAGGACACGGAGGCGCTCCCGCAGCGCAAGCCGGGCGCGGGGAAGGGCGGCGCCCCGGCGCAGCGGACCACGCCGTCCCCGGCACCGTCGGCGTCCGACGACAACAAGGGCCGCCGACGGGTGGAGGCGGAGCGCTCCCAGGGGTGAGCCGCGAGTGAGCTGAACAGGGGCGCCGGAGCTGTCCGGCGCCCCTGTCGCATGTCGACATCGACGATGTGATCCTCAACTGCGCCGGTGCGCTGCTCGGCTATCTGCTGCTGGGGCGGCGGCTGGGCCGGGCCGTGCATCCGCGGCGCCGGCACTGGTGGCACCGGATCGGCGGCAAGGGGAGGGCGGGGCCGGTCAAGGCCCCCGGGGCCGGGTCGGCGTGACGTAGGCCGGTCGGCGCGGGCGGTGGGGCGCGCCCCGTGCCGCGCGCCCGGCCGCGCTACGGGCGGTAGACCATGCCCGGTTCCGGCTTCGCCGGGGAGAGCAGCTGGGAGACCGTGACGATCGTGTAGCCGCGCTTCTTCAGCTCCTTGAGGATGCCGGGGACGGCCGGCACGGTTCCCCGGTAGATGTCGTGCAGCAGGATGATGCCGTCGCGCTCGGTCTGTTCGAGCACCCGCTTGGTGATCAGGGCCGAATCGTTGGTCCGGTAGTCCTTGGCGGTCACGCTCCACAGGACCTGCGCCAGGCCGAGGTCCTTGCTGATGTCGGAGACCGTCTCATCGGTCCTGCCCTGCGGCGGGCGCATCAGCCGGGGCGTCTTGCCGGTGATCTTGCGGACCGCGTCCTGGAGGCGGGACATCTCGCGCTTGGCCGATGCGGCCGGGATGTCGGTCAGAATCTGGTGCGACCAGGTGTGGTTGGCCAGCTCATGGCCCTCGGCGTCGATCCGCTTCACCTCGGCGGGGCGCTTTTCCACGTGGTTCTCGCCGAGCATGAAGAAGGTCGCATGGACCTTCTCCTTCTTGAGGATGTCCAGCAGGCGGTGGGTGTGCTCGCTGGGGCCCGCGTCGAAGGTGAGCGCGACGCACTTGGCCTTGCGGCAGTCGACGGCGTCACCGGCGGTGCCCCGCGGGGCCTTGCCGTCCTCGGCCGCGGCGTCCGCGGTGTCCTTCGCCCGGACGTCGGCCGCCGGTGCGTCGGCGCGGGCGTCGGCCGGGGCGGTGACGTCGTAGGTGGCGCAGCCGCTGAGGACCAGGACCAGGGACGTGGCCGTCAGCAGCCCGGCGAGGAAGGTGCGGCGGGCCGCGGATATCGACTTCGGCATACGGGTCTCTCTTCGCGTGCGAGGAGTGCGACAGCGAGCCCGCGACCTGCGCGTTCGGGCATGACGAAGTCGACGCGTACGGAGCGTGGCCCTGCCGCGCCGACCCGCGGGAACAGCTGTCGCAGGGGACCCTGGGACTATACATAGGCAGTACACACTGCGTGTATACGTGGGGTGTGTAAGGGGAGGGAGGGGTGCCGGGGGCGGGTGGGACGTACGGCGGCGGAGGCCGTCTCGTGCCCACCCCGATCGGACGCGTCCGCCGCGACACCCCGCCCCCACCGCGGTGGACTCGTACCGTGACCGCACCGCCGCCGGGCGACTGCCTGGCGCACAACGACTGGATCTGCGGCGACTACCTGAGCACCCGTCGGCAGATCCTCCTCGACGCGCTCCTCCAGCACCTCCAACTGACGGTGTTCTCGGTGGCGCTCGGGCTGGTGATCGCGGTCCCGCTGGCGCTGCTCGCCCGGCGCAGACGCTGGACCATCGGGCCGGTGCTCGGCATCACCACGGTCCTCTACACGATCCCGTCGCTGGCGATGTTCTCGCTGCTGCTGCCGGTCTACGGGCTGTCCGCCACCCTCGTGGTGGTCGGCCTCGCGCTCTACTCGCTCACCCTGCTCGTGCGGAACATCCTGGCGGGCCTGGACGGGGTGCCCGCCGAGGCCACGGAAGCCGCCCGGGGCATGGGGTACGGGCCGATGCGCCAACTGCTGACCGTCGAACTGCCGCTGGCCGTGCCGGCGGCGATGGCCGGGCTGCGGATCGCCACGGTCTCGGCGGTCGCGCTCACCACCGTCGGCGCCATCGTCGGATACGGCGGGCTGGGCAACCTCATCTACGCCGGCATGAACGCGTTCTTCAAGGCACAGGTGCTCACCGCGTCCGTGCTCTGTGTGCTGCTCGCGGTGGTCTTCGATCTGCTGCTGCTCGGGGTGGAACGGCTGCTCACCCCCTGGCGCCGGGCGAGCCGGCGGGCGGTGCGGTCCCGGGCCGCCACCGGACCGAAGCGCCTGGTCGCGGCCCTGGGGCGGCGGACATGAACACCGTCTCCGCGGTCTGGAGATGGCTGACCACCGCCGCCAACTGGTCCGGTGAGAACGGCGTCTGGCACCGCCTCGAACAGCACCTCGTGCTCACCTTCGGCTGTCTGGTCATCAGCGCCCTGATCGCGCTGCCGGTCGCCCTGACCCTCGGCCACCTCGGCCGCGGCGGGGCGCTGGCCGTCAACCTCGCCAACATCGGCCGCGCGGTGCCGACCTTCGCCGTCCTCGTCCTGCTGCTGCTCACCCCGATTGGACGGCACGGGCAGTGGCCAACCATCATCGCGCTGGTGTTGTTCGCGATTCCGCCGCTGCTGACCAATGCGTATGTCGGGATGCGTGAGGTGGACCAGAACGTGGTGCGGGCCGCCCGGGGCATGGGGATGACCGGCGGCCAGCTGGTGTGGCGGGTCGAGGTGCCGCTCGCCTTTCCGCTCGTCCTGACCGGCATCCGGATCGCCGCGGTGCAGCTGGTGGCCACCGCCACGCTCGCCGCGCTGGTGGGCGGCGGCGGGCTCGGCCGGATCATCACCGCCGGGTTCAACCTGGCCAGCACCCCGCAGGTGGTCGCCGGAGCGGTGCTGGTCGCGGTGTTCGCGCTGCTGATGGAGGCGGCCTTCGAGCTGGCTCAGCGGTGGGCACCGGGATGGGCCCGCGGACGGGCGCGATGAGGGCCGCTGCCGCCGCCGTTGCGGCCGTCGTCGGCCTCGGGCTCGCGGCCTGCTCCAGCGGTCCCTCGCTGGAGACCCGCGCCGCGATCACCGCCTCCCCCGGCGACAGCCACGAACTCACCATCGGCTCGGCCGGCTTCACCGAGAGCGAGCTGCTGGCCCAGATGTACGCGGCGCTGCTCGACCACGCCGGGTACCGGACCCATGTGGTGACCGTCGGCAACCGCGAACTGTACGAACCCGCCTTGGAGGTGGGGCAGATCGATGTCGTACCCGAGTACGCCGCCACCTTCGCGGACTGGCTCAACGCCAAGGACAAGGGCTCCCAGGCGGCACCGGTGGCCTCGCCCGAGATCGGTGCCACCATGGCCGCGCTGCGCCGGCTCGCCGGCCCGCGCGGTCTGACCGTGCTTCCGGCCGGCCGGGCCGTCGACCAGAACGCCTTCGCGGTGAGTGCTCCTTACGCTCGCGAGCACCACCTCAAGACCCTCAGCGATCTGGGCCGCGCCAAGCTTCCGGTGCGTCTGGCCGCGGGCGATGAATGCGTTCAGCGGCCGTTCTGTGCGCCGGGGCTGAAGAAGCGCTACGGGATCAACATCACCGCCATCGACGCGAAGGGCGTCGGCACCACACCCGCCAAACAGGCCGTGCAGAACGGGCAGGACCAGATGGTGCTCACCACCAGCACCGATGCCACCCTCGACCGGTTCGGGCTGGTGCTGCTCACCGACGACAAGAAGCTCCAGAACGCCGATAACGTCCTCCCCGTCGTGAACCGCGCCCGTGCGGGCGGCGCGGGGCCGGCCGCCGCGCTCAACCGCCTCAACAAGGTGCTGACCACCGCCGATCTGGCGTACCTCAACGAGCAGGTGGACAGCTGGCGGCGGCTGCCGTCGGATGTGGCGCGCAACTACCTCAAGTCCAAAGGGCTGTTGCCCAAGAGCTGACACGGCGCGGGCGGCGTGGGGGTGCGGTGCGCGGTGACCGTGCCTGTGATGCGGGCGGTGACAGGGCCGGTGTTTCACGTGAAACGCCGCGCAGGGCGGCAGGCCGGGCGTTTCACGTGAAACGCCGTCCCGGCGCTTTCACTCCGTGGGGACCGAGTCCACCTCGGCCCGCTCCCGCGGTACCCCCTGCTCGTCCGAACCGATGGTGCGGCGCAGGGCCTCATGAAGCTTGGTCGGGGTGAGGACGCCCAGGAACCGGTGGCCGTCCAGCACCGCGATCCAGCCGGCGTCATGCTTGAGCATCTCGCTGAAGGCCGCCTTGAGGGTGCCGGTCACCGGCACCCAGGCCTCCATCCGGCGGGCGTGACCGGCGACCGTGCCCTCCCCGCCGGCCAGCTCCTCGGTGGCCACCCAGCCGTGCAGGGTGCCGTCCTCGTCGAGTACCACCGCCCAGCGGGCGCCCTCGCTCCGCAGTCGTGCCCTGGCGCGCGCGGCGGGTTCGCCGAGCCGGACGCACGGCGGACGTTCGAGGTCACCACGGTCGATACCGGTGACCGAGAGCTGTTTCAACGCACGGTCGGTACCGACGAATTCGGCGACATAGGGGGTCGCGGGGGCACCGAGGACGCTCGCGGGGGTGTCGTACTGCTCGATCCGGCCGGCTCCGTAGACCGCGATCCGGTCGCCGAGCCGGATGGCCTCCTCGATGTCATGGGTGACCAGCAGCACGGTCTTGTGCAGCTCGGCCTGAAGCCGCAGGAACTCCTTCTGCAGCCGGTCGCGGACGACCGGGTCGACCGCGCCGAACGGCTCGTCCATCAGCAGGACGGGCGGGTCGGCGGCGAGCGCACGGGCCACCCCGACCCGCTGGCGCTGGCCGCCGGAGAGCTGCTCGGGGTAGCGCGGCCCGTAGACGGCCGGGTCCAGACCGACGAGATCCAGGAGTTCGGCGGCCCGCGCGCGGGCCTTGGCCCTCTTCCAGCCGGTCAGAAAGGGCACGGTCGCGGTGTTGTCGAGGACGGTGCGGTGCGGGAAGAGGCCGGTCTGCTGGATGACATAGCCGATCCCGCGGCGCAGGGTGACCGGGTCCACGCCGGCGATGTCCGCACCGTCGACATAGATCCGCCCGTGCGTGGGGTCGATGAGCCGGTTGACCATCATCATGGTCGTCGTCTTGCCGCAGCCCGAGGGCCCCACCAGCGTCACCAACTCCCCCTCGCCGACCTCGAAGGAGAGGCCGTCGACGGCGGTGGTCCCGTCGGGGTAGCGCTTGGTGACCGAGTCGAACCGGATCATCGCCCCATTGAATCCCGCGGCCCGCGGCCGGACCTGTCATGCGGGCAATCGGGTGGGGTGCGACCCGGGCCCTGCCCCCAGTGCCCAGCCCCCTGCCCCCGGCGCCCAGCCCCTGGCCTCCGGCTCCGGAGTGACGGCCCCTCAGACCCCCGCCCGCCGGGCACCCGGCTCCGGCTCGCCGCCCGTCCCCGGCTCGTCCGCCCCCGGCCCGTCGGCCATCCGGTACCCGCCGTCCGGCACCGCTTCGATCACCGGCGGGTCGCCGAGCTTGGCCCGCAGGGCGCCGAGGGTGACGCGTACGGCGTTGCCGCCGTAGCTGGTGTGTTCCTCCCACACCTCCTCGATCAGCTCGTCGCCGCTGACCACCGCGCCCTGTGCGCGCAGCAGCACTTCGAGCACCCCGAACTCCGTACGCGACAGCGCCAGCGGGCGTCCGTCGCGGGCGGCCAGCCCGCGCGCGGTGTCGACGGTGACGCCGGCCCGCTCGATGACCTGCGGCTCGGCGCAGCGGGCGGGCCGGCCCAGCGAGATGACCCGGGCGAGCAACTCCTCGGGGGCGAAGGGCTTGGCCAGCCGGTCGTCCGCGGCCGGTGCCGGGTCCGCCGCCCGGTCGTCCGGGCCGGCCGCGGTGAGCAGCAGCACCCGGGTCGGCAGCCGCTCGGCCACCACATACCGGCGCAGGGCGTCACCGTGCGGTGCGGGCAGTTCGCGGTCCAGGACGAGCACGTCGTACCCGCCGAGCCGCAGTCCGGCCAGTGCCGCGCGGCCGTCGTGGGCGATGTCCACCACGATCGCCGCGCGGCGCAGCTCCGCGGCGATCGTGTCCGCGAGGCACTCCTCGTCCTCCACCACCAGAACGCGCATGGCGTCATATGTACCCGAGGCGGAGCCTCCGGCGAGCCGAACGCCGTGCGCCGCGACGCCGGGACCGGGGAATTCACCAGGCTGGCGCCGAGCGGCACCCGGCACGGGCCCCCGCACGGCGCCGGTGACGCGGACCGCCGACCGGGCCGCCGCGGCCCGTGCGACCGCGCCACGGCGAACCTGGGCCGGACAGCCCCGGGGCGCGGGGCCGTACGAGTTGCTTCCGCCGCACCGCCTCTCCTCCTGCCGCATCCGGCCCGGCCGGCGTGCTTACGATCCACTTCGGCCACCGGTCGGAAGGTGGAAGGGAGCGCCACGATGAGAGCCGTAGCAGTCAGCGCATTCGGTGAACAGCCGCAGCTCATGGAGCTGCCGCAGCCCGAACCAGGGCCCGGTGAGGTCCTGGTGCGGCTGGCCGCCGCCGGACTCAACCCCGTCGACTGGAAGCTCGCCGACGGGATGTTCGGCGATGCCGTCCCGGCCGCTTTCCCCCTCGTCCTGGGTTCGGACGGGGCGGGCGAGGTGCTCGCCATCGGCAGCGGGGTGCGGCGGTTCACCATCGGTGACGCGGTGTTCGGCCAGTTCCAGCGGCCGGAGCAGGGCGGCGGGTCGTACTGCGAGCTCGCCGTCGCCGACGAGGAGCGGATCGCGCACGCCGCCCGCAGCGTCACCTACGCCACCTCCGCGGCCGTGCCGACGGCCGGGATGACCGCGTACAACCTGGTCGAGGAGACCCGGATCGCCGAGGGCAGAAGGGTGCTGATCGTTGGCGCGACCGGCGGCGTCGGCACCTTCGTCACCCAACTCGCGGCCGGCCGCGGGGCCGAGGTGATCGCCACCGCCCGCCCGGCCAAGGCGGAGCTGATGCGCACGCTGGGCGCCGCCGAGACCGTCGACCACACCGCGGGCCCGATCGCCGACCAGGTCCTCGCGATCCATCCGGACGGTGTCGATGTGCTGATCGACATGACCAGTGGCCCCACCGAGTTCGCCGCACTGACCCGGACCGTGCGGGACGGGGGTACCGCCGTCTCGCTGATCGGCTCGGCCGACGCGGACGAGCTCACCGAGCACAACCTCCGCGGCTTCAACTTCGTCAACCGCCCCTCCCCGCAGCTGCTGGAGATCCTCGCCGGCCAGGTCGACGCCGGCCGTCTGACGGTCCTCGTGGGCCGTGAGGTCTCCCTGGAAGAGGCGCCGGACGCCCTGGCGACCAGCCGCACCGGCCGGGCGCAGGGGAAGACGGTCCTGGCGATCTGAGCGGAGGTCAGGAGCCGGCGCCGGTGCGCGCCGCGGACCGGCGGGCACGCAGCGCCCGGACCGCCGGCGGTCCCGCCGCTGCCAGCCCGGCGGTCAGCGCCCCCGCGCCGATGACCAGCCAGACCCCGGTGCGCAGCGGTCCGGTGAGCGCGTCGGCGTAGGCGCCCGCGGCCGGCCGGGAGACCATGGCGGGCAGCGCGTCCAGGGTGCGGCTGCGGACCAGCGCGAGCACCCCGGCCAGCAGCCCGGCGGCCGCCGCACAGCCCATCCCGGCCCAGATCAGCGCCCGCCGCCGGCGCCGCGCCAGCAGCAGCCCGCCGGTCAGACACAGTGCCGCGGCCGGCGGCAGCAGCAGCGCCCCGGTGCGGACGACCTCGTAGACGGCCCGGATCCGGGGCACGTCCGGGGCCTTCAGCAGCACGATCTCCACCCCGGCCCGCGGCACCCGCCGCAGGAGGTCGAGCCCCATGCCGTTGTGGGACAGCTGACGCTTGACGCGTTCCACGACCGGGGTGAGGTCCAGCGTGACCGGGGACCGGCCGGACGCGGCCAGCCGGCCGTCCAGCGTCCGGTGGGCGGTCCGGTGCACCCCGTTCCACACCGCGCGAAAGCCGCGGCCGGTGACGACCTGCCGCACCTGCTTCTCCACGAACTGGCGGATCCCGCGGGTGAAGTGCCGGCGCACCGCGGGACGCTCGGCGCGCGGTACGGCCTTCAGCAGCCCGTCGAGCCGGACATGCGCCATCACGCCGTCCGTCACATCGTCGACGACCGCCTCCTGGACGGCGGCGTTCCCGGCCAGCGGCGCCACCGCCGCCACATAGCCGTCGGTCTCGGTCAGCTCGGCCCGCGCCCAGATCGCGGCCAGGCTCAACGGCAGCAGCAACGCCCCCACCAGCAGCAACACCCCACCGGCCAGCGCCCGTCCACGGTGTCGCGGCCCGTGCGGGGGCCGCGGTGTCATCCGCCCGCCCGTGCGTACGGGTGCGCTCGCTGACATCGCGTCCGGTCCTTCCTGCACGGCGGACTGGGGCGCGTTCCACGGTCCGGCCGGGCCGGCGGAGCTCCGCAGGACGCGCGCTACGGCCATCTCCCAGGCAAGTGGGAACCTCCGCCGCCCGCGACCGGGGCCGGTGCCAATGGGTGACCGGGCGGCCCCCGCCCCGCCTCAGCCCGCCCGCGCCACGCGCCGCCGCCGGACAGCGCGCACCACCCCCGGCCCGAGCAGCGCGGTGGCCCCGGCGCCCACCGCCCACCCCATCCAGCTGTCGCCCTCGCTCTCCGGGGTGCTCTCCGGCAGGTCGTCCACATCGCCCGAGCAGGCCGTGGGGGCGAAGGACTCGCCGACGTAGACACAGACCGTGGCGGCGGGGCGCCGGGTGCCGGGGGCGGTGGAGGCGGCGGATCCGGCGCGGCCGCCGAGCACGGCCGTGGCGGTGAAGACCTGGATGTCGTGCGCGGGCAGATCGGAGCGCCAGATCACCTTCTGCTCGCCCACGTCCTGCCCTTCGACCCGGCCGCCGGGCGCGGTCGCCGAGGTCGTGGTGGCCGGCATCCGCTGCTCGATCCGGGCGCCGTGCACCTCCAAGTCACCCAGGTTGTGCACGGTGATGCGGTAGTCGAGCCGTTTGCCGGACCCGGTGTCGTCGGCGCCGTCGGTCACCGACACCGTGACCGAGACGGCGGGCGGGGCCTTCGCGGCGGACGCGGCGGCGGACGGTGCGTGAAGCGTGGCGGCGCACAGCAGCGCGCAGACAACGGCGGTTCTCATGCCGTCATCCGAGCATCGCGGCCGCCGCGACGGGCGGCAGGCGGCCCGCTGCCGGGCCGGGTTCACCCGAGTGAGGGGCCGCGGGGGCGGCGCACGGCTCCGGCTGCCGCGGCGCATCCACCGCCCGGGCCCGCCGGACCTCGCCGCCCCGGCCGCTCAGTGCCGGTGCGGCCCCGGCCGGTGCACCGGACCGTGCGCGTCCTCGCAGTGGCCGGCCGGCTGCTCCGGGCCGGGACCGGGCCGCGGACTCAGCGTCAGCAGCTCATCGGGTGCGCCCTGTTCGCCGACATGATCGACCTGAAGGGTGGCGTGGGTGATGCCGTACTCCCCGCTCAGCAGCTCCTGAAGGCTGCGGCGGACCTTGTGGCAGTCGCCGCCCGGCGCCACCAGGATGTGCGCGGAGAGCGCCGGCTGCCCGGAGGTGATCTGCCAGATGTGCAGGTCATGCACCTCGACGACCTCGTCAGCGGCGACCAGGTGATCGCCCAGCGCGTCCGGGTCGAGGCCGGCCGGCGCGGCCTCCATGAAGATCCGGCCGGACTCCCGCACCAGCCCCGTACCGGCCCGCAGCATCAGCGCGACGACCACGAGCGTGGCGATCGCGTCGGCCCGCTCGAAGCCCGTCGTCAGCACGACCAGACCGGCGACGGCGGTGGCGACGAACCCGAACAGGTCGGTGAGGATGTGCTGATAGGCGCCCTCGACGTTCAGGCTGGAGCGGTTGGCCTTGGACAGCAGCCAGGTGCAGATCAGATTGACCACGATGCCGGACAGCGCGGTCACCAGCACCAGCCCGCCGCCCACCTTCGGTGGCGAGATCAGCCGCTCGACGGCCTCGTACGCCAGCCAGGCCGACAGCAGCAGCAAGGTGATGCCGTTGGCCTGCGCGGAGAGGATCTCGGCGCGCTTGAGTCCGTAGGTGAAGCCACCGCGGGCCGGCCGCGCGGCCAGCCGCATCGCGATCAGCGCCAGCACGATCGAGACCGCGTCGGTGAGCATATGGGCGGCGTCCGAGATCAGCGCCAGGGACTGCGCCACCACACCGATGACGACCTCGACCGCCATGTACGCGGTGAGCAGGATCAGCGCGGCCCGCAGCCAGCGCCGGTCGGCGTCCGGTGAGACACCGTGCGCATGGCTGTGGCTGTGCCCGTGGCTATGGGCGTGCTCGGTCATCGGCGCGCTCCTTCCTGGCTCCTCGCTGCGAAGCAAACCGCACTTCGGCCAAAGATCCAAAGGCTGCACCGGTGACCGTTGTCATTACCGTCGAACGGACGATCGTGCCTGGTCAGAGCGGTGCGGAGGAGGGCGTGAGCGGAAGCGGGAAACGGAGTTCGGCCATCCGCTCCCGGCTGGCGCGGTGAGCCGTCGCGGCCCCTCCTGCCGGGTAGCATCCGGCGCCATGAGCAACGCTACGGGGGAGACCCGGCGGCCCGCACCCGGCACGGGACAGCTGCTGGCGCCGCTCGGCCTGCTGGCCGCCGTCGCCATCCTGTCCACCCACCACGACGGCCTCACGTTCTGGCTGGGCGCCCTGCTCGGCACCGTCGCCGTCCTCGGCTACCTGGCCTGCTTCGACTCCCCGCGCGGCATCTGGCAGTGGCTGCCGGCGCTGGTGGGCTTCTGCGCGGCGTTCCTGTTCGCGGGCCAGTTCCTGATCGCCCTGCTGGCGTGAGGGCGGGGGGCCTCCCCGCGGGACGGGGCGAGACGACCGGTCAGTAAAGTTCGGCTCCCGTCCCCCGGACCGGTCCCCGTCCCCTCCCGACCTCTGAGGTATCCGGCAGTGAGCCCCGCACCACCCGCCCCGGCCGCTCCTGAACCGCTGTCCGTCGTCGGCATCGGGGCCGACGGCTGGGACGGTCTGCCGCCCGCCTCCCGCCAGGCCCTGAGCGCCGCCGAGGTGCTGATCGGCGGCGCCCGCCAGCTCGCGCTGCTGCCCGCCGAGTGCGCCGGTGAACGCGTCCCGTGGCCGTCGCCGCTGCGCCCCGCGGTCCCCGGGCTGCTCGCCGCGTACGCCGGGCGCCGGGTGTGCGTGCTGGCCAGCGGCGATCCGATGTTCTACGGCATCGGACGGACGCTGACCGAGGTGCTCCAGGAGCAGGCGGCCACCGGCGCGGAAGCGGCGGCGGGCGGGCCCCCGGCCCCCGGGCTGCGCATCCTTCCGCACCCCTCCTCCGTCTCCCACGCCTGTGCCCGCCTGGGCTGGCCGCTGGAGGACACCGAGGTCGTCACGCTGGTCGGACGGCCCGCCGAGAACCTCCTCCGCGCGCTGTACGACGGCCGCCGGGTGCTGGTGCTGTCCGCCGGCGCCCGGACCCCCGCCGAGGTCGCGGCCCTGCTGCGCGCCCACGGCTTCGGCCCGACCCGGATACGCGTACTGGAACAGCTCGGCGGCCCGCGGGAGAAGACGGCCGAGGGCACCGCCGAGGACTGGGACCTGCCGCCCGGCGACCCCCTCAACGTCCTCGCCCTCGACTGCCGCCGCGCGCCCGGCACCCCGCCGCTCTCCACCGTCCCCGGTCTCCCCGACACCGCCTATGAGCACGACGGCCAGCTCACCAAGCGCCATGTCCGCGCCGCCACCCTCGCCGCCTTGGCCCCCGCCCCCGGTGAACTCCTCTGGGACATCGGCGGCGGCTCCGGCTCCATCGCCATCGAGTGGCTGCGGGCGCACCGCGGCTGCCGCGCCGTCAGCGTCGAACGCGACCCCGTACGGGCCGAGCGGATCGGCCGGAACGCGCGCACGCTCGGCGTCCCCGGACTGCGTGTCGTCACCGGCCCCGCACCCGCCGCGCTGGACGGTCTGCCGACGCCGGACGCGGTCTTCATCGGCGGCGGGCTGACCGCCCCCGGCCTGCTGGCCGCGTGCTGGGCGGCGCTGCCCGCGGGCGGCCGGCTGGTGGCGAACACCGTGACGCTGGAGTCCGAGGCGCTGCTCGCCGACTGGTACCGGCAGCACGGCGGCGAGCTGGTGCGGCTCGCGGTCGCGCACGCCGTGCCGGTCGGCGGTTTCACCGGCTGGCGGCAGGCGATGCCGGTCACCCAGTGGTCGGCCGTGAAGCCGCAGGCCACCTCCCCGTCCCCGACCGCCGTCCCCCAGGAGACCGAGCAACCATGACCGTCCACTTCATCGGCGCGGGTCCCGGCGCCGCCGACCTGATCACCGTGCGCGGCGCCCGGACGCTCGCGTCCTGCGGGGTCTGTCTGTACGCGGGCAGCCTGGTGCCGCGGGAGCTGCTCGCCGAGTGCCCGCCCGGTGCCCGGCTCATCGACACCGCGCAGCTGGACCTCGACGCGATCACCGCCGAGATGGTGCGCGCCCATGAGGAGGGCCATGACGTGGCCCGGCTGCACTCCGGTGACCCGTCCGTCTTCAGCGCGGTCGCCGAGCAGATGCGCCGGCTGGACGCGGCCGGTGTGCCGTACGACGTGGTGCCGGGCGTCCCCGCGTTCGCCGCGGCGGCGGCCGCCCTCAAGCGCGAACTGACCGTCCCCACCGTCGGCCAGACCGTCATCCTCACCCGCGTCGCCCAGCGGGCCACCCCCATGCCGGAGGGCGAGGACCTCGCCACCCTCGGCCGCAGCGGTGCGCTGCTGGTGCTCCACCTGGCCGCCATGTACGTCGACCGGGTCGTCGCCGAACTTCTGCCGCACTACGGCGCCGACTGCCCCGCCGCGGTCGTCGCGATGGCCTCCCGCCCCGATGAACTCGTGCTGCGCGGCACCCTCGCCGATATCGCGGATCAGGTGAAGGCCGCGGGCGTGGTCCGTACGGCCGTCATCATGGTCGGCCGCACCCTGGGCGCCGAGCAGTTCCGCGACAGCCACCTCTACTCGGCGGACCGCGAGCGGCCGCATCTGCCGTGCGCCGGGCCGTCTGACGTACCCCCGGTCCCGCCGTCGGTCACGGAGACGCCGTAGCCGACGCGTACGGGCCGCGGCCCGCGCCGGGCGGACAGGCTTCCGCCCGGGACGCGGCCGGAAGCCCGCCCGCAACTCCGGCCGGACAGACGCGAACCCCGGAACTGGAGGTTCCGGGGTTCGTCGCCATCAGCCTCGGCCGGCCTCGCTCAGAGGCTGGGGGTGATCCCCACCGAGGCCATACCGCCGATCTGCCCGAGGGGCGTGGTCGCCCCGAGGGAGCCGCCGGCCTCAAGGCCGTTGCCGATGCTCACGGCGGCACCGTGCCCGGCAACCTCGGCACCGGCGTTCCCGCCGGCGATGGTGTCCAGCTCGGTGTCGGCGATCTCGCGGGTGTCGATCTCAGGGGTGAAGCCGTGACGCATGGCGTGCCCTTCCCTTCGGAGCTATGGGATCTGAACTCACACGGGCCGAATTGCCGATAAAGCAAAATAAGGCCGTAATGGGCCACCCGGCGCCAGAATGCGACGCCCGTAATGACGGCCCGTGTGCTCAAAGAATGCAATCACGCTCAAGCATCGCCCGGCAACTTGCAGTTCATTTTTCAACCTGTATGTAATTGAGCACCGCTATCGCCTTGACCTGCAAGTATGCGCATTTCTTGGTGATGGGTCGACCGTGCGGAGGCTATCGGAAAACTGCCCCGGAAAAGTCCCGCATGCGCACCCGGCGGGTATATTTGCGGGTACTGTCCACCGAACCCGCGGCGAGTGGCATGGGGGACATGCCCGCCTTCCCGGTATTCCTCTCCATCGGGGTGCTTGACACCGGCCGACGTGCGGCGAAATGTGGAACACAACCGCTCCGTGAAGCCGTCGCTCATGCCAGATCCGTATCCGCGGGGACCCCCTCCCGGTCCGCTGCCCCGCTCACCGGCCGGCCCCTCGCCGGAGGTGCCACCGCCGGGAGGGGGCACCACAGATCCGCGTCGGCGCGGCCGTCGTCAGGTGCTGCTGATCGTCGGTCTGGCCTGCTTCGCCATGGCGATCGGGCTGTTCTTCCTGGGCAGACAGGCGCAGCAGGACCGGCTGAAGGAGGAAGTCCGCCTCCAGCCGGCCGCCGCGGTGGCCCCCGACCCGTTCACCCCGTCCGTGGCCGGACCCGTCCCCGCGCTCCGGTCCGTCCCGTCGCCCACGGACTCCTCCCCGGAATCCGGAAAGGTGCGGGTGGCCGGCCACTACGGCAGTGAACCCGGGCTGTTCGGCGGCACCGTGAAGGCGTCGGCCTGCGACGCGCGCCGCCTGGCGGACCTCCTGCTCCGGGACCCGCACAAGAGCCGGGCATGGGCCGCGACGCTGGGCCTGACGTCCGCGGACCTCCGCGGCTATCTCGCGGGGCTCACCCCGGTCGTGGTGATCATGGACACCCGGGTCACCGACCACCACTACCGCGAGGGCCGGGCGACGCCCGACCAGGCGGTGCTTCAGGCGGGTACGGCTGTCCTGCTGGACCGGTACGGGGTGCCGCGGGTGCGCTGCGCCACCGGTGATCCACTGCGTCCGCCCGCCGCGGTCACCGGGAACGTGGCCTATACGGGCCAGAGCTGGCGCGGCTTCCGGGCAGACGGCACGGTCCGGGTGCTGCCCGCCCGCCGGCCGATGGGCGCCCTGGTGCTCACCGATGTCGCGACCGGCGGGCGGTTCGTCCGGCCGGTGGGCGGCACCGGCGCAACGGACCGGAACGTGCCCGGCACGTACGGCAGTGCAGCGCCGCGCGGGGCGGCCGCCGTCGGCGGGCACAGCGCGGCCGGCCTGCCGCCGTCCGTGCGCGCGGGGGAGGCGCCGCGCGGCAACGGCCCCCTGAACGTGCTGCGGAGCGGGTGGCCCGAGAGGGAGGAGTCATCATGACGATTCCACCGGATACCGCGAATCTGACGCCGGAGCAGTTGCAGACCGCGCGGCTGGCGGCGCAGGACATGGCGCACCTGGGGTCGCAAGGACTGGACACCCTGCACTCCAACCTCAGCAGTGCGTTGACTGCCGCCCGGAACACGATGGCGCGGAGCCACACGCTGTGGAACGCACTGGAGGGGCAGCTCAACCTGGCCACGACCCCGGAGGCGCGCCGCGTGATCATCGACCAGCAGGACGCGGCGAGGAGGATCTTCACGAACGCCAAGGCCGCGGTCGAGAACATCCACAACAATCAGCAGGTGCTCCAGCAGGTGCGGCAGGCCGGGGCCGCCGCCGCGGAAGTGGTGACCGGGGAGGTCGCCCAGGCCCGGCTGTCGCTCGGGCAGCGCTTCTGGAACATGGTGCCCCAGTGGCTCCAGCGTCTCGGGCCGCCGGTGCGCGACGCGGCGGCGCAGGTGACCGAGAAGATCGTGCGCGCGGGCCGGCAGAGCCTGACGGCCCTCGGCAACGGCATCTCGTACGTGTGGAACTCGGTCTGGCCCACCGTCAGGGACAACGCACGGACGGTCCTGTCCGCGGTGGGCACCGTCGTCCGCGCGGCGCGATCGGGTGTCGGCACGCTGGTCACCACCGTCATCCGGGGCTCCCTCGGGGGCGTGCCCGGGATCGTCGTGGCGATCGGGGCGCTCGCGCTGGTGGGTGCCGGCGCCTATGCGTGGAGCGCCTACAACACACCCGACCCGCCCAGGCCACCGACCGTGCCCGGCCCGCAGGAACCGGGTCCCGGACACCCGCATCCGGAGGCCCCGCCACCGGAAGCACCGCCCCCTGAGGCGCCGCCGCCCGAGGCCCCGCCACCGGAAGCGCCCCCTCCTGGCGAGCCGCCCCCTGAGGCGCCTCCTCCCGGCGAGCCGCCACCGGAAGCGCCGCCCCCTGAGGCGCCGCCTCCTGAGGCCCCGCCACCGGAAGCGCCCCCTCCTGAAGCGCCGCCGCCCGGGGAGCCCCCACCGGAAGCACCGCCCCCCGTGGAGCCCCCGCCCCCGGTCGAGCCGCCGCAGCCGGTCGAGCCCCCGCCGCCGGTGCATCCGCCGCACCCGGCGCCCTAGTTGTTCCGCCTCGGCAGCCGACCGGCGAAGTACGGCGCACCACCGCGGCGGCACCCGACGGCGTCACGCGGCACGCCGTCCGGCCGGCCCCGCCCCCCCACCGGGCCCGTCCGGATGGCTCTGCGACCGCATCAGGGTGAATACCCGTTATCCCGTCACCGGGGGCCGGTAAGGAAGCTGCGACACCCAAGGGGGGCCGAAGCAAAGGAGTACGCCACGATGCGTACCAGACTGGCCGCCGGCGTCGTCGGCGCCGCAGCCCTGCTGACGCTCCTCGGCGGCAACGTCGCCGCGGCCGACGGCAAGGACCATGCCGCACAGGCGAAGGACACCCCGGGGCAGGCGCACGACAGCTCGCCGTGGATGCACGACACCCCGGTCCGGATGAACGACCGGCCCGGGCGGCTGCACGACCGCCGCGAAGGGCGCTACGACCGCCGGGAGGGCCGCTACGAGCGCCCCGGACGGTTCCGCGACAACCCGCTGCGGCTGACCACCTGCGCCCTCGGCACGGCGCTGGGATCGCTCACCGGCAGCTCGGACGACTGCATGGGCGACCGGTTCGACCGCGGCTACCGGGACTGACGGCCCAGGCTGACACGGGGGAAGCCCGTCACCGCGGGCTTCCCTGCCGGTCCTCTCCCGGACCCCGCGGTTCCGCCCGCCCCACCACCATCCCCGCCCGGTCGATGCAGATGACGTCGACGGCGACCGGCGCGCCCCGCAGCACGGCCAGCGACTCGTCCCGCGCCGTCGCCGCCACCAGATCCCCCAGCGGGACCCCCGCCGCGGTGCACAACTGGAGTGCCGCCAGGCCTGTGTTGGCCTCTGCGACCGCCTCCGCCAGCGCCTCGTCCGCACCGCCCCGCCGCGCGAGCTCCGCCAGGAAGCCCTTGTCCACCTGGGACCGCGCCGAGTGCAGGTCCAGATGCCCCGCCGCGAGCTTGGACAACTTGGCGAACCCGCCGCAGATGGTGAGCCGCTCCACGGGATGACGCCGGATGTACTTCAGCACCGCCCCCGCGAAGTCGCCCATGTCCAGCAGCGCGTCCTCGGGCAGATGGTGCAGGGCGACGGCCACCTTCTCCGACGTCGACCCCGTACACCCGGCGACATGCCGCCGGCCGGCCGCCCGCGCCACGTCCACCCCCCGCCGGATGGAGTCGATCCACGCCGAGCAGGAATACGGGACCACGATCCCGGTGGTCCCCAGGATCGACAGCCCGCCCAGGATCCCCAGCCGCGGATTCCAGGTGCTCCGGGCGATCTCCTCCCCGTGATCGACCGAGATCCCCACCTCGACATCGGCCGTCGCCCCCGTACCGCCGTGGCGCGTGGCGACCTCGGCCAGATGCTCCCGCATCAGCTGCCGCGGCACGGGATTGATCGCCGGCTCCCCCACGTCCAGCGGCAGCCCGGGCCGCGTCACCGTCCCGACCCCCGGCCCGGCCTTGAAGACGACCCCCGAGCCCGCGGGCAGCGCCCGGACGGTGGCCCGGACGAGCGCCCCGTGGGTGACGTCCGGATCGTCGCCCGCATCCTTGACGACCCCCGCCATGGCCGTCGTCCGCCCCGGCGCCAGCTCCTCCACCGCCAACTCCTCCACCGCAAGCGCGAAGGACGGTGTCTGCCCCTTCGGCAGCGTGATCGTCACGGGATCGGGGAACTCGCCGGTCAGCAGTGCCGTGTACGCGGCCGTGCTCGCCGCCGTCGCACAGGCACCGGTCGTCCAGCCCGGCCGCAGCCCGGTGTGCGCGAGCTGCGCACTACGCCCGCCCGCGGCCTTGCCCGTACCCTGCGGCCCCGTACCCTGCGGTTGCGCTTCAGCCACGGAGGAACCCACATCCCATGCCCGACGCAGCTCGCCCGCCACGCCACGTACTGATCCTCGGCGGTACTACGGAGGCCCGCCGCCTGGCCGCCGCCTTGGTGCCGGGGGCCGCGGGGGTGCCGGAGCCCGCCGATGGGCAGAAGCCCGCGGGGGTGCTGGAGCCCGCAGAGGGGGTGGGGCCCGTCCCGTCGCCGGAGCCCGTCCCGCCGCCGGAGCCCGTCCGGTCGCCGGAGCCCGTCCGGTCGCCGGAGCCCGCCCAGGTGTCGGAGCCGGCCCTGCGTGTGACGACCTCGCTCGCCGGCCGGGTCGCCGCGCCACGGCTGCCCGCCGGGGAGGTACGCATCGGCGGGTTCGGCGGCCCCGAGGGCCTCGCCCGCTGGCTGCGCGAGCACGCGGTGGACGCACTCATCGACGCCACCCATCCTTTCGCCGACACGATCAGTCACAATGCGGCTCTGGCGGCCGCCACCGCCCATGTTCCCCTGCTGGCCCTCCGCCGTCCCGGCTGGGTGCCGGGACCCGGCGACGACTGGCACCAGGTCACCTCCCTGGACGAGGCCGCCGCCGCTCTCCCCGCCCTCGGCAGCCGCATCTTCCTCACCACCGGCCGCATGGGCCTCGCCCACTTCGCCCACCTCACCGACCCCTGGTTCCTGGTCCGCTCCGTCGACGCCCCCGAGCCCCCGCACCCGCCCCGTATGGAGGTGCTGCTCGACCGGGGCCCCTTCACGGTGGAGGGCGAGCGCGCCCTGCTCCGTGCCCACCGCATCGACGTCCTCGTGACGAAGGACAGCGGCGCGGCCGCGACCGCCGCCAAGCTGACGGCGGCCCGGGAGGCCGGGATCCCCGTAGTGGTCGTACGGCGCCCACCGGTGCCCGACGGCGTGCCGGTGGCGGCGAATCCGGAAGAGGCCGCGAACTGGGTCCGCGCCCATTACCGCTCCGCTTTCAACGCGGCCGATTCACACTGAGCCGATTGGCTTCCCGCACCCTTTCCACTAACTCTTCCCGCCGCTTTACGGATTCCTCTTGCTCCTCCTCGCCGCCGGCCTCGCGGGCGGCGGAGGAGCCGGCCGTCTCGTCGCTCATGTGGCGCACTTCCCCACCGCCCGCGCGAGCTGCCGGGCGAGCTGCGGCGTACATCGCCCGAGGTCCACCAGCGGCCGCGGGAAGTCCCCCACCAGCGACACCCCGTCCAGGGCAAGGGACGGCAAGGTGATGCCGGCCCCCTTCAGCGCCGCCCGCAGCTCGTCCCGCGCCTGCTCGGCATCCCTGATCCTCCCGGCCGCCGGAGACCGCTCCGCCATTCCCATTCCTCTTCTCCGTTCGAGTCCTGACTGGCCTGTCAAGGCCCTTTCCCCGTCCTAGAGTTGTCACTCCGGGCCGCTCTCAAAAGGGAGTTGGCGTTGTCGTCGACACGGGCAACAGGGGGTTCGGCGAATGGTCGAAAACAATTCCGACGAGGACGCGGGCTCGGCCCGCTGGGTCCTCGCCTGCGAGCTCAGCCGGTTACGGGAGTCGTCCGGCAGATCACTGGCCCAACTGGCCGACGAGGCCAACTACGACCGCACCTACCTCCACCGCCTGGAGACCGGCGAACGCCTCTCGAAACTGCCGGTCATGGAGACGCTGGACCGGATCTACGGCACGAGCGGGCTGCTGGTGCGGTTGTGGGGGCTGGCGCGGCTGGATGCGTTCAAGGACAAGTACCGGGAGTTCATGCGGTACGAGGCGAAGGCGACGATCCTGCACACATACGTGAGTGCCATCCCGGGATTGCTGCAGACCGAGGACTTCGCACGAGTGGTGCTGTCATCGGCGACAACGCCCATAAGTCCCGACGAGATCGAAGAGAACGTCGCTGCCCGACTGGGCAGACAGGAGCTGCTGCAGCGGCACCGCCCGCCGCATGTGCGAGTCATCCTCGATGAGTCGGCGCTGCGGCGGCCGGTGCGCGACCCCGTCATCTGGCATGACCAGCTGGTGCGGATCTCGGAGGCCGCCGAGTCGCCGCACATGGCCGTTCAGGTGCTTCCGTTCTCTGCCGGAGTGCATAGCCTGATGGGCGGTTCGCTCTGGCTCCTATGGATGGCGGACGGTGGTGCCGTTGCCTACCTGGAAGGCAACAGGTCGGGTGAACTGCTTGAAGAGCCGGAAGAAGTTGAGCAATATCGCCTGTCCTACGATCGCCTCCGCGACGAGGCCCTCTCGCCGTCTGATTCAGCAGCGTTCATCGAGCAGTTGGTGGAGGACAGCAGACCATGAAGACAGTCAACGATCTGGTCGACGCAGAGTGGCGGAAGAGCAGCTACAGCGATGGCGGAGCCGACAACTGCGTCGAGGTCTCCGACGGCTTCCCCGGGGCCGTCCCGGTCCGTGACAGCAAGAACCCGACCGGGGGCGTACTGCTCTTTCCGGTCGCGGCCTGGTCCTCCTTCATAGGTGGCGTGAAGGACGGGCGGCTCGGCTGACCTGGCCGCTCGGGTATGAGCGCACCCGTACCCGAGCGGCGGCAGCATCCCTTTCGGGGCTACCCGGGGCCGCGCCGCCGCCGGGTCGCCGCCACGATCACGAACGTGACGCTGATCAGCAGCGCCCAGGAGCCGAACTTTTCCAGGGCGACCGGCTGCCACCCGTGGAGTTGGTTCGGGTAGCGCCATGCGCCCAGGTAGGTGGCGATGTTCTCGGCCAGCCACAAGAAGAAGCCGATCAGCGCGAAGGACAGCGCCAGCGGCATGCGGTAGCGCGCCTTCCCCACGCTGAACCGCACCCATGTGCCTCCGGTGACCGCCACGAGCAGCGCGGCGAGCGGCCAGCGCAGGTCGGGCAGCCAGTGGTGACTGAAGAAGTTCACGTAGATGGCCACGGCCAGCGCCGTGGTGGCGCGAGGGCGGTAGCGGACGAGTTCCAGGTCCATCAGCTGCCATGCACGGCAGACATAGCTGCCTACCGCCGCATAGAGGAATCCCCCGTACAGCGGCACGCCCCCGAATTTGAACACCGCGGGCTCCGGATAGCTCCAGGAGCCGAGCGAGACCTTCACCAGCTCGAAAGCCAGCCCGATCGCATGACACACGGCGATGACCAGGACATCCCTGCCGCTTTCCCACTCGCGGAGGCGGAACACCAGCGTCAGCAGCAGTCCATAGACGAGCAACAGGTCGTACCTGGCCACCGGCAACTGCGGCAGCACGGTGGACAGCGCGACCCCCGCGAGCAGCGCGACGGCGAATGCGCAGCTGCTCGTCTGAAGCCGGGTGAAGATCAGTAGTTGCTGTACGCGGGCCAGGTTCGCGTGCATGTTGCCGAAGACGCGTCTGTGGTGGGAGGGGTTGCAAGACGGGCGCGCTGGCCCCGGACGAGGGGGACCGTGCGGGCATTCCTCGGGGCCGCCGAGGTCGCTGGCGAGGGTAACCGGAGTATGCGGTGGTGGCCCCTGATCAAGAGAAGCCACATCGCCGGCCGGTCACTCTCTGCCGTGGCGATTTCTGCTGCCCCCTCCGCGGCCCGGGTCGTTCAGGACGAGAAATGGCCGGATCTTGCGCTATTGAGACGGGTCCATGGATTCCTCACGTATGGTGACAGGCTGTCAAATCCTGGGGGACCTCCGATGGCAGGCTGGTCTTGACTCTTCTTGAAGGGTTTGACCGCTGGCACGAGAACAAAAACGGGGAATCGGGGGATTGCTTTGTCTGGCACTAAAGTCGACCCAAAGTTACTGCGCGCGGCCGCCGTTCATGGCGAGGAGATGCAAGCCGGTGTGGGGACTGCCGTGGGTAGTTTGAATGCGCAGCATCAGGGTGTGCCGGGGCAGACGGAAGGTTTTGAATTCGCGGAAGAGTTGCTGAAGACCGATAAGACTTGGCATGCCCGCCTCAATGACGTCGCGAAGGAGTGCGGCGAGGTCACGCGCTCTCTCAGGGCCTCTGCGGACAACTACGAGAAGAACGAATAAGGAACTGCCCAGTCGTTCGCTCGGCCCAATGGAAGTTCCGTCTCCGTTCGTCCTGCGGCGCAGAGTGCTGCCCACCATGTCAGCCCTTTTGGATGATGCCCGATGACTCTGACCATGCGAGACCTCCAGGAACTCCGCTTTTCCGCACTGGAAAGCGCCAAAGAAGAATGGGCGCAGAGCGCCCGGCGCCTCGGGGGCTATGCCGACCGGGTTGACGCTCACATGCTCCGTCCATTGAGCCATGACTGGTCCGGAGAAACGGCCGACAAGGCGCGGAAGCGCATGACCCGGCTGAGCGACAACTTCCAGTTCAGCAGTCAGGAATGCGCCCTGGCCGCGACGACCCTGGACGGAGTCATCACCGAGCTCCGGGCGCAGCAGAAGACCCTCCATCAGGCACTGGACGACGCCACGAGCAAGGGCTACCGGGTGGCTCCGACAGGGGAGGTGATGTACGCCGACGACGGAGATATCCCCACCGGAGACCCTGACGCGGGAATGCCGGCGAAGGAGCATGAGCGGCTCACTCTCGAGACGAACATCTTCGACGCCGTGCGTGGCGCAGAAGAGATTGATGCTCGCTACCGTCTCGCTTTGATGAAGCTGCGGGCCGGCCGTGGGCTTGCCGTGAACGGTCTGGAATCGGACAGGGATGCCGCGGCCATTTCCACCATCGCGGGAGCGGCCGTCGGGCTCAACTCCGCTCCCACCAGGGGCACGGACCCGAAAAAGGTCCGGGACTGGTGGAACGGCCTGAGCAAGGAGGAGAGGGAGGAGCAGATGGCGCTCAACCCGAGCGTCATCGGAAACCTCGACGGCATTCCGGCGAAGACGCGTGACAAGGCGAATCGAGTCAACCTTGACCGGCTGATCGCCATGCATCCGCCGGGAACGCAGGTGTCCCCAACTGTGCAGCGGCAACTTGAGGGCTTCGAGTTGATCAGGAGCCGCTTGGAGCGGGACGCGGGGAAGGAACCTGAGCCGCTGCTACTCGGCATTGGGCCAGAGGGCCAAGGACGCGCCATCCTGTCGTACGGCGATCCCGACACGGCAGACAACGTCGCAGCGTATGTGCCTGGCCTCGGTACTCAACTCAGGGATGTCGGACTCGAAGACGGGGACCGGGCCAGGAGCGTATGGCAATCAGCGCAGCACGCTGGTAACGGAGGGAAGACGGCCTCAATCGTCTGGTTGGGGTACGACGCTCCGCAGTTGGGCCCAGACAGGCTCAATGAGAGTGACCTTTCCGTCGCAGGTGAGGAGCGAGGCAAACGAGGTGGTGCAGACTTCGGGAATTTCTTGGACGGTCTCCAAGCGACCCATCAGGGCGACCGGCCGCACGTAACAGCCATCGGGCACAGTTACGGGTCATTCACGGTGGGGCAGGCCACCCAGCGGGAGGGCGGGATTCCTGCAGACGACATCATCCTGGTCGGCAGCCCCGGTACCGGCGCGCAGCGGGCCGAGCAGCTTGGGGTGGGTGCAGACCACGTCTGGGTAGGCGCGGCGGATACCGACCCGGTTACGCATGCTCCCTCTGACCTGGAGAAGAGCTTCGGCGGTGTAGGCCATCTCATCGATCCCCATGAACTGCATTTTGGTCAGGATCCGGCCAGCAGGGGCTTCGGGGGTATTCGATTCGGTGTCGCCGACGGCGACCCCCGCCATGCTCACTCGGACTACTTCAACGATAAGGAGGGTGGTGACTCGCTGGATAATATGGGGAAAATTGTTGCTGGGAAGCGAGATGAGGTAACTATTAAGGCGGGGCGGTAGATTCGTGAAGCGACCAAGATTCCTCATGGTTGCTGCGGGTGTGGTAATTGTGCCCGGCTGCCTCAGTGGTTGTTCCGTGGTGCGAGACGATCCCGAACCGACGATCAACGTCAATCAGGCTGTCAAGCGAGTCGACTCTGTCCTCGACGGAACGTTCGCCGCGATACATCCCCGGCTCAAATGGCGAGAAGGTCCGGCGCACATGTCGGAGCGGAGGAATTCGTTCACGAACACGGCGGATGGTGAAGTCAGTGTGGATCGGGACCGCTATGTGCGTACCAAGTTCTCCCAGGCGAAGCTGAAGGAGTTGCTTACGGTCGTCTACAAGCACTGGGCGAAGGAGGGCTTCAGGCTTCGTGACTCGAATCCCCGCGAACCTTCGATGTCTGCTATGGCATCGGACGGCCGCATTGTGTCACTCAGGGTCGGTGGTGTCGGCGACGTCCGCATCGGTGCCAGTGTCGGCGCTCTGTCCGATGGTCCCAGTGGTGACATCTACGGAGAGGAAGGCGACAAGTTCCCCAAGGCGCCCAACGGCGGCCCGAACTACGCGCCGGACGTGCGTGACCCGTATTGGTCCAAGTGATGGTGCGTCGCCCAGCTGCGGGGAGGGCCCGGGGTGTGGCCCCCTGTCACCGGAGGGCCACACACCATTCCGCTCGCCCTACTTCTCCGGATACCTCCGCGGTGTCCACACGACCTCGGTTCCGTTGTCGCGCCGTACTGCTTGCGTCTGGGAGGAGCCGACGATCAGGAGCGTCCGCATGTCGACCTGGTGCGGGTCGAGGTCGGCCAAGTGCACCGTGCGGACGGACTCCTCGGGGCCGCCGATGTCGCGGGCGAGGATGACGGGGGTGTCGGGGGCGCGGTGTTCCAGGAGGAGTTCGCGGGTCTTGCCGACCTGCCAGGTGCGGCTGCGGGAGCCGGGGTTGTAGAGGGCGAGGACCAGGTCGGCACCGGCCGCGGCATGCAGGCGTTCGGCGATGACCTCCCAGGGCTTGAGGCGGTCGGAGAGGGAGATGACCGCGTAGTCGTGGCCGAGCGGGGCGCCGGCGCGGGCGGCGGCCGCGTTGGCGGCGGTGACGCCCGGGAGGACCCGTACGGGGATGGCCCGGTAGGGGGACTGGCAGGCGACCTCCAGAACGGCGGTGGCCATCGCGAAGATGCCCGGGTCGCCGCCGGAGACCACGGCCACCCGGCGACCGCGGCGGGCCAGGTCGAGGGCGAGTTCGGCGCGTTCGGACTCGACCTTGTTGTCGGAGGCGTGGCGGCGCTGGCCGGGGCGCAGCGGGACGCGGTCCAGGTAGGTGGTGTAGCCGACGAGGTCCTCGGCGGCGGCCAGGGCGCCACGGGACTCGGGCGTCAGCCAGAGCGGACCGGCCGGACCGGTGCCGACGACCACGACCTCGCCGGGGTGAGGGGAGGGCTCCGCCTCAAGGGGGGAGGAGGCCATGTCGGGGGTGCCGGACGGTTCGTCGGTGGCTGTGGCTGTGGCTGTGGCGATGGCCTCAGCTGCGGCGGCGGCCGTGGTCGTGGTCGTGGCCGGGGCCGTGGGCGCGCCAGTGGTCGTACCCGAGGCAGTGGCCGTACCCGCGGTCGTTGCCGTGCCCGCCGGTGGCAGGTCGGCGATGCGGCTCGGTACGACGCTGACGGAGAAGTACGGGACCGTCTCCGCGTCGATGTCCGCCAGCCGCTCCGTGCGTTCGCCGGACATCGTCGCGCGCTCGACGTAGTGGGCCTCCGGGAGGCGGCCGGCGCGTTCCATGGCGCGGCGGACGGTGGGGAAGGTGCGGCCCAGCTTCATGACGACGGCGGTGTCGGTCGAGGTCAGGCGGGCGGTCAGTTCCTCCTCCGGGAGCGTGCCGGGGAGGATCGTCAGGACCTCGTCGGCCTCGGCGAGCGGCTTGCCCAGGCGGGCCGCGGCGGCGCTGATGGAGGTGACGCCGGGGATGACCTCGGTGGGATAGCGGTGGGCCAGCCGCTTGTGCATGTGCTGGTAGGAGCCGTAGAAGAGCGGGTCGCCCTCGGAGATGACGGCGACCGTGCGGCCGGCGTCGAGGTGCGCGGCGAGGCGGGCCGCCGCGGATTCGTAGAACTCGTCCAGCGCGCCCCGGTAGCCGCCGGGGTGATCGGTCGACTCCGTGGTGACCGGGTAGATCAGCGCTTCCTCGATGTGGTCGGCGCGGAGGTGCTGTGCGGCGATGGAGCGCGCGATGGAACGTCCGTGCCGGGCGCTGTGGTAGGCGATGACGTCGGCCTCGGCGATGACCTCGACCGCCCGGACCGTCATGAGGGACGGGTCGCCGGGGCCGAGGCCCACACCGTAGAGGCGACCGGTCAGCTGCTGCTCGCTCACGCTCACTCTTCCTCGCTTGCCAGGGCGTTGATCGCGGCGGCGGCCATGGCGCTGCCGCCCCGGCGCCCGCGCACGACGATGTGGTCCAGTTCCGACGGGTGTGCGATCAGCGCGTCCTTGGACTCCGCGGCGCCGATGAAGCCGACGGGTATGCCGATCACGGCGGCGGGGCGGGGCGCGCCCTCCTCGATCATTTCGAGGAACCGGAAGAGGGCGGTCGGGGCGTTGCCGAACGCGACCACGGCGCCTTCCATCCGGTCCCGCCACAGCTCCAGGGCGGCGGCGCTGCGGGTCGTCCCCATCCGGGCGGCCAGGTCCGGCACCGACGGGTCGGCGAGGGTGCACAGCACGTCGTTGTCGGCCGGCAGCCGCTTACGGGTGACGCCGCTGGCCACCATGTTGGCGTCGCAGAGGATCGGCGCACCGGCGCGCAGCGCCTCGCGGGCGCGGGCCACCACCTCGGGGGTGAAGGCGAGATCGCGTACCAGGTCGACCATGCCGCAGGCGTGGATCATCCGGACCGCGACCCGGCTGACGTCGGCGGGCAGGCCGCCGAGGTCCGCCTCGGCGCGGATGGTGGCGAAGGACTGGCGATAGATCGCCGCACCGTCCTTCTCGTAGTCGAACGCGGTCACTGTGGCCTCGGGTTTGTCGGGTACGGGACGGTTCTGGCGGTGGGACATGGCGCTGTGGTTCGGGGGTGGTTCATGAGGTGGGGGAGGGCGCTGTGGGTCGGGCGGTTCCGGGGGTGGGGCACGGGCCTCTGGAGCGGCGCTTCATGAGGTGGAGCAGGGGGCAGCGGGGGGTGCCGCCGGGGCGGGTGGGGTCTTCGGCCGGACGACCGAGACCCGGTAGCCGTCCGCCGTCGCCAGCACATCGACCCAGGCGCCGTGCGGGTGCCCACAGCGCCGCTCACATCCGGACCAGTACACGGGGAGGTGGTGGCGGGGGGCCGAGTTGTCCGCCCCTGCCTCCGGCCCCGGCCCCGGCCCCGGTCCCGGTCCCCGCTCCGGCTTCGGCCCCGCCTCCGGTCCGGGCCCCGGCTCCGCCTCGGGTCCCGGTCCCGGCTCCGCTTTGCCAGGGAGGCGGATGGGGTCGGGGCAGGTGCCGGTGCCGGTGCCGGAGCCGGAGCCGGATGCCGATACGGGGACGGGGGTGCCCGCCGTGACCGCGGCCGTGGCGTCGGCCCGTACATCGGTAAGGGACTTGGCGCAGCCGGGGCGGCCGGTGCAGGCCCCGATGCGGTGCCAGGGGGAGTCCGGGTCGGTGATCAGCCCGGCGGTGGCCAGCTCACGCAGACGGGCGGTCGCCGCGTCGGCGGACAGCCCCGGGATGACGATGCCGCGCCAGGGAGTGAGCCGGAGAACGCCGTCCCCGTCCGCCGCGGCGACGGCGACCAGCAGCCGCCACTGCGCGACGGACAGCCGCCCCAGCGGCGCGAGAACCGAGAGCGCGTGCGCTCCGTCGCCGCCCTCGATGATGCCGGGGGCGGAGGAGTCGGCGTAGGGGGTGCGGGCGCGGTGCGGCGCGGGGGCCGCGTACGGAGCGGAGGTCGCGTATGGCGCGGAGGCGGAGTACGGCGGGGAGCTGGGCGCGGCAGGCTCGTTGGTGCCGGGCACCTCAGCCACCTGCGCCGCAGCAGCCACGTCGGCCGCCCCGACCACGTCCGCCGCCGCAGCCACAAGCACACACTCAACCCCCGCCCCCCGCAGCCGCTCCGCGACCGCCCGGGCCGTCAGGCCATGGCCGGCGGGGAGTTCACGGACCCGCCAGGCGCCGCTGCCGCTCGCCTCGGCGGCGGAGAGGAATGCCTCGGCGGCGGTGAGGGCGGCGCGTGGGGCGTCCGGGCCGGCGATCCGCAGGGCCGCCGGGTAGTCGCCGACCCGCAGCAGGGCACTGGCTCCGGGGCGGGCCGGATGTCCGGTTTCGGACTGGTGCCCGTGGTCCGTCGGTGCCTCGGTCCCGGCCGGTTCTGCGACCAAGCTCACATCGCCGCCGAGCGCCGCCACATCGCCCCGGCCGTCGTCCAGGACGAAGAGGAAGCGGCCCGACAGCGCGGTCGCGGACTCGCTCGTGCAGAGCAGTCCGTCCAGCTCACGGGCCCACAACCGCACGTCAGAAGGGGTGTGCCGGTCCAGTCCGGCCAGGGGGGAGGCGAGGATGTTGCGGATGCGTTCGTGGCGCTCGGAGGGCAGCAGACCGGCGTCGCGCAGCAGGGCGGCGAGCCGGCTGCCGCAGTCGTCCGGGAGGCCGCGGAGTTCCGCGTTGCCGCGGGAGGTGAGGGAGAGATGGCCGTCCCCGAGCCGGTCCGCGGCATCAGCCAGTGCCTCGGCCTGACGAACCGTCAAGTCTCCGGCGGGCAGTCGCACTCGGGCGAGGTGTCCGTCGGCGGCGGAGTGCAGCCGCAGCGCTCCCGGGCAGGCGTCACCGCGGTCCCGTATGGGCGGCTCGGACCCGGGGGGCCGTGTCGAGGGGGAGGGCGGCATGGCCGCGAGCATACCCACGGAGGTGGGTGGCCCATCCGGGCCGGATCCGGCCAAGCTCGCGGCCCGATGCGCGTACGGAGGCGCCCGCCCCCGTCCCGATACGGCAGGTCCGGAGGCCCGCTTACCTCGCTCGGCCGCAGCCCTTACTATGCAGGTCGGTGGGTCGGACGGCCCGCCGACGCCAGCGACGGCGCAGGGCCTTACGGCCCCAGGGAGGAAGCCCGGTGTGAATCCGGCGCGGTCCCGCCACTGTGAACCCGGCAGCTGCCGGGTGAGCCAGGAACTCCCGCCGTCCATACGACCACCCGGGGCGCGGATACCCCGAGGAAGGCCTGCGCTCGCATGCTTCTGCTGCTGTCGACCTCCGACACCGACCTGCTCAGCGCCCGGGCGGCCACGGGTCCCGTGCCGTATCGGCTCGCCAACCCCGCCCGCCTCGACGTCGCCGAACTCCCCGCGCTGCTGGAGGGCACCGACCTCGTCGTCGTACGTCTCCTCGGCGGTATCCGCGCCTGGGAGGAGGGCCTGGAGGTGCTGCTCGCCGAGGACCAGCACCGGCCGGTCGTCGTGCTCACCGGTGAACAGGCCCCCGACGCCCAGCTCATGGAGCAGTCCACGGTCCCGGTCGGCATCGCGGCCGAGGCGCACGCCTATCTCGCGCACGGCGGCCCGGCCAACCTCGACCAGCTCGCCCGCTTCCTCTCCGACACGGTGCTGCTGACCGGCCATGGCTTCGAGCCGCCGGAGCCCGCCCCGTCCTGGGGCCCGCTGGACTGGGAAGGGCGCAACCAGACCGGCCCGCTGGTCGCCGTGCTCTACTACCGCGCCCACCACATGAGCGGCAACACCGCTTTCGTACGGACCCTGTGCGAGCAGATCGAGGAGGCCGGCGGGCGCGCCCGGCCGCTGTTCGTGGCCTCCCTGCGCGCCCCCGAGCCGGAGCTGATCGAGGCGCTGGGGAGCGCCGACGCCCTGGTCACCACGGTCCTCGCGGCGGGCGGCAGCAAGCCCGCCGAGGCCTCCGCGGGCGGCGACGACGAGTCCTGGGACGCGGGCGCGCTGGCCGCCCTGGACGTGCCGATCCTTCAGGCGCTGTGCCTGACCGGGCCGCGCAGCGCCTGGGAGGAGAACGACGAGGGGCTCTCGCCGCTGGACGCCGCCTCGCAGATCGCGGTCCCCGAGTTCGACGGCCGGCTGATCACCGTCCCGTTCTCCTTCAAGGAGGTCGACGAGGACGGACTGCCGGTCTACGTCGCCGACCCCGAGCGCGCCGCCCGGGTCGCCGGGATCGCCGTCCGGCACGCCCGGCTGCGCCACATCCCGGCCGCGGAGAAGCGCCTCGCGCTGGTGCTGTCCGCCTACCCGACCAAGCACTCCCGCATCGGCAACGCGGTCGGGCTGGACACCCCGGCCAGTGCCGTGGCCCTGCTGCGCCGCCTCCGGGCGGACGGCTACGACTTCGGTGACGAGACCGCCGAGCCGGTCCCGGGCCTGGAGTCCGGCGACGGTGACGAGCTGATCTACGCCCTCATCGAGGCCGGCGGCCACGACCAGGAGTGGCTCACCGAGGAACAGCTCGCCCGTAACCCGGTCCGCATTCCGGCCGCCGACTACAAGCGCTGGTACGCCACGCTGCCGCAGGAACTCCGGGACTCCGTCGAGCAGCACTGGGGGCCGCCGCCCGGTGAGATGTTCGTCGACCGCAGCCGGAACCCCGACGGCGACATCGTGCTGGCCGCGCTGCGCCGCGGCAATCTCCTGATCCTCATCCAGCCGCCGCGCGGCTTCGGCGAGAACCCGATCGCGATCTACCACGACCCCGATCTGCCGCCCTCGCACCACTACTTGGCGGCCTACCGCTGGATCGCGGCGTCTGCCGACGACGGCGGCTTCGGCGCGGACGCCATGGTCCACCTGGGCAAGCACGGCAACCTGGAGTGGCTGCCCGGCAAGAACGCGGGCCTGTCCGCGGCCTGCGGCCCCGACGCCGCCCTCGGCGACCTGCCGCTCATCTACCCCTTCCTGGTCAACGACCCCGGCGAGGGCACCCAGGCCAAGCGCCGGGTGCACGCCACCCTCGTCGACCACCTCGTCCCGCCGATGGCCCGTGCCGAGTCCTACGGCGACATCGCGCGCCTGGAACAGCTCCTCGATGAGTACGCGGCGATCTCCGCGATGGACCCGGCCAAGCTGCCCGCGATCCGCGCCCAGATCTGGACGCTGATCCAGGCCGCCAAGCTCGACCACGACCTGGGGATGGACGAACGCCCCGACGACGACGGCTTTGACGACTTCCTGCTGCACGTCGACGGCTGGCTGTGCGAGGTCAAGGACGCCCAGATCCGCGACGGACTCCATGTGCTGGGCGGCGCGCCGGCCGGCGAGGCACGGGTCAACCTCGTCCTGTCCATCCTGCGCGCCCGCCAGATCTGGGGCGGTACGTCCGCCCTGCCCGGTCTGCGGGAGGCGCTCGGACTGGACGAGTCCGCGGCCACCCGCACGACCGCCGACGAGGCGGAGGCCACCGCCCGCGCCCTGGTGCAGGCGATGGAGGACGCGGACTGGGACCCGGCGGCGGTGGCCAAGACCGCCGAGGGGCACCCGGCCGCGGTCGCCGACATCCTCGACTTCGCCGCCCGTCAGGTCGTCCCACGTCTCGCCGCCACCACCGACGAGATCGACCACGCCGTACACGCCCTCAACGGCGGCTTCGTCCCGGCCGGGCCCTCCGGCTCCCCGCTCCGTGGCCTGGTCAACGTGCTGCCGACGGGCCGGAACTTCTACTCCGTCGACCCCAAGGCCGTGCCCTCCCGCCTCGCCTGGGAGACCGGCCAGGCCCTCGCCGACTCCCTGCTGACGCGCTACCGCGAGGACAACGGCGACTGGCCGCAGTCCGTCGGGCTGTCGCTGTGGGGCACCAGCGCCATGCGGACGTCCGGCGACGACGTGGCCGAGGCGCTGGCGCTGCTGGGTGTCCGGCCCGTCTGGGATGACGCCTCGCGCCGGGTCAACGGACTGGAGCCGATCCCCCTCGCCGAGCTCGGCCGCCCCCGTGTCGATGTCACGCTGCGCATCTCCGGCTTCTTCCGGGACGCCTTCCCGCATGTCATCGGCCTGCTCGATGACGCCGTACGGCTCGCCGCCGGACTGGACGAGCCGGCCGCGGAGAACTTCGTCCGCGCCCACACCCAGGCCGACCTCGCCGACCACGGCGACGAGCGCCGCGCCACCACCCGCATCTTCGGCTCCCGCCCGGGGACGTACGGTGCGGGTCTGCTCCAGCTGATCGACTCCCGTGACTGGCGCACCGACGCCGACCTGGCCGAGGTCTACACGGTCTGGGGCGGCTACGCCTACGGCCGCGGGCTGGAGGGCCGGCCGGCCCGCTCCGAGATGGAGACCGCCTACAAGCGCATCGCGGTCGCCGCCAAGAACACCGACACCCGCGAGCACGACATCGCGGACTCCGACGACTACTTCCAGTACCACGGCGGCATGGTCGCCACCGTCAAGGCGCTCAAGGGCAAGGCCCCCGAGGCGTACATCGGTGACTCCACCCGCCCGGAGACGGTCCGCACCCGCACCCTGGTCGAGGAGACCTCCCGGGTCTTCCGCGCCCGGGTGGTCAACCCCCGCTGGATCGAGGCGATGCGCCGCCACGGCTACAAGGGCGCCTTCGAACTCGCCGCCACCGTGGACTACTTGTTCGGCTACGACGCCACCACGGGCGTGGTCGCCGACTGGATGTACGACAAGCTCGCCCAGACCTACGTCCTCGACCCCGAGAACCGGGCCTTCCTGGAGGAGGCCAACCCCTGGGCCCTGCACGGGATCGCCGAGCGCCTCCTGGAGGCGGAATCCCGCGGCATGTGGGAGAAGCCGGACGCCGAGACGCTGGCGGCGCTGCGCCAGGCCTTCCTGGAGACCGAGGGGGAGCTGGAGGGCGAGGACTGACCCACCGCGGGGCGGGCCTGCCGTGGCCCGCCCCGGCGGGAGGCCGCGGCCGGCCACGACGCGTGGCCGCGGCCGGGGCCCGTCAGCTGACCGGGGCGGGGTCCGGCCCTCGGACCGGACCGCCGGCCCCCTCAGGCGGCCTTCGCGGTGATATCCCCGTTGCTGGTGGTCAGCTCCAGGCGGTAGCGGGCCGCCGGGTCCTGGGCGATGCCTATGTGCTCCTCCCCGTTGCTGGTCTCGGCGGCGACCCGGTACGGGCCCTTCGGCAGTTGCAGCCTGATGGCGCCGTTGGAGGTCTTCGCGCGGACGTTCTGCGCGGTGGCGGGGGTGAGGTCGATATCCCCGTTGGACGTCTCGGCCGCGATCCGCGCGCCCGACAGCCCGCGTCCGGTGATCCGGCCATTGGTGGTCCGGGCATCGACCGCCCCGCTCACCCCGTCCAGCTGGATGTCCCCCGAGCTGGTGGTCAGCTTCACCGGGCCCACCTTGGCCAGCTCCACCGCACCGGACGAGGTCTTCCCGCTCACCGGGATACCGGCCGGCAGCTCGACGGTGTAGTCCACGGTGCAGTTGCGGCCGCAGCCGGAGAGCACCAGCACACCGTCCTCGACGCGGTGGGTGGCGCCCTGGGGCCGGTCGCCGTGGTACGAGACCGCGCGGTGCACCGAGACCGTGCCGCCGCCCTTGCCGCCGTGCACCGTGAGCCCGCCCGAGCCGGTGTCCAGCCGGACGGACGTGATCTTCTTCGAGACCCTGGCGTCGTCCTTGAAGGTCTTTCCGGGCAGCAGCCCACAGGCGCTGAGTCCCCCCGCCCCGATGCCGGCCAAGGCGATGACGCCGATGAAACGGACCCGCTTACGCATGAACTCCCCCGGAAAAAGTCACTGGTTGGGGAGGTGCGGGCCCGTGCCCCGCGAGCTCCCCCGCTATGTCGAGGCTATGGCCGCGATCGCGCCCGGACCATGAGGAAAACCCCCGGATCGTGGTGTGGAGAGCCCCAGGTGCGACCCGTGGGTGCCGGTGCGACGATTTTTGTGGGGGCGGTTCCTGTGCTGCTCATGGGCTGGACGAGGAGGCTTCCGGTGACTGCCACGAAGACATGGAACGCCGAGATCAGCATCACCGAGACCGGCAGCGAGGTCAGAGCCGAGGCCAGGCTGCGCGGCAAGGAAGGCGGGCAGATGGTCGGCCAGGGAGCGGCTCGCTGCAACCCCGCCGATGAGAACGTCCCGGCCATCGGCGACGAGCTGGCGGTGGCACGGGCGATGTCGGACCTCAGCCATCAGCTGCTCCAGCGGGCCGCGCACGACATCGAGGTGCATACGGCCCGGCCGGTGGAACGGCTGCGCGCCTGAGCCCTCGGCACACCGGGCGCCGTCCGGCAGACCGGCCGGCGTCCCGTCGTCGTGCCGTGACGCACCCGGTGAACGCACCCCCTGTCGACAGAGCCTGACTGACGCCCGCCGCCCGTCGCTCTTGTAATGGTTGAATGTATTTGATCCATGACCGCACGCTGGCGGACATGGCACGAATCCCAGATGCGCAGTGTGAACCGTGGTGGTGTCCCGCATGCGGCCTGTCCTCCGAATCCTGCCGACCGATATCCGAACACCTCACGTCCGAGGGAATGGTGCGGTACCTGTGGTGCCACACCGCGGGATGGCTCATCGTCTGCTCCGACGTTCAGCTGATCCATGTGAGCCCGGAGGGAGCGCGCCCCACCGTGGACGGCGGGGTTCTGTAACGCCTGGGCAGGTCCCGTGAAGCAGAACCATTACGGCCGTCTCGGGGCCGTGCTGTCGGCCGACCTGATCAATCTGCCCGAGATGAGCGCGGCAAGCGTGCAGCGCTTGCTGGAGGCGCATGACATCCGTCGCCCGGCGGTCGGCGACGCCGAAGTGGACGGCTTCCGAGGCTGGCGGGACCAACTGGCCCGCGTTTTCGGTTCCACCGACGCCGCCGAGCAGTGCTCAGCCGTGAACGACCTGCTGGTGGCGGCGACCATTCGTCCCTGGGTGACCACCCATGACGGCCTCCAGCCCCATCTTCACTTCGTCCCCGACTCGGCCGACGTGATCTCCAGGGTCAAGGCGGTCACCGCCGGCGGCCTCGCCTTCGTCCTGTGCTGGGAAGGGGGCGCAAGGCTCGGGCGATGCCTGCGCGCCGAGTGCTCCCGCGCCTACGTGGACACATCCAGGAACGGGCGGCGGCGGTACTGCACGGCACGCTGCGGGAACACCGAAGCGGTGATGCGCCATCGGTCCCGGCAGCCGGGAGGCAAGCGCTAGTGGGATGTCTCCTCGACCTCCGTGGGCCTGAGTAGAGGGCAGATCGAGAGACATCCCCAGCGGCCGTTCCGTTTCCCTAGGGTGTGCCCGCCGCGAAGTCCGGCCCGATCGTCAGCGTCACCGCGCCCGGAGCCGCGTCGGCCGATGCCTTCGCCTTGATACCGGGGAGGCGGCCGACGAGGACGGCGCTCCGGTCCTTGAGGGCGGGCGGGTAGGTGAGCGTGGTCTTGTCCGTCGCCGGGGCGTTGCCGGTGGCGATGACCGTGAAGCCGAACTTGCGCAGCTGCTCGGCGGCGGCCGCCGCCCGGCCGGGGGCGCCGGTGCCATTGAGCACCCGGACCTGCACGGAACGGGCGGTCACCGGGTTCTTGGCGGCCTCGGCGAGCTTCTTCTTCCCCGCGGCGCCGATCTCCCGGTCGTGCGCGAGGTCGCTGAACAGCCCGCCGGCCTGCGGGTATTGCCAGACGACATTGGCCTTGTCGGTGGGGACGTCGGCCTCGCGGGAGTAGTTGGGGACGGTCAGGAAGGTGAGGCGGTCGCTGGGGATGTCCTTGACCGTCGCGGCCAGGTCGTACAGCGGCTTGAGGCCGGCCAGGTCCTTGTCGGTGGTGATGGACTCGGTGGCCGCCTTGAGGAAGTCGTAGAGCTCGCCGGGGCTGGTGAGCTTGGACTGCGCCTTGGCGCCGAGCGCCTTCATGAACTCCTGCTGGCGGCCGATGCGGCCGAGGTCGGAGCCGTCGCCGACGCTGTAGCGGGTGCGGACGTAGCCGAGCGCCTTCTCGTCCCGGACGTTCTGGCAGCCCGCCTCCATGTCGAGGTGGGCCTTCTTGTCGTGGATGGCGTGTTCGGGGCAGACCTTGATGCCGCCCAGGGCGTTGACCATCCCCTTGAAGCCCTGGAAGTCGACCGAGGTGAAGTGGTCGATCCGCAGCCCGGTGTTCTTCTCGACGGTCTTGATGGTGCAGGCCGCGGCCTTGCGGATATCGCCGGAGTCACCGCCGATCGAGAACGCCTCGTTGATCTTGAAGTGGTGGGGGGACGACTTCGAACCGTTGCCGCGGATGCAGGCGGGGATCTGCACCCAGGAGTCCCGGGGGAAGGACACCGCGGTGGCCCACTTACGGTTGGCGGCGATATGCAGCACCATCAGCGTGTCCGACTGCATGGTGGTCAGGTCCCTGCCGTATTTGGCGTTGGCACCCGCGCGGCTGTCGGAGCCGACGACCAGGACGTTCTTGGAGCCCGGGCTGAGATTGACCGGCCGGTCGCCGTCCACGCCGATGTCCACGCCGCGGATGTTGCCGTCCAGTTCCTGGTAGACCCAGGCCCCGATGCCGGCCGTGGCGAGCACCAGGACACCGAGCACACCGCCGGTCCAGGCGAGGATGCGGCCGCGCCGGGTGATCCGGAGCGTGCCCGTCCGGCCTGTCTTACGGGAGCCCTCCCCGGACCGGCGGTCGGAGCCGGAGGCTTTACGGCGCGCGCCGGGGACGGACGCGCGGGAGCCGCCGGGCGCGTGGGAGTCGTCGCCGGTGGGAGAGGACGAGCCGGGTGCGCCGTCGGCGCCCCGTCGGGCCGTCTGCTGGTGCGTCTTCCTGTCATGCACGCCGATGGCCCTTCTGGTCCTTCTGATGCTGGTGATGCGGGCGGTGCGCTACGGAGGAGGGGGTGATCCCGCCCATGGCCCCGGCCTCGACTCCGGCCACGGCGGTCGGCGGGACCGGCGGCGTCGTCGGGGCGTGGCGGATCAGATACCGGCGCTGGGCAGCAGCAGGATGGACTCGGGGTCGTAACGCCGCCACTGCGGACATGCGCCGGGCAGGGTGCGCAGCCGGCACCACAGCTCGCCCGCGCCATCCGTCCACCAGGCGTTGATCCGGCCCAACGTCCATCCGCCGTCCGGGTATTGGACCTCCACCGGCTGATAGACCCATCGCACCTCCGCCTCTGGAGGCGGGCAGTCCCTGGTCAGGAGTCCGCACCTCGTCGCCATCTCCCCCTCCGGCCACGCCTGTTGCGTATGTGTGCGCACTCTACCGGCAAGGTCTACAGCCTTGTAGAAGTTGTCCGATGTGGAGCGTGCGCGGTCCGGTGGGCCGTGTCCGGCCCGGTGAGGTCAGGGATCAGTGTGCACTCAGAGCGGCGTTGCCGCCTTCAGAACGACGAACAGCGCAACCGGTGCGTTGTGCGCGCAGAGCGGGGAGATGGCCGTGCCCGCAGTGGGTCATGGTGACGGCGGCTCAGCTGTGCCCGCCCGCCGGTCAGTCTCCGTGGGCTTCGTCCGAGGTGTGGGGCCGGTGGGGGGCCGGGCCCGTACCGGGCTCCGTGGGTGCGGCCGGGCGGCCGGTGGTCGCCGGGGCGTCGGCCGGGGCGGGGCCGTCGGCCGTGGCGCGGTCGAGGAGCGCGCGCAGCACCTGCTCGTCGTGCGCGGAGAGCGCGGAGACAAAGCTGGCCAGTACGGCGTCCCGGTCCGGTTCGCCGTCCAGTACGCGGCGCATCCGCAGCGCCGCGAGACCGGCCTCGTCGGCGGCCGGGACCCAGACGTACGCGCGACCGGACCGCTCACGGGTGACGGCTTGCTTGGCGTGCAGCCGGGACAGGATCGTCATCACGGTCGTGTACGCGAGGTCGCCGCCGAGCCGTTCCTGTACCCAGGCGGCGGTGGCCGGGCCCGGCGCCTCGTGCAGCGCGGTCAGCACCTGGGCCTCCAGCCGGCCCTGGCCGCGCCGGCGGGCACGCTCCCGTCCGGAGCCGTCGCAGTCCCCCGGCTCAGGGGATTCCCCACCGTCCGGCGCCTTCCCGAAGGACTTCCCGCCCACTGTCGTCGCCTCCCGTCGCGCCGGGTGCCCCGCCGCCCGGGACGCCCCGGCATCTTACTGAGCGGCCGAAATCAGGGCGGTGGCTCCTCCGGCCCGGAGCCTGCGGCATCGATCCCCGGGGCTCTACTTCTACACCTCTGTAGATTTTGAGGCGCGCCCGGAACGCAGGGGAAGTGCCGCGCGGTGGGCCAGGGCCAGGGTCATGCGGCGGGGCCGGCGGGCATCGCGAAGGGCTTCGGCGTCAATGTCTGAGGCGGGACCTCCGGGCCGGTGGGGGGGGGGGGGGGGGGGGGGGGGGGGGCGGCCCCCCCCCCCCCCCCCCCCCCCCCCCCCCGGCCCCCTGGCGGGGGCGCCCACGCACACGGCTCACGCCGAGCGCCGTCTACAACCTTGTAGAAGATGCCTGGCCGTGGCCCCTTCGTTCGAGCGTGCCGGGCTATCGCCGCTTATGAGGGGATTTGCCCGGCCGGTGCGGGGTACCGTGAAGACACCAAGGGACTCGGGGACCACAACACCGGGCGCGTCGCTGCTGCGGCCCGCCCGAGTGAGGTGAGCACCATGCAGACTCTGTGGACCGTGGTCGTGCTGCTGGCGCTGGTGGCGCTGGGCGCGCTGTTCATCGCCCGGGTCAATGCCCAGGGGGCGGGGCGGATGCAGACCCATCGGTACGCGGACTGGAAGCAGTCCGTTCGGCAGCGGAGGCACAAGCGGGCGCAGGGCGAGGCCGGCTCCGAAGCCCCTGCGGCCGGGCCGCCGCCGCCCTCCGGCAAGGCGGGAAACGACCTGTGACGTCCACCGCCCGCTCCGTCCCGTCGGCCCAGGACTACGACGGGACCTCCCCGTTCCCTGACGACGGCACCGAGTCCCCGCCGAGCAGTGGCCGGCGGATGTATGTCACCGTGACCGGCATCATCGTCGTCGCCCCGTTCGTCGGTCTGGCCGTCGGGATTCCTCTCCTCTGGGGCAGTGTCGTCCACCTCACCGACCTCGTCCTGCTGGCCGTCTTCTACGTCATCAGCGGTCTGGGCGTCACCATCGGCTTCCACCGCGGCCTCACCCACGGCAGCTATACGGCCGCGCCCGCGCTGCGTATCGCGCTCGCCCTCGCCGGCTCGCTCAGCTTCCAGGGCGATGTCATCGACTGGGTCGCCACCCATCGCCGCCACCACGCCTACACCGACCGCCCCGGCGATCCACACTCCCCCTACCGCTACGGCACCAGCCTGCGCGGACAGCTGCGCGGCCTGGTCCACTCGCATATCGGCTGGCTGTTCGGCGACGACCCCACCTCGCACCGCCGCTTCGCGCCCGATCTGCTCGCCGACCGCGGCATCCGCGCGGTCGACCGGGCGTTCCCCGTGCTGTGTCTGCTCACGCTCGGCCTGCCGTTCGCGCTGGGCTGGGCGCTCGGCGGCTCCTGGGTCACCGCGCTGACCGCCCTGCTGTGGGCCGGATTCATCCGGATCGCGCTGCTGCACCACGTCACCTGGAGCGTCAATTCGCTCTGCCATGTCATCGGCGAGCGGCCCTTCCGCACCCGGCGCCATGACCGGGCGACCAATCTGTGGCCGCTGGCCCTGCTGTCGTTCGGCGAGAGCTGGCACAACCTGCACCACGCCGACCCGACCTGCGCCCGGCACGGCGTCGACCGCGGCCAGGCCGATGTATCCGCCGCCGTCATCCGGCTCTTCGAGCGTCTCGGCTGGGTCTGGGACGTGCGCTGGCCCGATCCTGAACGGGTGGCGGCCCGCCGCCTCAGGAGCACCGCATGACCACCTCCGGGGACCCTCCCCACCCCGCTCACGCCGAGCACCACGCGCCACCGCCCGTCGCCCGCCTGACCATCGCCCCGCACACCGAGACGACCCGGCGCCTGGACGGTCTCTGGTGGCCGCACTCGACGGATCTGCTGGCCGAACTCCCGGAGTTGCTGACCGCGTTGCCCTTCGACTGGCCCCGGATCACCCATGCCACGGTGAACGGCGCCGGCTGGCCCGCGCTCCCCTCCCACACCCTCGTCGCCGGCCATGTCGTCCGCCTCCGCAGAACCACCGGCCGCCCCGGCCCGGACACCATCTGCCTGGTCTCCTCCGGCCACGGCCGCTGGGACCTGTTGATCATCCCGCCCACCACCCCTGAGCCCGAGGCCGTCCGCATGATGGCGGAGATGGCCCGCACGGGGGAGCCGACACCGGCCTGAGGGGAGTCGCGGAGAAGCGGGGCGCGGCCCCCGGGAGCCGCCAACTCGCCGTCCTCTGCGGCCGTTTCACGTGAAACCGCCATCGCGGCCTCAGGCGATGCCAGGCGCACGAGGCGCGATGGGGCGATGCGGGGCGACGTGAGGAGAGACCGCGGGCGGGAGCGCCGTTCGGCCTCGGCGGCCCGGCCCCTCACGGCCATGCCTACGCCCCTGGCCACGGCCTCGACTACTGCGTACGGGTGGTGTTCATCAGAAGAACGCCGATCCGGGGGCGTCGGTCCGTGAATCCGCCCATTACGTACTCATCATAAGAAAACGCAACAGAAGCGACGCCATCCAAGTGGTGCACCGGTAGCGGCGCAACTGAAGCGAAGCACCAGAGGAAGCACGACGCAGTAGACGCAGTAGACGCAACGGATCTCTCGGGGAGATCCCGACCGAAAGCGAGGGGCCATGGCTGCGACCAAGGTCATGAAGTTCTGGGCGGTATGCCTTGCCGTGCTCGGCAAGCTGCTGGCATCACTGGGAGTCTCCGCGGCGGCGTCAGCCGCACGCCGGGACGCCGCACTGTACGAGCGGACCCTGGGCAAGGGGAACGCGGGCGCCGAGACCCCGGGCGGTGAAGCCTCGGAGGCGGAACGCCCCGCTGTACCGGAGCATCATCCGGAACGGCCGACCCGCGCCGTGCCCGCTCCGCGCACCGTACCGCTGTACGGCCAAGCCACCCCGGCCCGACGGGGGTTCGCCCGTCCGGAACTGCCGCCGACGATCAAGCAGCGCATCAGGGCCGAAGCGCATGGCACCTCGCCGGGAATGCGTAGCCGCCTCGCCTCCGGCGCCGAGCCGCTGACCTCCGCCGGTCACACCGACCCGGCCGGGACCACGCCGGACGCCGACCGTGCCGACGCGCACGCGCGCTCCGCGGTCATTCCGGCGGCCCGCAACCGTGCGCACACCGCCCGCTACGTCTGATCCGGACGGCGCACACATCGGCGTGATCCACACGGCTGCGTACGCACACCTCGCGGCAGCCCGGAGGTATGAGTCATCGCAGCAGCGCGCAGCGGTGATCCCCAGGGACTGACGCTGAAGCAGAGACGGACGCAGCAGCAGAGACAGGCATGGCGACAGCGGCAGACGCTCGCGTAGGGATAGCGCAGCGACAGCGACGGCCACAGCCACAGAGGCAGACGCATGCGCAGGGATAGGCGCAGTGACAGCCACAGAGGCGGACGCCGGCTCGGACGCGGACCTGTAGGCAGGTGTGGACGAAAGCGCGGAAGCCGACATGTTCCACGTGAAACCGATGCAGAGGTGAACGACCCGAAGGCGCCGGGACGGACGATGACCCGTGGCAACGGGCGACCCGGCCGGCGACAGCCGTAGCCAGAGCAGCAGTGATATCTGAGAGACCGTACGACCACAGACCTGAACCACCTGTCACACCCCGGGAGTTCCACCGCTCCGCCCCCGACCGGGCGCCGGTCCCCGGGCCTCTTCCCAGCTCCCGCCCGAGCTCCGCGCGCGCCGTATGCGTGTCGGGCTTCCTTCGGCAGTGAGCGGGAAGTGCCTCCGATGCGCACCTTCGCTGCGCACCTCCGCGAGCCCGTGATGTGTCTCCGGGTGGCGGTACGACGCCGATGAGTGCCCCCGCGGGCCCCGGCGACGTGCGGGTATGCGCGCACCGGGTGACCCGGCTTTTTCGCTGCGGCGCGGCGGCCCTTGCGGGCGGTGTCCGCATTGCGTGCATCCCCGCTAAATGATCTCCGCATGCCCGGCGAAGGCCGGTGGAGGAATCCCCCTATTGGTCGACTTCCTCTTGACCGCTTGGTAAAGTCCGAGCACTCATTGTGACTCGGCGATTTGAAGCAGCCGCCCGGGGTCATCCACCGTTCGAAAACCGGAGGGTTTGTGGAATGCCTGAGCTGGCGGACACGGGGAGGCGAATCAAAGAGTTGCGGGTCAGTGCCGGAATGACCCAGCACGACCTGGCCGGGGCCGAAATGTCATCCAGTTATATCTCGCTGGTCGAACACGGGAAGCGTATTCCCAGTGGCCGGGCGCTCAAGATCCTGGCCGAACGCCTCGGGGTCGGCGTGGCGGAAATATCCGGAGACGCCGTGCCCGCCGAAAACGCCGGTGTCCGCCGGCTCGACCTGGTCGGACGATTGGTGGCGGCCCGCAGGCAATGGGACGGCGGAGATGTCGAAGGGGCGCTCTCGGAATTCCGTGCACTCGCCGACACGGAGCCGGCCCATCGGCAGGACGATGTCTTCACCGAGGCCCAGCTCGCCATCGCGGAAATCCTCGGCACGCTCGGCCGCCCCGACGAGGGCGCCGAGGTCCTGGAGCGGATGCTGACGGAGCTCGCCCCCGAGCCGTATGCGGAGCCCCGGCTGCGCACCCTGATCGCGCTCGCCGATCTGCTGGAGTCGGCCGGCCGGGTCCAGGACGGACTGCGCTATGCGCTGACCGGCCACCTCGAATGCACCGCCCGGCGCCCCGGCACCGGTTTTCACTCGCTGCTCGCGCTCGATGTGCTCACCCGCTGCGCCTATTGGAGCGGCTGCCCGGACTGGGCGGCCGACGCCGACCACGGCCGGCCCTCGGCGGACGGGGTGCTTCCCGGGCCGCGTGCCTCCGTCGATCTGCACCGGGCCCTCGACCTGCGCGACCGGGGCGAGCCGGAGCGCGCCACCGCGCTGCTGGGCGAGTGTGCGCGCCGGGTCACCCCCGCCGCCGGATTCCCGCTGTGGGAGAAGATCAACGGCCATTACGCGCTGCTGTTGCTGCGCCGCGGCGAGCCGGCGGCGGCCCGCAGCCTCGTCGAGCGCGGTCTGGTGGTCGCCTCGGTGGCCCAGGAGCCGGGCTTTCCGCTGTGGCTGACCACGGCGGAGGCGGCCGGGGCGGAGGCGGCCGGTGACCTTGCCCGGCTGTTCGCCCTCGGTGAGGAGCTGGCCGCGCTCCCCGACACCGGCCGCAGCCATGAGAAGGCCGCCGCGCTCGGGGAGATCGCGGCGGCGTGTGCGCGGGCGGGCGACCGGGAAAGGGCCGTCGGATACTTCCGCTCTTCCGCGGAGCTCTTCCGGCGGGCCCAGGCATACCGGCATGCCGAGCGGGCCCGGGAACGGCTGACGGAGCTCATCGACATGCGGAAGTGAGGCCGCCGGGCAAAGACGCCGCAGCGGCAGATATTCCTTCCTGCCGGGTAAAGTCCTTCCTTCCGTGTAATGCGCGCTATTTCTTCGTCTTCTTTCCGAGTGCCAGTAAGGCGAACAGGGCCTCCGCGGCACCGATGATCGCCAAAATCAGCCCGGCCTTGTGGAGCGAGATGACCGAGTTCTCCACTTCCTCTGTGCTCAGCCAGAGGGCCAGACCTGCGATCGTCACCACAATGCCTATGGCAATGCCCTTCATGGATTTTCCTCGTCCCGTGTGATGGTGTCGGATTGTGTGGTCGGACTCCGTGGTCGGATTCCCTGTCGGACTCCGCATCGGACTCCTTGTACGGACCAGGGTCCCGTCCCGCCGGAACATTCGGATCATCCGCAGGTAGGCACTTTCCGCCCGCCGTCTGTCACTTTCTATGTACTACCGCTCCGGTCAGGGGCGGCTAGGGGACGGATAGGGGAGGCGCGGGGAAAATCAGGGGCCGGTGGGGGGCCGCTCTCCTGAGAGCGCTCCCTTTTGCCCCCGCCCGGCTATCCCGTGCTGCTGCGCCAGAATCGCCGCCTGCACCCGGCTGCGCAGCTTCAGCTTCGACAGGATGCGGCTGGTGTGGGTCTTGACGGTGCCCTCCGCGAGATCGAGGGTCTCCGCGATGGCGCTGTTGGCCAGCCCGCTTCCGATACAGGCCAGCACCTCCAACTCCCGTTTGGTGAGGGTGTCGAGGGCCTGTGCCGTGTCGTCCGGGAGGGTGGGGTCCAAGGCCGGACGGTCGGCGAACTCGCTGATCAGCCGCCGGGCGATGGCCGGGGTGAGGAACCCCTCCCCGTGTGCCACCGCCCGTACCGCGCCGACCAGTACGGCCGGTTCCGCGTTCTTGAGCAGGAAGCCGCCGGCCCCGGCCCGCAGCGCCCCGTAGATGTACTCGTTGAGGTCGAAGGTGGTCAGCACCAGCACCTCGGCGAGGCCGCGCTCCACGATGCCGCGGGTGGCGGCGACGCCGTTGAGCCGCGGCATCTGGATGTCCATCAGCACGACATCGGGCCGCAGTTCCTCGGCCAGACGCACCGCCGTCGCACCGTCGCCGGCCTCCCCGACCACCGTGATGCCCGGGGCGGTCTGCAGCAGCAGGACCAGCCCGGACCGTACGGCCGCCTGGTCGTCGGCCACCAGCACCCGGATGCCCGGTGGCCGGTTCGGCGCGCCTTCCGCCGGTGCCGTCGCAGGCCCGCCCGTCGCAGGCCCGCCCCCCGGCTCGTCCGCCGCTGACTCCCTCACTGGCTGTGCCACCTTTCTCGTCTCCTAGGGGTTCTGGGCCAGCGGCAGCACCGCACGCACCCGCCACCGCCCCGGGGCGGTGCGGTCGGGGCCCGCGTCGAAGCTGCCGCCGACCAGGGCGGCCCGCTCGGACATCCCGGCGAGCCCGGCGCCCGCACCGGTCATCAGCTGCTCCACGGGGCGCTGCCGGGCCCGGCCGTCGGGCCGGGCCAGCGGGCTGTCGACCGAGATGGTCAGCTGCTCGGCGCCGGCCTGGCAGCAGATCCGCACCCGCCCCGCCGACGCGTGCTTGAGGACATTGGTCAGCGCCTCCTGCACGATCCGGTAGGCCGTCACCTCGATCACCGACGACACCTCGGGGAAGCTCTCGGGGAGGTCGGTGTGCAGGGTCAGGGCCGCCGCGTCGGCGGCCGGCCGGGCCTGTTCGACCAGCGCCCCCAGCGCGTTCAACTGCGGCCGGTCCCAGTCGTCGGCCACCCCCCGGTCGGATCGCAACAGCACCACCATCCGCCGCATTTCGGCCAGCCCCTGCACACTGTTCTCCCGGATCACCGAGAGCGCCTGGAGCACCGGATCCTCCGCGGCCGTACCGTCCTTCGCCCGCTGTGCCTCGGTCAGGGAGAGCACCGCGCTGGAGTGAATGGCGATCGCGCTGAGGTGGTTGGCCACCAGATCGTGCAGCTCACGGGCCATCCGGGTGCGCTCGGTCTGGAGCACGGTCTTGCGGTCCAGCTCCGCCAGCCGGTCGATCTGGGCGGCCCGCTGCCGCTCGGCATCCGCCCGCTCCTTGTGGTTCCGGATCAGCACCGCGGTCCATACGGGCGAGATGAGCACCAGGGCGATGAGGACACCGCTCGTCACGCCCTCGGAGCGGTCGCCTATGAGGACCAGGGCGATGGTGGCCGCCACAGTGGCCGCGACGGTCCCGTACTGAAGGACCCGGCACAGCCACGGGGCTCCGTACAGGGCGGCCGCATAGAGCAGATCCGTATAGACGAGGAGGGGGCCCAGGCCTCCCCCGGCGGCCATCTGCACGCCGACGGTGAGTGTGCCGACGGCGACCGCGACCAGCGGCACGGTGCTGCGGAAAGCCGTCGCGGTGCACAGCACGAGCACCGGCAGCACGGCCCGCCACACGGGGAGATCGCCCCCCATGACCCGTGGCCCGCCCAGGACGTACAGGATCAGGCAGCCGGCGAAGAAGCCCACTGCCAGGCGCAGGTCACGGAGCGGCAGGGGGCGGCCGCGCGCGTGCGTATTGGTGAAGGGACGTAACCACACACCAGGACAGTACGACGGCTCATGACCCGTTCTCCTGGCCCTGGCGCCGGAATTCGGGCCGGTCCGCCGTACATCGAAGTATGTAGCCCGACATCAGCAGGAGGGATGACCCGAACGCTCCGGGGGGCTGGAAACCTGGGGCTGTCCCGTCCGGTCGATGGAGGCGGAAGAGGGGAGAGGGGCCATCGATATGGCGGGAAGTCACTGACCCGGTATGGCCTCGGCACCGCTCAACTGCGGAGGACGGAAAGTACGTGGAAACGAACGCCGCTCTTCTCGAACTCTGTCCCCAATCCCTTGACCAAGGCGTGGTCGCCCCTCGGCCACACCCCGGCCGGGCCCGCCCGGTCCCGCTCGCACTCGGCCACCCTGCCCCCGTCGCCACCCCCGTCCCGGTCTTCGTCGTCCCCGTAGGACCCGCCGCTCCCCCCGGCTCGGGCACGGGACTCTCCCCCGACGACTGTGCGGGCCTCAACGGCCATTCCCGGGCCACCCTCGACGGCGCGGCCGGCCGCCGGCTCCGGGACCGGCTCCCCGGGCAGGTGAGCGCCGCGATGGCCGCCGCCGGCCACTGGGAGCTGTACGGAACCCGCGGGCTGCTGGTCGTGGCCTGCGGCGACGACGCCCGCCGGATGGGGTTCTCGGTGGAATCCGTCCGCCCCGAAACCTCGCCCCCGTACACCCCGTACGAGGTGCTGACCGCCCATGAGACGGACCTTGTGGCCGGCCGCCCCGCCGCCGGGCGCGACCGCCTCGTCACCCGTTTCTGGGTCCGTAAGGACGCCGCCCTCCAGGCGGTCGGCCGTGGGCTGTCCCTCGCGCCCGAGCGCATCGAGGCGGGCTTCCCCGGCGACCACGGAACGGTCCGCGTCCCCGGTTTCCACGGCGGTGAAGTCCTGGTATCGGTACGGAACTTCGCCTTTTCCCCCGCGTACGAATGCGCGGTGGCCGTCCCGGAATCCCTCGCGCTCGTCCCGGCCTTCTGTTATTCGGCGGGGTAATTACCGGATTCCGCAGGACCCGGCGCCCACCCGGGTGAAACCTCCGCATGTCGCGGCGCCCCGTCACGGCAAAAACCATATTGCCCAGTTAGTTGGTGCGTGCCCACCGGTCGTGGCGAGTACCGCGTCACGGCGTTGCCGGAGCACCGCGGAGGATTGCCGTCATGCCGTCGCCCCTCGCCAAACGGTCCGTCGAAACGCTCCTGTCCGTGCTGCTGGTCGTGCTGAGTGTCCTGGGGGCGGCCGGCCCGAGTGCCGCGGCGGCCGGCTCCCCGGCGGGCCCGGCGCCGGACTGGGAGCGCATCGCCGCCTGTGAGAGCAACGGCCGCTGGCACATCAACACCGGCAACGGCTACCACGGCGGGCTCCAGATCGACCCCGCCACCTGGCGCGCCTACGGGGGCCGTCGTTACGCCCCGCGCGCCGACCTCGCCACCCGCGACGAGCAGATCGCCATCGGCGAGCGCATCGTCCGGGACCGCGGGCTGTCCGCCTGGCCCAACTGCGCCCGGACCGCCGACAGCGACGACAGCTCCTCCCGTGCCGTGGAGCAGACCCCGCCCGACGATCCGGCCCCGCAAGCGGCCCCCCGTACCCGTAGCCTCACGTCCCCCGGCCACACCGCCGCCCGCAGCTATGTGGTGCAGCCCGGCGACTGCCTCTCCGTCATCGCCGAACGCACCCACACCCCGGGCGGCACCAAGGCCCTGTACGACCTGAACAAGGACACCCTCGACCAGGGGCCGGACCACATTTACCCCGGGCAGCGGCTGCGGCTGCGGGCCTGAGGGCGGGGCGGCACTCCGCTGCCGGATGCTCCAAAGGGCCGTCACGGTGAATCCGCTGATCGGTGCGGGTGAATGCGCGGGACGGGCCGTTGCTCAGGCTTGGTGGATGGGGGCGTGGCCGGTAGCAAGACCGCGGGGTATCAACCGCGAGGTGCAGGAGCACACAGTGAAGAACATGGCACGCATCAATGTTGTGGTGGCAGGAGCTTGCGGTTTGCTCCTGGCCGTCGGCGGGGCGTCGCCCGCCCAGGCCTGGGACGGGCCGTTCGACGGGGACGGTGTGTGGAACAGCGACACCTTCGCCAACTTCCATGCCGGATTCAGCTGCCGCAACCGGGCCCGAATCTGCATCAACGGGCCGCTGAACAGCGGAAACGTCCGGAACTCGCAGAACGTTCACCTGTCCGGCAACAACAGCAACAGCGGTAGCCCGACCAACGTCAACGGCAACACCAACGACGATGCGGGCGGCACGACCGGAGCCGAGAACAAGACCAGCAACAACCTGCAGCACATCGGCCGCGGCGGTAAGCAGAAGCTGTGACCCGGTCCTGACCCGTCCTCCGGCCCCGGCGCGTCCGGGGCCGGAGCCGTGTCCGGACCACGGACCGGCCCCGGGGTGCCGCACGGCCGCGGGGCACACGGCAAGCGCCCGGCGGAATCCGCCGGGCGCTCGGGGGACGGCTGTCGAAGAGGGCCGTTGGCCGTAGCCGTGTCAGGGGCCGGTCCCGGTCAGTGCAGGATGCCCTTCACGATGCGCTGCACGCTGTTGCCGCTGCCCGACGCGGAGCCGGTCACGGCGTTGCCGCTGTTGGTGGACCCGTTGGTGTTGGCGATGTTGCCGCTGGCGTTCGGGTTGCCGTGGTTGAGGAAGTTGCCGCTGTTCAGGCTGTTCCCACTGCGTACCGGCCCGTTGATGCAGGGGTGCGGCGAACGGAAGACCGGCGAGTGGTAGTTGAAGTCGGCGAGCCGGTTGTTGCAGACCACTCCGGAGACCATGCCGGCCACGGTGCCGACATCGGCGCCCACGACGGCCGCGAGCAGGGAGTCGCTGGGAATCACCTGGGCCTGGGCCACCCCGCCGCCGAGCAGCACCAGCCCGCACGCCCCGACGATGCCGCCCGCCTGCGCAATTTTTCTCACGTCGCTCCTCGCCTCTTCGTCCTTCGGATGCCAGACGTATCGTGCTGCCGCGGTCGGTCCGCATCGGCGTTCAACCCGCGGGAGCGAAACCCCCGGCGGCCACAATCAGCCGGGTGGCCCAACACCTCGTGGGGCTCGCGGGGGACGGCGCGGCCGGGGGCGGGCGGCCGCCAGGCCGGGCGCGGGCAGGCGAAGAGCATCGGTGGTGCCCGGGGGCGGGCGGGGCCGCGGCCGGGCGTGCACCGGGAGCCGGCCGGTCATCCGCCGGCCGGCACACCGGGGCTCAGAGCACCAGCCGCTCCGGCATGGGCTGCTCCACACCGTCCAGCTCCAGCGTGCACCGGGGCACGGAGGGGACGAGATGCGGCTGGCGCAGCAGGACCCGGAAGGGGTGGGCGGGCTCTTCGGGGAGTTCGCCGGTCAGCACGTTCATTCCGGCGCGGTGTTCCTTCTGGTACGCGACCACCTTGCCGTCGACCAGGAGCTCGATCTCGCCGGACCGGCCGGGTCCGACGTTCACGGTGATCGAGTGGTCCCCCTGATCCAGATGGAAGTGGTGTCTGGGCCCCATGACGACCTCCGGCAGTTCGTCGGTCACGATCGGCCGCGCCGTCGGTACCCACCGCGAGCCGGTCCGTTCTTCCAGCGTAAGGGGACTCCCCCCGGGTTCCGCGAGCGACAATTGGGGTGAGTGCCGGGCGGCCGGTTCACGGAGCGCGGGTCGGCGAGACCTGCCCGGGGAAACCGGGCGCCGGGCCGGCAGGAGACGACCATGAACGGTTCGGTCCGGGTGGGACAGGTGGTCGGGGTACCGCTGCGCATGCACTGGAGCGTGCCGCTGCTGGTGGCCCTGTTCGCGTACGGACTCGGCCGGCAGGGCCTGCCCGTCTGGACGCCGGGCCGCTCGGACGCCGTGTACGCCGTCGGCGGAGTCGTGGGGGCCGCGCTGCTGATGGGCAGCCTGCTGCTGCACGAGACGGCGCACGCCGCGACCGCGCTGCGGAAGAAGATCTCGGTGCAGGACGTGACGCTGTGGGCGCTGGGCGGGACGACCCGGATGGGGCGGCCGCCGACCGCGGCGGCGGCCTTCGCGGTGGCCGTCAGCGGACCGCTGATCAGCCTGGTCATCGGCGGTGTCGCCCTGGGGGCGGGGACCGGACTGCACGGGGTGTCCGGCTGGGCGGTGCCCTCCGTCGTCCTGGCCTGGCTGGGCTGGGCGAATCTGTTCCTGGGCGTGTTCAATCTGCTGCCCGCCGTGCCGCTGGACGGCGGCCGGGTGGTGCAGGCGGTGCTGTGGTGGCGCACGGGGGACCGGGAGCGTGCGGACCTGGCGGCCTCCCGGGGCGGCCAGATCATGGGGCTGCTGTTGGTGGCCGCCGGCTGGATCTCCGTGCTGCGCGGGGCGACGAGCGGGCTGTGGATCGTCTTCATCGGGCTCTTCATCATGATCGTCGCCGGTGCGGAGCGGCGCCGCGCGGCCCTGCACCGGTCCCTGCGGGGGCTCCGGGTCGGCGAGGCGATGACCGGTCCGGTGGCCACCGGCGCCGACTGGCTGACCGTCCAGCGCTTCATCGACGAGGTGGCCGTGCACTCCCGGTACTCCGCGCTGCCGCTGCTCGACTTCGAGGGCCGGCCCAGCGGCATCGTGCAGCTGCGCCGGCTCGCGACGGTACCGGCCGCCGGCCGGGAGACGCTGCGGGTGCGCGAGGTGGCGACCCCGCTGTCCCAGTGCGCGGTCGCCGCGCCGGACGATCTGCTGACCGAGGCGCTGGACAAGCTCAGCCTGCGGACCGGCGCCCGCATCCTCGTCGTGGACGCGGGGCATCTGGTCGGGATCGTCACCGGGAAGGACATCTCCCGTCTGATGCAGCGCGAGACCCTGGGCGGCAAGGAGAGCGCCTGACCCGGCGCCCGGGGCAGCGCGGCGGGCGCGCGCCGCCGCCCCTCGGCGCCCACAATGGTGGTACGGAACGCCCCCGGGGGATACGGGGCCTGCCGGAGCGGAGGCCCGGAACGGGACAGGGGTATGGAGTACGTCACCGTGACCGCGCTGAGCCACCCCGGACTGCTGCGCGAGCACAACGAGGACAGCCTGGTGGCCGGCCCCTGGACGCTCTGCGGCACCATGACCGAGAACCCGCAGACCTTGGTCTTCCCGCTCGGCACCCCGCTGGTCGTCGCGGTCGCCGACGGCATCGGCGGGCAGCCGGCCGGTGAAGTGGCCAGCGCCCTGGCCGTGCGCCAACTGGCGGCGCTGGGCCCGTCACTGGACACCGAGGAAGCGGTCAGGGACGCCCTGAACCTCTGCAATGACGCGGTGTACGCGGCCGGCCGGGACCCGGAGCTGAACACCATGGGCACCACGGTCGCCGGCGCCGTCGTCTTGGCGGAGTCGCTGCTGGTGTTCAACGTCGGTGACAGCCGGGTGCTCGACGCGACGGCGGACGGGCTGCGCCAGGTGAGCGTGGACGACAGCCCGCCGCTGTCCCCGGGGCGGCGCACCACCTCGCTCGTCACCCAGGCGCTCGGCGGCACCCAGGCTTTCAGCGCCATCACCCCGCATGTCCGGGAAGCGCCGCTGTCCCCGGGCGACCGCTACCTGGTGTGCACCGACGGGCTGACCGACCCCGTCCCGGAGGACGCCCTCAACGACCTGCTGCAACTTCACAGCGGCGGCCGGGCCGCCTTCGAACTGTGGAAGTCCGCCATCGAGGCGGGCGGCCCCGACAACATCACGCTGGCGCTGATCGCCATCGGCGAGTAGACGGAGGGACCGGTCCGGAGCGCCCCATGGCTGACGGCGCGCGGCACGGCATGGTCGGGCTACTCGGGCTAACCCCACCCCCGGTCTCCGGGCTGCCGGATGGGCAGCGGGGAACCCCTCAACCACCCTTGCCCCATGACGACTTACGCCCCTCGCGCCCTCCTTCTCGCGCTCTGCGTCGCCACCGTCGCCACCACGGTGACCGCGGCCGCCCCGGTGGCCCGCGCCGACGCTCCCGGCACCAACGGACCCGCCCTCACCTGGCGGCCCTGTGGCGAGCCCGGCGGCCTCAGCGGCCAGGAGTGCGCCCGGCTGCCCGTACCGCTCGACTACCGCGACCCGGACGGCCCGCGGCTCGGCCTCGCCGTGACCCGGGTACGCAGCGAGCGTCCCGCGGCGCGCCGGGGGACGCTGCTGGTGCTCCCCGGCGGGCCCGGCGGGTCCGGGGTGCACTGGCTGAAGACCAAGGGGCCGGCGCTGCGGAAGGCGATGGCGGGGGCGTACGACCTGGTCAGCTTTGACCCGCGGGGAGTGGGCGGGAGCACCCGGGCGGGCTGTGAACTCGCCCCGGCCGACCGGCACTTGGTGACGCTGCGGTCCTGGCCGGGGCCGGACGGCGGGATCGGTGGGAACGCCGCCCGCTCCCGGCGGATCGCCGAGGCGTGCCGCCGCCATGGCGGTGCCGTGCTGCGCAGCTTCACCACCGTGAACGAGGCGCGCGACATCGACCGCCTCCGCCGGGCCCTGGGCGAGAAGAAGCTGTCGGCCTGGGCGCAGTCGTACGGGACGTACGTCGGAGCGGTGTATGCGCAGAAGTACCCGCGGCACACCGACCGTTGGGTGCTGGACAGCAGCGGCGACCCCGACCCGGCCCGGGTGGGGCGCGGATGGCTGGCGAACACGGCGGCGGGCGTGGACGACCGCTTCCCCGACTTCGCGGCCTGGGCCGCCGACCCGGCACGGGAGCGCGACGGGCTGCGACTGGCGCGGCGGCCCGCGGACGTCCGGCCGCTGTTCCTCGCACTGGCCGCCGAGCTGGACCGCGAGCCGAAGGAGTCCACCACGCCGGGCGTCCCGCTGACCGGCAACCGGCTGCGGCAGGCGCTTCTGGACGCCCTGGAAAACGATGGGCTGTTCGCCGGGGCGGCCCGGCTCATCCAGCAGGCCCAGGACCCGGCCGCCGAGCCGGTGCTGCCGGACACCCTCGCGGGGCCGCTGCCGGACCAGGACGCGGCGACCACGATGGCCACCGTCTGCAACGATGTGCGCTGGCCGGCGTCCCTCCCGGCCCACCGGCGGGCGGTGGCCGCCGACCGCGTCCGGCACCCGCTGACGGCCGGGATGCCGGTCAACATCACGCCCTGCGGCTTCTGGCAGGCACCGGCGGAGCCGCCCACCCGGATCACCGCCGACGGACCGTCCAACATCCTGATGGTCCAGAACCGCCGGGACCCCAACACCCCGTACTTCGGCGCGCTGAAGATGCGCCGGTCCCTGGGCGGGCGGGCCCGGCTGCTCACGCTCGAACACGGGGGCCACGGCGCCTACTTGGCCAACGGCCCCGTCTGCGGTGACCGCACCGTCACCGCCTTCCTGACGACGGGGCGCCGCCCGCAGACGGACACCCGCTGCACCGACTGAGCCGCGGCTACGGCTGATGCGGAGAACAGGCCCCTAAGCGCGCAGCCGGACGCCCTGGAGGGCGGTGTCGAAGATCGGCCGGTACCGGGTCCACTGCTCGTTCGGCGCGCACAGATAGACCACGTACTGGGTACCGTCGGCGCTGCTGAAGGCCACCTCCACCGCCCGGTACTCCCGTGCCGAGCCGTTGAAGGTGAACTCCCAGTAGCCCGCGGGCCGGCCACGGAACGTCGTGGGGTCCATCCGGACCCGCTCATAGCCCGGGTTGTCCCGGCGCGTCTGGTCCTCTTCGGTCTCCCGCCAGTGCTGGACCGGATCCTTCGCGCCGGCGAACGGGACGATGTTGATCCGCAGGCCCACCTTTTCGGGCGGGTCCACGTAGGCGATGTCAGCGCCGGGAGGATGCTTCTGCTTCCAGCCGTCCGGTACGGGGAGGGAGAAGCCCTTGCCCGGCTCTTCGAGGTGGTATCCGGAGGGCACCGGCGGCGGCGAGTGGGGGCGGGGAGCCGACGGGTGGCCGGAGGTCTTGGACTTGGGCGGGGTGGCGCTGGTCGCATCGGCGCCGCCCCAGGGCCACAGCAGCACGCCACCGGTCACGGAAGCGGCGACCGCCATGGCCGCGGCACTCCACAGCGCCGTGCGCCGGCCCCGCTTGCCCTTCCGGGCGGGAACCGCGGGGACCTCGGCGCGCTGCGGCCTGGTGGCCTGGTCGTCGAGCAGGGTCCCCGGGCCGGTCGTATGGCCGCTCAGGAGGCGCTCGGCCTCACGGGCATCCATGCGCTCCCCGGGTTCCTTCACGAGCAGACCCGCGATCACCGGGGCCAGGTCACCGGCGTTGCGCGGGGGCGGGTACTCCTCGGTGACGATGGCGTACGCCGTCTCGATGGCGGTGTCCCGGCTGAACGGGGGCTGCCCCTCGACCGCCTGGTAGAGCGTGGCGCCGAGGGACCACAGGTCACAGGCCGGGCCGGGCTCGGCGATACCGCTGCGGAGGCGTTCCGGCGCGAGGTACTGGATCGACCCGACCAGTTCACCGGTCCGGGTCAGGGAGGGCGTGCCGGACTGCACGGCGATACCGAAGTCGGTCAGGACGATCCGCCCGTCGTTCCCGAGCAGCACATTGGCGGGCTTGATGTCCCGGTGCAGCACCCCGGCGTCGTGGGCGGCGCGCAGCGCGGCGGCCATGCCGGCGCCGATCCGGGCCGCTTCGCCCGGCGGCAGTGCCCCCTTGCTCTTCACCAGGTCGCCCAGGGTGACCGAGGGGATGTACTCCATGACGATGCACGGCAGGCCCTCGTCGTCGACGACGTCGTGCACCACGATCACATGGGGGTGGGTGATCCGGGCGGCGCTGCGGGCCTCGCGGCGGGTGCGCTCGTAGAGCGTCTCGATCTCGTCGTCGTTCAGGTGCGGGGGTACCAGCAGCTTCTTCACGGCGACCGGCCGCCCGAGGAGCTCGTCCTCGGCCCGCCACACCGTGCCCATGCCACCACGGCCGACCCGCTCCACCAGGCGGTACCGCTCGGCTACGAGCCGTCCCAGATCGGACACCGTGAGTTCGCCTCCCCCGCACGGGTTGAACAGTCTTGCGGAAGCACCATAGCCCGCCCGTTCGAGGGTGCCGAGGGGCGGCGTTCCCGGGTTCCGGAGCCGTGGGCGGGGCCGGCCGGGCGAGGCCACCGGGCGCGCTGGCAACTGCCGCGGGAGCCGCCGCCGTTCGCCGTCGGGCCGACCGGCGCGGCAACCGCCGGCGCCGCGCGAAGAGCGGTGGCGGAAGGCGCATGGCGCCTCGCGTGACGCCACGATGGCGCCAGTGATGCCATTCATGCGCCAGGGTGGCTTGCGATGGCGCCATCGTGATGCCATGATGGCGTCATGGACCTCACGCCCTACGTCGACAATCTCCGGCACGAGCTCGCGGTCGCCGCGGACACGGGCGGAGAAGAAGCCCGCGCCCTGGCCGAGCGGCTCACCACTCCCCTGGAGTCGGCCGTCCGGCTCACGCTGCTGAACGCCCTCTCCTCCGCCATGACCGAGATCACCCGCGAACTGGCCCCCGGATCCGTCGATCTGCGGCTGCGCGGGCTGGACCCCGAGTTCGTGGTGACCGCACCGCCGGTGCACGAGCCGTACGGGCAGCCGGAGTTGCCCGAGGCGCCGGCCGAGCCGCGGGCGGTCGCTTCCCCGGCCACTCCGGAGGCCGACGAGGGCGGCACCGCGCGCATCAACTTCCGCCTTCCCGCCCCGCTCAAGGCCCGGGTCGAGGAGGCCGCAGGACAGGAAGGCCTCTCGGTCAACGCCTGGCTGGTGCGGGCCGTCGCCTCGGCCCTGGAACCCGGCGCCCCCAGCCGCCCGGCGGGCCGCGGCCCCCGCTATGGGGGCAAGCAGGGCTATACGGGGTGGGTCCGCTAGGGCGGGCCGGCACCAGGGGCGGGGGTGCCGGGCCGCCGCCGGGGCCAGGGGCTTCGGCCCGTCACCCGAAGACCGGGGGCCGGCCCGGCCCTGCGCCGATGCACTGCACCACCTCGCACGCGCCCCCTCACCGCACCCGCTGACTCACCCGGCCACCCGCTGACTCACTCACCCACCCGCTCACTCACTCACTCACTCACTCCTTCACTCCTTCACCCGCCCGTGCGGCGGGAACTCCCACCAGTCATGAGGACGGCACAGCCATGCCTGCTTTCGACACACCCGAACCGCTCTCCGTCACCGTTGAGATCGACCTCGGCTCCGTCCGGATCGCCGCGAGCAAGCGCACCGACACCGTTGTCGAGGTGCTGCCGGGCGACGCCACCGTGGAGGCCGATGTACGGGCCGCGCAGCAGACCAAGGTCACCTGCTCCGGCGGCAAGCTGCTCGTCAAGGGCCCCAAGAAGCGCTCCCTCTTCGGCAAGTCCGGCTCCGTCGCCGTCACCATCGAGCTGCCGACCGGGTCGGACGTCCTGGGCACCTCGCCCATGGCGGACTTCACCGTGGAAGGCCGGCTCGGCGAGTGCCGGCTCAAGACCTCGCTCGGTGACCTCCAGGTCGATGTGGCAGAGGCCGTCAACCTGCGGACCCAGTACGGCGACATCCGGCTGGACCGCGTAGCGGGTGACGCCGAGATCTTCGGCGCGGGCCGGATCGAGGTCGGCGAGATCGCGGGCGCGGCGCTGGTCAAGAACGGCAATGGCGCGACCACGATCGGCGAGGTCACCGGCGCCCTGCGGGCGAGCGCGTCCAACGGCCTGATCTCCGTCGGTGTCGCCCACGCCGGAGTCGATGCCAAGTCGGCCAACGGTGCCATCCGGATCGGCGAAGTGGCCCGCGGCCAGGTCGTCCTCCAGGCGGCCGCCGGTGATCTGGAGGTCGGCATCCGTGAGTCCACGGCCGCCTGGCTGGACGTGACCACCGGCCTCGGCAGGGTGCACAACGACCTCGGCGCCGCGGAGGGCCCCGGCGACAGTGCCGAGACCGTCGAGGTACGCGCCCACACCAGCATCGGCGACATCCTGATCCGCCGCTCCTGAGCTCCTGACCGGTCCGGCCGTTGGCGGCCGGCCACCACCACATCCAGAAACGGGGCACTCATGATCACGACGACCACGACCGCCGTCGCGACGGCGATCGACGCCACGGGGTTATCCAAGTCCTACGGCGGCAAGGTGGTGCTCGACGGCATCGACCTGCGCATCCCCGAAGGCACGGTCTTCGCCCTCCTCGGGCCCAACGGCGCGGGCAAGACCACCACCGTGCAGATCCTCTCCACCCTCATCCCCGCCACCGCCGGCCAGGCACGGGTCGCCGGCCACGATCTGGTCCGCGAGGCGGACGCCGTACGCGCCGCGATCGGTGTCACCGGCCAGTTCGCCGCGGTGGACAACCTGCTCACCGCCCGGGAGAACCTGCTCCTCATGGCGGACCTGCACCATCTCGACCGCCGCGAAGGCCGACGGCGCGCCACCGAGCTGCTGCGCCGCTTCGAACTCACCGAGGCCGCCACCAAGCCCGTCGCCACCTTTTCGGGCGGTATGCGCCGCAAGCTCGACCTCGCGATGACCCTGGTCGGGAATCCGCGCATCATCTTCCTCGACGAGCCGACCACCGGACTCGATCCCCGCAGCCGGCGCACCATGTGGGAGATCATCCGCAGCCTGGTCGCCGACGACGGCGTCACCATCTTCCTGACCACGCAGTATCTGGAAGAGGCCGACCAACTTGCCGACCGCATCGCCGTCCTGGACCACGGAAAGCTGGTCGCCGAAGGCACCGCGGACGAGCTGAAGCGACGGATCCCCGGCGGCCATATCCGCCTCCGGTTCGCCGACACGGACCGACTCGACGCGGCCGCCGCCCTCTTCAATGCCACCGCCCACGACAGTGAGGCGCTCACACTGCACGTCCCTGGCGACGGCAGTGTCCCCGCCCTCCGCGCCGTCCTCGACACCCTGGACCGGGCGTCGGTCCGCGCCGAGGAACTGACCGTGCACACCCCCGATCTCGACGATGTCTTCCTCACCCTCACCGGCCGCGACCGGTCCGCCAGCGAGGCCAACTCTCCGAAGGAGAACGCCCGATGACCACCCTGACCTACGCGGCCCGCGATGCCCGGACGATGCTGCGGCGCAATCTGAAGCACGCCCTGCGCTACCCCTCCATGACGGTCTCGGTCGTCGCCATGCCCGTCCTGATGCTGCTGCTCTTCACCTATGTCTTCGGCGGCGCCCTGGGGACCGGTATCGGTGGGACGAGCAGCGGCAGCATCGACTACATCGACTATGTGGCCCCCGGCATCATCCTCATGGCCGCGACCTCGGGCGCCATGGTCACCGCGGTCGGCGTCTGCGCCGATATGACCGAGGGCATCGTCAACCGCTTCCGCACGATGGCGATATCCCGGGCCTCGTTCCTGACCGGGCATGTCGTCGGCAGTGTGCTCCAGACGCTGGTCAGCATCGCCTTCGTCATCGGCGTCGCGCTCCTCATCGGCTTCCGGCCGCACGCCACCCCGCTCGGATGGCTCGCCGCCGCCGGCCTGCTCACCCTGCTCACCCTGGCGCTGACCTGGCTGTCGGCCGCCATCGGGCTGGTGGCCAGGAATGTCGAGACGGCCAGCAACATCCCCTTGCCGATGCAGTTCCTGCCGTTCCTCGGCAGTGCCATCGTCCCCCCGGAGTCCATGCCCACCGGGCTGCGCTGGTTCGCCGAGTACCAGCCCTTCACCCCGGTCATCGAGACGCTGCGCGGCCTGCTGATGGGCACCGGGGTCGGCGGCGCCGCGATAGGCGCCGTGGCCTGGTGCGTCGGCCTCACCCTGGTCGGCTACCTGTGGGCCCGTACGGCCTTCCGCCGCAGCGCCACCCGCTGAACGGCCGCTCCACAGCGCGCTCGCCAGACCGTTCCACAAGCCTCGCCGCAGGCCACAGCCACAGCCACAGGCCGCACGCCGCACCGCACTTCACCCTGCACTCCACTCCGCACTCCGCCCGGCAACGCTTCGCCCTGCCGTCACCCTTCATCGGAGGACCTCATGCAGCACGAACCGTCCGCACAGGCCGCCGCATCCGCACAGGCCGCCGCATCCGCACAGGCCACCGCATCCCCACAGGCCACCGCATCCACGCCACCCGCCGTATCCGCACCATCCACCGCATCCGCGCCGTCCGCACCCACGACCGGGCAGACCGCTCAGGAGGCGGCGGCGCAGCCCGAGCCGGTGACCCTGCCGCTGACCCGCGCCGCGGGCTGCCCCTTCGACCCGCCCGCCGAGCTGGCGGAACTGCGCGAGCAGCAGCCGCTGCGCCCCATGCGGTACCCCGACGGGCACGTCGGCTGGCTGGCCACCGGACACGCCGTGACCCGGGCGATCGCCGCCGACCCCCGCTTCAGCTCCCGGTACGAGCTGCTGCGCTACCCCCTGCCGGGCGGGCCCTCCGGTCCGCTGCCCCCGGCGCCCCTCGGCGACCTCACCGGGATCGACGCACCGGAGCACACCCGCTACCGGCGGCTGCTCGCCGGCAAGTTCACCGTCCGCCGGATGCGCCGGCTCACCGACCGCGTCGAGCAGATCACCGCCGACCACCTCGACGCCATGGAGCGCCAGGGACCCGTGGTCGATCTGGTGCGGGCGTTCGCGCACCCGGTCCCGGCCCTGATGATCTGCGAACTGCTCGGTGTCCCGGAGTCCGAGCGCGCGGGCTTCCAGGAGCACACCGCGATGCTGAGCAGCCCGGACTCCGGCCCGGAGGCGCAGATGGCCGCCATGACCGCACTCACCGCATGCGTCCGTGAACTGGTACTGGCCAAGCGCGCCCACCCCACCGATGACCTGCTCAGCGACCTGACCACCACTGAACTGACCGATGACGAACTCGCCGGTATCGGCGGCTTCCTGCTGGCCGCCGGTCTCGACACCACCGCGAACATGCTCGGGCTCGGCACCTTCGCCCTGCTGTGCCACCCCGAGCAGGCCGCCGCCCTGCGCGGCGATCCCGGCCTCGCCGACCAGGCGGTCGAGGAACTGCTCCGCTATCTGAGCATCGCCCACACCGGCATACGGGCGGCCCTGGAGGACATCGAGCTGGACGGCCGGCTGATCAAGGCCGGCGACACCGTCACCGTGTCCGTGGCGGCCGCCAACCGCGACCCGCTGAAGTTCCCCGACCCCGACACCCTCGATCTTCAGCGGAAGGCGACCGGGCATCTGGCCTTCGGCCACGGCGCCCACCAGTGCCTGGGCCAGCAGCTGGCGCGGGTCGAGATGCGGGTCGCCTTCCCGGCGCTGTTCCGCCGCTTCCCGACGCTGCGGCTGGCCGTCCCGCCCGAGGACGTACCGCTGCGTGACGCCATGAACATCCACGGGGTGCACCAACTCCCCGTCACCTGGGACAAGGAGTAGTCCGGTGCATCTGAGCATCGACCGTGACCGCTGCATCGGCGCCGGGATGTGCGCCCTGACCGCCCCCGAGGTGTTCGACCAGGACGCCGAGGACGGCCTGGTAGTGCTCCGGACCGCCGCGCCACCACCCGGGCTGCACGCCAGTGCCCGGCTGGCGGCCGGACTCTGCCCGGCCGCCGCCCTCACCGCCACCGAGCAGAACAGCACGGGCAGTTCGCCCCCGGACGAGCGGTAGCCGGCACCGCTTCGCATGCCCCCGCCCCGCCGCGGGGCGGGGAACCCGTCCGCTCTCCCGTACGTCTTCCGGCGTGTTGGCATGGTCGGTCCTTGGAGGAACCCGGTGGAACACAGGATGTTGGGGCAGCGGTACGAGCTGGTGGAACAGCTCGGGCACGGCGGGATGGGGACGGTGTACCGCGCCGTCGACCACCGGCTGCGCCGCACCGTCGCCGTCAAGACCCTCTCCGCCGAGCTGGCGATGCAGCCCGAGTTCCTCACCCGCTTCCAGCGGGAGGCGCATGCCGCCGCCGCGCTCAACCACCCCGGGGTGGCCACCGTTCATGACGTGGGTGAGGACTCCGGCGGCGGTGCGGCCGAGCCCTATCTGGTCATGGAGTACGTGGCGGGCCGGCCCCTCAGCCAGGTGCTGGGGGACGGCCCGCTGGCCGTGGCGCAGGCCGTCGACATCACGGGGCAGGTGCTGGCGGCGCTGGACCACAGTCACCAGCACGCCATCGTGCACCGGGACATCAAGCCCGCGAACGTCATGCTCACCGCTTCCGGCGCGGTCAAGGTCGTCGACTTCGGCATCGCCAAGGCGCTGAGCGAGGTGGCCACCCGGCTGACCGGGACGGGCGTGGCGGTCGGCACCCCCGCCTATCTCGCCCCCGAGCAGATCAACGGGGCCGTGACCGACCACCGCACCGATCTGTACGCCGTGGGCTGTCTGCTGTACGAGCTGCTGACGGGGCGTCCGCCGTACACCGGCGACTCACCGTTCTCCGTCATGCATCAGCATCTGGCCGCGGAACCGGTACCGCCCTCCCGGCTCCGCCCGGAACTCCCGCCCGCCGTGGACGCGGTGATCACCCGCGCGCTGCACAAGCGCCGGGAGGACCGCTTCGCGGACGCCGCCACCATGCGCACGGCCCTCACCGCGGCCCCCCACGCCGCACCGTCGCCCGCTGCCTCCACCCCCATCCCCACCGCACTCGATCCCGCGGCCGCGGGCCCGGCGATGGCTCCCGCTCCGGCGGTGGCTCCCGCTCCGACCGCGGACCCCGCCCCCTCCGCCGGCCCCGCCCCGGCCTCCACCGGCCCCGCTCCGGCGGTGGCTCCGCCCGCCCCCGCCGGGAGCGCACCGTCGCCGCGGGCCGTCCGCCGCCGACCGGGACGCGTGGTGTTCCGGCCGACGGCCGAGGGCGCGGTCGCCCTGCTCGGCTGCCTGTTGTGCCTGGTCATATCCCGGACCGACATGATCGAGACCGGCCAGTTCTCCAGGGTCGCGCTGCTGGCCGCCGTCGCCGGATCGGTGCTGCTGCTGTGGTCGGCACGGCTCGCCTGCGCGGTGGTCTGGGGCCCGGTGGCCGAGGCCGTGGCCGTGTGGTCCGAGCTGGCCCGCGCCAACATCGGCTGGGAAACCCACTACGTCATCATCGCCCTGGTCCTGGGCGCGGTCTCCGCACTGTGCCTCGCCGCCGGTTACAAGGACGAGCACACCGGCGGCTTCGCGCTCATCGCCTTCTGGTTCACGTCGCTGGCCGCCGTCTGGTTCTTCCTCGACGACCTCCGCAAGATCGGCGTCTTCTACGTCCTGCTCCTGGCCGTCACGCTCGCCATCGGCGCCCAGGTCCTCAAGACCCGCACCCGGGCGCCGCAGTCGGTGAGTGGCGGCGCGGCCGAGCCGTCCGGCGCAGAGCCCCGCGAGGGCGCCGCAGCCCCGGCCGCAGCGGTCTCCCGGCGCCGCGGAAGGCAGCGGGTCGGCTAGCCGTCAGCTCAGCCGACGCACACCAATCCCAGCAGACACACATCCGACGGCGTGGACGACCCGGCCTCCGGTGCGGACGGGCTGGTCGGTGCCGTGTGCGAGGGCGAGGTGTCCCCGCCGGAGCCGCCGGAGCCGCCCGAGCCGCCGGAATCTCCCGAGCTGCTGGAGCCGCCGGAGCCGGCCGGGTCGCTCGTCGCGGGAGCCGCGGCATCGGTGTGGGCGGGCTGCGCTGCCCTGTCCTCCGGGGCCTCGGTGGGCGCGGCCGGTCGCCGGGGTGCGGCGGTGTGCGACGGGGTGACGGACTGCGGCTGCCGGGCCGTGGTGGCGGGCACCGGGGTGCCGGCGTCGCGGCGGGCATGCCGGCCGGACGGGAGCGACGGGCGGGCACCGGGGTGCCGGGACGCCTCGCTGTCCGACCGGTCCGTCGACGAGGCGGCGGGCTCCGTCCGCGGCGTGGACACGCTCTCCGGCTCCGGCATCGAGGATGCGTGGGTGCCGTTGGTGGCCGGCTTGTTCTGGAGCATGCTGACGGTCAGACCGCCGCCGACCAGCGCGAAGGCAGTGGCGGCCGCGGCCCGGCGCCGGTGCTTCTTCCACCGCGCCAGCTGCCGGCGCCGGGCCGCCCGGCCCTGCCCGGTGGGCGCGGGGATCTCGGCGTCGCCGGGCGCATCCGCATCCGCGACAGCAGCGGTTTCCGCCGTTTCCGCCGCTTCCGCCGACGCGGCACCGAAGGCGCCACCGGCGAACGGCGCGGCATCGGCGTGGCGACCCTGCCGGGGCCCCGGGGCGGGGGTTTCCTCCGGCGGCCAGGACTCCCACATCGCGGCGGCGGCCGTCGCGCTCTGCCGACGGTGCGTGGGCGGGGCTATGTCCGGCGCATAATCGCCACATCCCGGACATACGAGCGCCCCGTTGAGACTCCGACGGCACGACGTGCAGTAGTCCATCTGCGATCTTTCTGTGCTGGCTGCGCCGCCAGGGACGCCGGCGACCTGATCGAGCTGATCCAGTTCGCACGCGGGATCGAGCGGGCAGTAACGCTAACGACACCCGTCGAGGGCCACGCGAAGGCCATGTGACGCTTCGGTGCAGATTCCCGGGCGTCCCCTCCCGCACTCCGGACATGTCACGACGCGCCCCCGGGTCGAGGGGTCGAATCTCAGCCACCGGGACGGAACCGCAGAGTCTAATCAAGTTTGACTAAAGCTGCCGCGGGGCATACCCTCCACACTTCGCTCACTAGTCAAACTTGACGACTGGTGGGTCGGCCGAGGCGGGGCTCTCGCCCGTGCGCCCACCCCCGGCTGCCGAATCGACGACGACGAGGAGTCCGTATGACCTTCCTGCCCGATGCCGGCTACGTCCCGACCGCCGAGGACCGTGCGAGCCTGGCCGCCTGGTTCGCGGAGTACGACGCACAGAGCGCGAAGCGCGACGTCCAGCGCATGGCCGACATGGCGGTGTTCCCCCTCAACCTCGTAAGTGACGACACGGCCGGCAACGCCCGGACGGCACAGTGGGACCGCGAGCAGTACCTCGCGACGATGACGCAGGTGATGGGCGACGGAAGCGAGGACATCACCTTCGACTCCACGCGGACGCCCGTCTTCCTCTCGCCCGCCCTGGCCGTGGTCTTCTCGGACTCGACCATGACGATGGACGGCGAGACCCGGCAGCTGCGCTATGCCGACATCCTGGTCAGGCGGGACGGCAAGTGGGCCTTCCAGACCATGATCCAGGGCGGCTGGGGCGACAACCTGTAACGCCTGGGCCGCTACGCCACCACCTGCGGCGACCGGGGAGGCGGGACCTGATCCCCTCAACGGCCGGTACCTCTGGCTCCGTAGTGGGCGCCGCCTATGAGCGGCTTGTGAGCCGAACATGAGCCATATGGCCGAATCTCGGTGGTGTGCCGGTCGCAGCGGCAGTCCCTGAGGGGCGCGTGGCCGGCGGCACTCCGTTCCTGTCCGGTTCGGAGCTGACGCACACCTCGTTCACGACGGGTGCCGCCTTCCCGGGACGGCAACACCCGGAGTCGTGAACGGAATCGCAGGACGCAATCCGCGCTTCAGGTGGAAAGTAAGGGACGCAAAAGATGAACCTACGAGTGCGCAATGTTCTCCCGTCCGGCAGAGGCCGGCGGGCAAAGGCGGTCGCGGTGGGATCGATGACCCTCGTGGCGGCGCTGTGCCTGTCCATCACCCCGGCGCAGGCGGACGGCGGTGGCGGCGGTTGGATCACCGACCCGCCGGACGTGCCCGTTTCCCAGGGCGAAGGCATCTGGAGCACCCCCGAGAAGGTCGCGGAGTTCCTCGCCGACTGCGGCGGGGACTGCACCTTCACCCCCACCGCATGGGTCGGGGAGCCGACCGAGAGCACGCCGACGTTGGTGGGGGACTATCGCGACAACTGCACCACCGAGAACGCCGACTTCAGGCAGGGCGAGGCGGAGACCACCGGTGAAACGACGGTCGTCGGCATGTCGGTCGGCGCGAACCCCGTCTCGGTGCTGCCGAAGATCGAGCACACCTGGTTCAAGCAGAACACGGAGAGCAGCGACACCACGGGCACGCTGAAGCCCGGCGAGATCGGTTGGGTCGACGAGGTGTCGGTCACCCGGAAGGCAAAGGGCAACTGGCACCTCAACGGCGTCGACCAGTCGAACCCCTTCGCTCCCGTGAACGATCACAACTCCCATGGTCCTTACGACTTCACCGATATCGAGGGGGACATCACCTACAAGATCATCAGGATCCAGTCCCGCCCGATGACCGACGAAGAGCGCACCACCCGCTGCGGCAACGCAAGCCCCAGCTAGCCCGGTTGGCGCGGAATCCGGCGGTCACCGGCATTCCGTAAACGGCCCCAACTCGGGCCGAGGCCCTGCCGACCCGGTGCGGATCACAAGCCCCGCACCGGTAAACAGGAGCCCTCACCACCCCCGGTCACCTCCTCGGCCGGGAACACATCAGCCCCAGGTCCACCGACCTGGGGCTGATGTCGTGAGACGTACCTCGGGCCTACGACGCCGACCTGGGTGCGACCGGCGACTCCGGGCCTTTGTCGCCGGCGGACCCGGTGGTGGCGGAGGTGTCGTCGTCCTTCGGCTTCTCGGCGGTCAGGTGGAGTCCGACCACGCCGCCGATGATCGCGAGAATGCAGAGCACTTTGCCGAGCGTGAGGTGTTCGCCGTAGAGCAGTGCGGCGAAGAGGACGGAGCCGACGGTGCCGATGCCCGTCCAGACGGTGTAGCCGATGCCGACATCGATGGTTTTCAGGGCGAGGCTGAGCAGATAGACCCCGCCGCCGCCCGCGACGACGGTGATGACGGACGGGACCGGTTCGGTGAAGCCGCCGTTCGCGGCCGAGCCGAGCGCGAAGATCACCTCGAAGACGGCGGCGACCAACAGCCAGGCCCAGCCGGCCGTGTGACTCTGCTTCTTCTCCGCGACCATGTTCTCCCCGGTCATCGTCACGCCCCCGCGAGCGACTTGAGGCCGACGACCCCGCCGATGATGGCGACGAAGCAGACCACCTTGGCCGGCGTGATCTTCTCCTTGAAGATCAGCGCTCCGAAGATCACCGTGCCGACCGCCCCGACCCCGGTCCAGATCGGATAGCCGACCCCGACATCCAGAGTCTTGAGGGCGAGACTGATGAAGTAGATGCCGCCCACGACGCCGACCACGGTGATCACGGACACCTTCAGCTTGGTGAAGCCGTGCGAGGCGCTCGCGCCGAGCGCGAAGATGATCTCGAAGACGATCGCGAGGGACAAGTAGATCCAGGCCATGGTGGAAGAACGTCCTCTCCATCCGGTGTAGGTCGGGCCGGGGGCTCATCGGCCGGTGCCCCGCTGCCCGCCACCGCGCCGCGGTCGGCGAACACCCCGGGACGCCAGGCGCGCATCCGCTTCAACAGGAGTCGAAGGGGACGTAGTCCCACGCGGGACGTCGTCATACGCGCCGTGGTCCTTGAGGAATTCCATCCGGGTGGCGCCACATGCCAGCGGCCCCCACCAGCGCGCCACACAGGCGCGACCCACAGGCACGCCCCACCAGCGCGCCCCACAACCACGATTCAGAACCGCGATCCAGAACCACGTCCGGCCTCCCGGCCACGCCCCGTCAGGTCGCAGTCGAACCCGGTGCGGACGCCTCCTGGAACGCCGCGAGCATCTCCGGGGACCAGGTGAGGCTTCCGTCCCGCAGATCGCGGAGCACCCCCTGGAGCCAGCGTTCCTCGGCGTCGAGGAGGGCGAGCCGGTATTCGTTCTCGATGAGGGTGATGCGCGGCAGTCCGGTGGGGGCTTCGGCGGACTGGCGCTCCAGTTCGGCGCGTTCGCCGGCGAGCCGCGCCGCCCGTCGTTCCAGGATCGGCGTCGCCTCGTGCGGGCTGAGCAGCAGCATGTTCGACAGCGCCGCCGGGAACACGGGGAACTCCGCCTTGGGCACCGCCAGCATCTGCTCCAGCCACTCGCGGGTGACCGCCCGGCCCTCCTCGGTGACCTCATAGACCGTCCGCTCGGGGTACTGCTGGTCGCGCTCGGTCTGCCGGACGGTGATCAGCCCACCGGCCTGTAGCCGCTCGATGGTGCGGTACAGCCCGGCCCGCTGGCCGACGTTGACGACCTGTTCCTTGCCCCACTGCTTGAGCAGTTGCTGGATGCCGTACGGGTGCAGCGGCCGATGGTGCAGCAGCGCCAGCACGGCCAGTCCCAGCGGCGAGCTCTTCACGGAGGCGGTCATGCAGGCATCGTAGGCAATCAGTAACTAGTTGCATTGCTACTAGTCCCTTTGTCACTATGAGTGCGGCGTTCACACGACGCATCCACATGACCCACGGGAGGGGTTATGAGCGACAACCGCGGCCACGGCTCCGGCGTACGGACGGCACTGGTCATCGGGGGAGGTGTGGCGGGCCCGGTCACGGCGCTCGCACTGCGCAAGGCGGGCATCGCGGCGACGGTCCACGAGGCGTATCCGAGCGCGGCGGACGGCGTCGGGGCCTGGCTGGGGCTGGCGCCGAACGGGCAGGCGGCGCTGGCGTCGGTCGGTGCCGACGCGGCGGTGACTGCCCTCGGGCAGCCGGTGCCCGGCATGGTGATGGCGGACGGCCTCGGCAATCAGCTCGCCGGATTCGGCGGCTTCCCGGAACTGCCCGCCACGCTGACGCTGCCGCGCGACCGGCTGTTCCGTGCGCTGACCGACCACGCGGTCACCGCGGGCGTCCGGTTCGCGTACGGCAAGCGGCTGGTCGCCGCTGAGGAGACGCCCGACGGCGTCACCGCCCACTTCGCCGACGGGACCTCCGCGACCGCCGACATCCTGGTCGGTGCCGATGGCATCCGCTCCACCGTCCGCACCGTGATCGACCCGCAGGCACCCGATCCCGAGTACGGCGGCGTGCTGAGCTTCGGCGGCTACGCGACGGTGGGCAGCGAGGCCGGGGCCGCGCCGGGCACGATGTACTTCGCCTTCGGCCGCGCCTTCATGGGCTACTGGCGGGGCCCGGACGGGCGGATGATCTGGTTCGCCGGCCTGCCCACGGACACCCCGCCGAGCCCGGCCGACCTGGCACGAGTGCCCAGCGCCGAGTGGCTGAGCCGGCTGCGTGATCTCTACACCGGCCATGTCCCGGGGGAGCGGCTGCTGCGGCACACCGGCCCGGACGACCTGATGGTGGTCGGCCGGATGGAGCGCATGCCGTCCGTACCGCACTGGCACCGCGGGCGGATGGTGCTGGTCGGAGACTCGGCGCACGCCCCGTCCTCCAGCTCCGGACAGGGCGCCTCGCTCGCCATCGAGAGCGCGGTCGAACTGGCCCGCTGCCTGCGCGATCTGCCCTCCCCGGGCGAGGCGTTCGCCGCCTACGAGGCCCTGCGCCGCCCGCGCGTGGAGGCGATCGGCCGCGACGCCGCGGTCGTCAACAAGGTCAAGTCCGGCAAGAGCGACGCTCCCGTGCCGGCGTTCCCCGGCCTCGACGAGATGCTCCGCCCGCTCCACTTCCATCGCATCGAGTGGGAGGCGACGGTGACGGGACCGGCGAGCGCCACGGCCTGACGGGAATCGGAAACGGGGCAGGGGCCAGGGCCAGGGCCAGGCGGCTCAGGACGGGCAGGGGCCCGGGCCCGGCGGCACCCCTGGGCGATGGCAGGTGCCCGCCAGATGCCGTGCCGCCGGGCAGCCGCGGATTCCGACGGTGGAAGAGCACGCATTCCCGCCCGCCGGGCAGGGGCGCTCCGGCACGATGGGCCGCGTGACATATGTGGTGAGCGTGGACACGCGCCTTCCGGCCGGTGCGGCGGAACTGGACGCTCTTCAGCGGGAGGGTGTCATCTTCCTGCTCCGGAAGGGCCTCGATGCGATTGAGTCCGTCGAGGGGCCGGACGACATGGAAATCGAGATCATCGATTCCATCCTGGCCGCTCACCCTGGTGGGGTCCTGCTGAAGCTCTTCGTGGATGCGCCTGCTCTGGAGGTCGCCGAGGACGCCATGCGCGAAGTCGTCGGCGAGGTCTTGGAGCAGGCGGAGTTGCTCAGCGAATGGCAGATCACCAAGTGCGAGGTCGAGCTGCATCCGGAATTCGCTCAGCAGAGTCTGGATGCCGCGGATGGCCCGGACGCGCCGCCGGCCGATCCCGTGGTGCGCGCTGCTCAGCATGCTGAGGCGAGGGCCGAAGCCACTGCCTCGCGACTCCCCGACGAAGAGGTCAAGGCGATGCGCGCCACGGTGCGGGCCATGGCGCCTCGCCTCACCGCGTTCGGACTCGACTCATTCGGCTGGTGCGAGGACGGCGAGGAGTCCGGCGTCGACCGGGAACACGCGGAACTGGCCGCCGGCGCCTTGGTGTACGCCATCGATCTCCTGGTGGACCAGCTCTTCCACGATGTGCAGACGCTCAGCGAAGCGAAGCAGTCCGTGGAGGAATGCGACGGGCTTCTTTGGTACCTCGACGATTTGCCTGCGCAGTTCGCCGCGCAGTACACCGTCCTCTTCGCCCGCCGCTTTCTCGTCACGGCCGTCTCGCTCACCGGACGCCTCACCCGCGATGACTCCGTGCAATTGAGCTGTGTGGCCGAGCAGTTCCTGCTGAATTTCCTGCTGCGTGAGGCCCGGGTGGTGCTGGACGGCTACGGCCTTTTGGACGACAAGGTCGCCGCCGCCTGGGAAGCCTTTGCCGATCAGGCGCTGGAAGAGGCCGATGACGAGCTGTGGTACGAGATGGCCGGGAATGACGAGGAAACTGACGTCACGGCGTCAGAAGTCGGGTCGTTGGACGTGGAGCGCTGGTTCGCGCCCTTCGATGCGAGGTGCTTCGTCCACCCGTACGCGGCTAATGAGGGAGCGTAGCGGGAGAGTTCGGTCCGGCGGGGCGCGCCGTGCGTGGCACGGGCGGTCCCCCAGTCGGCCGCCGGTGCCGTTGACCCCGTCAAGACCGCGAAGTGGCGACCCGAGGGCAACGATGTGAAATAGCCGTGAAGGGCGTTTCGGAATCGCTCGACGGGAAATGGGCGGCACCGTGAGTTACCCCAATGACGGCATACCGCAAAATCGTCCATACGGCTCCGGCGCAAACTTTCCCTACCACGGCGGACCGAACTCTCCGGAGGGTGGCGATACGGCTCCGCTGCCGAATGCCGGGGCACACGCTCCGTATACCGGCAATTCCCCCTCGCCGTACCAACCCGCACCGCCCGACCTGTACCACACCGCTCCGCCCCCAGCCCCCCACCCCAGCAGCGGAGGTGGGCGAGGAAATCGAAGAGGTGCCGGAGCGGATCGGCTCGCCTTGATCATTCACAGCCTCGCGGATATCGCCGCGGGATTTCTCGGGCTGTGGATCCTGCTGTATCTGCTCGAAGCGAATCATGCGAATGTCTTCGTCGACTTCGTGCACGGCATGGCCGACTGGCTCGCCGGCTGGTCGCAGGACATCTTCACGATGGAGCCGGAAGGGCTCCGGGTCTTCTTCAACTACGCCCTCCCCGCGCTGGTTTACCTCGTCGTCGGCCATGGCGCAGCCGCCTGGCTGCGACGCCTCTGACGGCCCTTCCACCGAGCTCAGGGGGCACCGCCCGCCCCGTGCCCCCTGAGCGCCGAGACCCGCACCGTCGTGAGCGGCCGGCCCGGCGTGGGATTACTGCACGTCGACGAAGTCGCCGGTCGCCTTTACGGCCGGGGTGGTGGAGGTGCCGGCGAAGTTCCAGCGCCAGTAGCCGTCCTCCGAGGCGGTGACCGTCGTCGTCAGGTCGCCGGTGCCGGAGGTGTTCACGGTCTTGACGGTGGTGTAGGTCGTCGTGCCCGCCTTGCGGAACTGGAGCCGGACGGGCTGGCTGGTGTAGCCCCGGTAGTCGAGGGTGTCCCAGTTGGCTCGGGTGAGCTTGCCGGTGACCGTGAGGGTCTTGCCCTGGGCGACCGGCTCCGGGCCGGCGTTCACGGTCAGTTTGGCGTGCCGCTGCAAGCGGGTCGTGGTGTAGTCCGCTGTGTGGGTCCCGCTGTCATCGTTGGCCACCCCCTGCACACTGACCTTCCAGGTGCCGGCGTCGGCGTTCGCGAGCGTCCAGTCCGGTTCGAAGGTGAACGTCTGCGAGCACGTGGAGGTCGTGGCACTGGAGGCGACGCAGTCCGCGTGGACGTAGTACTCGTTCGAGATGATGCGGTCGTCGTAGGTCGCATAGGGGTTCGCGCCGTCCGGCCCCCGCCACAGGACGAAATCCGCGTCCTGGATGCCCGAGGGATGGGTGAAGGTCCCGGAAACCGTGATCGTCTTGTCGTAGGTGTCGACCACGACGTCCTTGCCGCCGTCGAGGGCGACGTCGCTTATCTGGACCTCCCCCGCGCTCTCGCCCGCATAGGCACCGGGGAGGGCGAAGCCGGCCAGCGCGGCGACGGCGGTGAGCACGGCAAAGGCAGCGCGCTTGCGCATGTGTCTCCTTCACGGAGTGACAAGAGGCCCCGCCGAACGGGCAGGCGGGTAGTTGAAGCGCAAAGCTTAAGGCTCGCCCTTCCCCCTTCGGCATGGGAGGCATCTGGCCTTTTGGCCCGTCCCACTGGACGTTGCCACCCAGGGCTCCGCGTATCGGACGTATCGCCCGGCCGGGTAACGCGGCGGCGCCCCGCGACGCAGAACCGCATACGGGCGCGTAATCGCCCTGCTCGCGATCACGGCCGGGGTGACTCCTGTGGGGGGTGGCCACCCTGGCCGTGACCGCTTTCCCTGGCCTCCGGCCCCGGCATTGATCCTTGTGGCGAACCTCAGCGCCTGCTGATGGCAGGTCAACTTCCGCTGAGGCAGAGGCGATGTCGCTGCGATGCCCGAGGACCGGGCGAAGACGTTCCTGCGGCACGGTGCCGGCGGGGAGAAGCCCGCGCTCGGCGGGAAAACCACCGCCACGTACCGCAGCGTGGACCTCCCGACGGCGAGCTGACCCGTGGCCTCGATCTCCAACGGGCCGACGGCTGCCACGGCCCGGCCCGTCGGGGTGCCGCGGTGGGCCGCGCCCGACGACGGTGCCGCAGTCCGCGAGAAGCCGCCGACACCGCTGTGGGCACTCGCGGCCCTGGCGGTCCTGAGCACTGCCGCCCTGGCGGCCGCCTGCTGGGTGGCCGGTCACCTGCACGCCGACCCGCCGCTCCAGATGGCCGCCCGCTTCCTGCACCTCGTGGCACTCGTCGTCGGGCTGGGCGCCGTGCTGGCCGTCGACTGGTTCGCCCTGCTGTGGACGCTCGGACGGCGCCCCCTGTCCGACGTTCTGCGCACCGCCTGCACACTGCAGATTCCGATCTGGCTGGGGCTGGCCGGCCTGGTGGTCACCGGCCTGTTTCTCCGTCCGGACCTGGCCTCACCACTGACCCTGCTCAAACTCGGACTCGTCCTGGCCATCACCCTCAACGGCCTCTACGCCCACTGGCTCGGACAGCGCCTCGCCCGGTGCGGGAACGCTCCGGTGCCGCGCGCCCTGCGCATCCAATCGGCCACGGCCGCCACCGTGAGCCAGCTCGGCTGGTGGGGCGCCAGCCTGATCGGCTTCCTCAACAGCCAGTCCTGACCCGACGACAACGGAATCATTGAGTACGGAAGCGTTGGGTGAGGCATCAGCCTCCGCAGGCGCAGCCCGGTGCGGGGTCCGCGCCGGCCGTCCCGCTCGTGCAGCAGCCGTCGGTGCCGCTGGTCGCGGACGGGTCGGCGCTCCTGCCCAGGGTGTCGGCGTCGGCCTTGACGACATAGACCTCCCAGGGCTCCTTGCCGGGGCCGTGCACCCACACCTTGTCCTGGAGGGCGTAGCAGCAGGAGGTGTCGTTCTCCTCGAAGGTGGCGAGGCCGGCGTCCTTGAGGCGGGTCGTGGCGGCCGTCACCTGGTCCGTGGTCCCGACCTCCACACCGAGATGGTCGAGGCGGGTTTCCTGGCCGGGCTCGCCCTCGATCAGTACGAGCTTGAGCGGCGGCTCGGTGAGGGCGAAGTTGGCGTAGCCCTCGCGTCGCTTGGCCGGTTCGGTGCCGAACAGCTTCGAGTAGAAGGTGATCGACGCTTCCAGGTCGCTGACGCGCAGGGCGAGCTGTGCACGTGACATGGCGGGGCTCCGATCGGCTTGCATTGATGTCTGTCGATTCAAGGTTGCCTCCTGATTCGATAAGCGTCAACATAGAGAAATGTCGAATCAAGAGCTCGTGGTGATCGAGCAGCCGCAGACCGGCGAAGCCGCTGCATGCTGCCCCGGCCTGCTTGCGGCCCCGCTCGATGAGAGTCAGGCCGGGGAACTGTCGAAGGTGTTCAAGGCACTGGGCGATCCGGTGCGTCTCCGGCTGCTGTCGATGATCGCCTCGCGCGCCGGCGGTGAGGTCTGCGTCTGTGACCTCACCCCCGCCTTCGACCTGTCGCAGCCGACGATCTCGCACCACCTCAAGCTGCTTCGGCAGGCCGGCCTGATCGACTGCGAGCGGCGCGGTACGTGGGTCTACTACTGGCTGCTGCCCGAGATGACGGACCGCCTCGCGGGCATCCTCACGCGTCCCGCGGGCGAGCCACTGCCTGCCCGCGTCGCGGCGGACGGGGCGAGCGCGTGAGGGCCGCGCCCGAGCAGGCGGTCGCGGGCCGGCTGTCGTTTGGGAGATCGCCCGCAGCGTCTGATCTTTCTCGGCATCCCGCTCGCCGCCGGCTATCTCACCCGCCGGATCGGAGAGAAGGCCAAGGGACGCGCCTGGTACGAGTCCGAACTCATCCCGCGCATCGGCCCGTTCGCCCTGTACGGCCTGCTCTTCACCATCGTCATCCTCTTCGCGCTGCAAGGCGACGCGATCACCTCGCAACCACGCGACGTCGCCCGCATCGCGCTGCCGCTGCTCGTGTACTCCGCTCTGATGTGGGCCGGCTCCATGGCACTCGGACGCTCCGTCGGACTCCACTACCCCCGTGCGACGACACTCGCGTTCACGGCCGCCGGCAACAACTTCGAGCTGGCCATCGCGGTAGCCATCGCCACGTTCGGCGCTACCTCCGGACAGGCCCTCGCGGGCGTGGTCGGCCCGCTCATCGAAGTGCCGGTGCTGATCGGCCTCGTGTACGTCGCGCTCTACGCCCGCCGCTGCCCGACCCCGCCGGACAGGGCGTCGCGGCCGTACGGCCCATCCGCGAGGACATCGAGCAGCGGATTCGCGGACTGCTCGACGAGATCGCCCCTGAGGGGCAGGCGTGACCACCTGCGGACAACGATCAAGGCCCAGGTCGCTGACCTGGGCCTTGATTCCGGAGCGGGCGATGGGAGTCGAACCCCCGCTCAGAGCTCGGTAATCAGGGGCTTTCGGGTGCCGGTACCTCTCCGGCGCGGCACCGGCACGGCAGTGGCATGGTTCGGGGCGGTCAGGCGGCCGGCAGCCGGTACTTCACCCGGGAGGCGTTCAGGGGCGGGCAGGCGCGGTCGCGGACCCAGGCGGCGGCCGCCGCGACGGTGCCGATCATCGCGACCGGCCCGACCAGGACGGTGACGATGACCTGGAAGTTCGGGAACGCGTACTCCCCGAGGAAGGTGATCGCGGTTCCCAGCAGGGTCGCCGCCAGGAGAATCAGGGGAAGCGCCTTGGTCAGGGCCCGCGTGGTCTCCTCGCGTGCGGGGTCGTGCCGGTGCTGGAGCTTCGCGGCCACGGCGCGCCGGATGAGGAAGAAGGCGGCGACCAGGCACACGGCCCAGCCCACCCACATCAAGGGAGTGCCGGGATTGGGGTAGTGGTGCACCTCCCACACCGGCGGTCCATTCAACTGCGTGGTCATCACTTCACTGTCGCGGTCGAGCAGGCCACCGGGTGTTCCGGCCCACCAGAGGATGACGGCGACAACGGCGGGTAGGGCGGCGCCCCTGGCCGCCGCGATGGCGGTCTCCTTCAGGTTCGGGCGGTGGGGCAGCAGACCGCGTTCGACCGCCCAGGAGGTGGCCAGCGCGTCGACGTCGCCGCCGATGTAGTCGGTGACCGACCGGCCGTCGAAGGCGGCGGCGGTCAGGTCCGCCGCCAGCTCTTCGGACATCTCATCGGTCGCGTCCTGTTCGATTCCGAGGCGGCGCCACGTCTCCATGGCCTGGTGTATTGCGTCCTCGACCGTCAGCGTCATGATTCCTCCCGCGTGGTCTGGCTGATGATGGAGCCGATGCTTGTGGCGAATTCGTTCCAGTCGCGGCTCCACGACCGGAGCATCTGCACGCCCGCTTCGCTGGGCCTGTAGTAGGTACGGGCGGGACCGCCGTCCCCACTGCGGCGTTCGATCTCGACCAGCTCGCGTTTACGCAGACGCGCCAGCGCCGGGTAGATCGAGCCGTCCGCGACGTCGAGCCCCGCCTTCGCGAGCCGGACGGTCATCTCGTACCCGTAGACCGGGGCCTCCGCCATCAAGGCCAGCAGGCACATATCCAGCACCCCTCGTAGCCACTGGGCGCGCGGCGGGGTGGATGTCTCCTCCATGGCCAGTACCTTACACAGCATGAGTCGTGTACTGCAAGCTAGTGCCGTACAAGCTAGTGCCGTACAAGCTAGTGCTGTGCAAGGTAGTGGCGCCTGAGGTGGCCGTACCTGCTGGCGGCCCGCTGGTGACGCGCCTCACAAACTGACCAAATGACGATTCTGGTCAGTCCGTGTTCAGCTGCAGCCATGGACCTCACGAACGACAGCGGCCGCCGGGCTCTGGTGGTCGGACTCGGCATCAGCGGGATCGCAACGGCCCTGCGGCTACGGCAGATCGGCTGGACCCCGGTCATCGTCGAGAAAGCCGCCTCCAGGCGGTCCGGCGGATACTTCATCGCCCTGTTCGGGGCGGGCCGCGCCGCCGCCCGGCGCCTGGGCATCCTGGACGGCCTGACCGACCGGACCCCCCGCGACGGCGCCAACTTCACGATCGACCGCACCGGAAACCGACGGCTGGGCCTCGGCTACGCGGACCTGCCGGGAAAGCCGTGGATGATGCTGCGCGGCGACATCGAACAGGCGGGCTTCGACCAGCTGCCGGCCGACCTCGACATCCGCTACGCGACCGTGCCGACCCATATCGAGCAGGACGCGGAGGGCGTGGATGTCACGCTGGCCCACACCGTGGACGGCACTGCGGTCACCGAACGGTTCGACCTGGTCGTCGGCGCGGACGGCCTCCGCTCCACCGTGCGGCGACTGGCGTTCGGGCCGCACGAGAAGTATCTCCGCCGGCTGAACTACATCGTGGCCGCCTACCAGCTTCGCGGACCGGTCAGCGATGTCGCCTCGGACGACGGCGCCATCCTGCTGGAACCCGACCGGTCGATGTGGATCTTCCCCTTCGCCGACCGTCCTCCGACGGTGCTGCTGAGCTACCGGACCGACGATGTGGACGCCGAGTTCAGCGCGGCGCCGGCCGAGCGGGTGCGCGCGGCGTTCGGCCGCGGGCGGCCGACCGGGCGCGCGCTGGGTGAGGCGCTCGACGCGCTGGAATCCGCCGACGACCTGCTCTTCGACTCGGTCGAACAGGTCCACATGGACCGCTGGCACCGCGGCCGGGTGGCGCTCGTCGGTGACTCGGCGTGGTGCGTGACGCTGTACGCCGGAATGGGCGCCTCGGCCGGAATGGCCGGAGCGGACCTGCTCGGCTCCATGCTGGAGCGCCACCCCGACAACGTGGCGCGTGCCCTCGCCGAATGGGAGCACACGCTGCGGCCCTACGTGGAGCACTACCAGTACAACGGGGCCCGGCAACGCAAGTTCTTCGTCCCGGCCAACCGTCTCCAGCTCGCCCTCCGCAAGGTGATGACGAAGGGGATGCGGACTCCGGTGACCTCGCGCCTGATCCGCCGGTTTCAGGCGAAGAGCAAGACGGCCCGCTTCAAAGAAATGGACATCGCCCGAGCATGATGGCGGGACCCGCGTCCGCGGGTCCCGCTCCGCTCAGGCAAGGAACCGACCATGGCAGCACTCGTCGAACAGGACTCGGCCAAGGCCGCCCGCATTCTCACCGTCGCACGGGAGCTGGTGCTCAAGCGGGGGGTCAAGGGCGTGACCGTGGCGGAGATCGCGGAAAAGGCCCACGTCGGCAAGGGCACCGTGTACCTGTACTGGGGCACCAAGGAAGACCTCCTCGTCGGGCTGTTCGCCAGGGAGTTCCTGGCCGTCGTGGAGGGCTCCGTCGATGCGCTGACCGCGGACCCGGACGCCGCCCGGCCACACCGGCTGTGTCCGCAACTCATTCACAACGGCCTGGAGCGCCCGTTCGTCCGCGCACTACAGACCGGCGACTCCGACCTGCTGGGCGTCCTCACCCAACACCCGCGCAGCACGGAACTGCTCGGCACACTGGGCCCGGCCGCACTCATGTACACGGTCCTGCCGGTGTGGCGTCAGCACGGGCTGGCCCGGACCGACTGGCCGCTGGATGAACAGGCGTACGCGCTGCAAGCGCTCATGGCGGGCTTCCTGGCGATGGCCACCCGTACCCACACCCTGCGTGAGGTGACCGTCGAAGCCCCCGACAAGGTCATCGCCGCCTCGGTGACCGCCCTGCTCGGCCCCGGAGAAGCCACCCCGGACGCCGTGCGCGCAGCCGCAGAAGAAGGCCTGCGACTGCTCCGTCACCAGCGCGAACTCGTACTCGCCTCGATCACCAGCCAGCAGGAAACCGCCCAAGGACAGGGGTAGAAGAAGGCGGGCACGTTCGCTGCACGCGGGGAGGGGATGCGCACACCTCACCGGGAACCCAAGGGTGTTGCCGATGCGCCCTCGCCCTCCTGCGGCCGCATCGGTGCGCTGAAGACGCGAAGTCCCCGAGGCGAACGGGGCAACGAACAAGGCCCAGGTCACCGACCTGGGCCTCAACTCTGGAGCGGGTGACGGGAATCGAACCCGCGCTCTGAGCTTGGGAAGCTCATGTTCTACCATTAAACTACACCCGCGTAATCCCGCCTCGGATCGAGAGCGGAACATCGTCGCACACTCTACCCCATCGCCGCCCCGCGGTGCATTTGGCATGCCCGGATGCTGTGAGAGGGGTGGTCGGTGGGGGTGCTGGGCGGGGTGTGAGCCCGTGGTGTCGGGGGTGGGATGTGGGTGCGGGGTGCGGGAGTTGGGGCGTACGGTGGGGCGTCGGAGTGCCGCGTGTGAGGGCGCCCAGTTCATCCCCTAATGTGGCTTTTGTTGTCCACGCAGTTGGGAGAGGGACTTGATGGAGCGCACCGTCGTACGTTGTGCCGAGGGCCACGTGTTCAGCACCGCTTCGTTCCCGATGCAGACCACCGACCGGCTCGGTCCCGGACGGCTGTTGCGCTGCCCGCGCTGTGCTCGGCTGCGGCACTCGGTGCCCGTCGAGCACGCGAAGCGGTAGTGAGTAGCGATCAAGGAAGAGCGATAGCGATCAAGGGGAGTGCCGCTGCGGTCAACAAGGTCGCGGCACTTCGTTGAGAGCGGCGGTCCGCCTCGTGTGAGAGGCAGTGGCCGGCAGCAGACGAGGAGTGGGCGAGGCCCGGCTTCCCTGGTGGGGGGCCGGGCCCTCGTCGTGTGGGCGCGTATCCTCGTCTGCGTGCTTCTCTCAGACAAGGACATCCGGGCCGAGATCGATGCTGGTCGGGTGCGCATCGACCCCTACGAAGAGTCGATGGTGCAGCCGTCCAGCATCGACGTGCGCCTCGACCGCTACTTCCGGGTGTTCGAGAACCACCGCTACCCGCACATCGACCCCGCCGTCGAGCAGCAGGACCTGACCCGTGAGGTCGTGCCCGAGGGCGATGAGGCGTTCATCCTGCACCCGGGCGAGTTCGTGCTCGCCTCGACGTACGAGGTCATCACGCTGCCCGATGACCTCGCGTCCCGGCTTGAGGGCAAGAGCTCGCTGGGGCGGCTGGGGCTGCTGACGCATTCGACCGCCGGTTTCATCGACCCGGGGTTCAGCGGCCATGTGACGCTGGAGCTGAGCAATGTCGCCACGCTGCCGATCAAGCTGTGGCCGGGCATGAAGATCGGGCAGCTGTGCATGTTCCGGCTGACCTCGCCGACCGAGCACCCGTACGGCAGTGAGAAGTACGGCTCCCGCTACCAGGGGCAGCGCGGTCCGACGCCGTCCCGGTCGTTCAAGAACTTCCACCGCACGCAGGTATGACACAGCCGCGGCGGTGTGGGCGGCGCGCTCTACAGGGCGGGCGCGTGGCAGAGGGTGTGGACACAGAAGGTCTGAGAGAGATACGTGAGTGACGTGCGGGAGAACCTGACGTACGAGCGGTTCGGCGGGGCGATCCGTGAGCTGGCGCAGACGATCGCGGATGACGGGTACGAGCCCGATGTCGTGCTGTCGATCGCCCGTGGCGGGGTGTTCGTCGCCGGGGGGCTGGCGTACGCGCTGGACTGCAAGAACATCCACCTGGTGAATGTGGAGTTCTACACCGGGGTGGGGACCACCCTGGAGATGCCGGTCATGCTGGCGCCGGTGCCGAACGCGATCGACTTCTCGGAGAAGAAGGTGCTGATCGCGGACGATGTCGCGGACACCGGCAAGACGCTGAAGCTGGTGCATGACTTCTGCCAGGGGACGGTGGCGGAGGTCCGCAGCGCGGTGATCTATGAGAAGCCGCACTCGCTGGTGAAGTGCGAGTACGTGTGGAAGCGCACGGACGAGTGGATCAACTTCCCGTGGAGCGTCCTGCCTCCGGTACATAGGTCGGGAGAAGCGGCGAAGCTGAATAAGGAAGCGCTCTGACCTGCGATTGCTTCGTCGCTTCGGGATACTGAGCTGTGCGGTGCACGAGGGCCCTTCGATTGATCACCTGATCATCGAGGGGCCCTCGTGCTGTCCGCCGGAAATTCCACGACGCCGGTGCACCTGGCCGGGGCGCCCGTGACGGGCTGAGACACATCCGCGGCGAATTGCTGCACCCCGCGCAGGATAGCCTCCAATTCGGAGCGGTGAGCGGGTAGTTGACCAGCCCGCCTGCTCAACTTGCGGGCCCGTTATGTGGTGGCAAACTGGAATCGCCACTATGCGCGTTCTCAGCAGTCGAGTAGGACGCCGGGCTTTTCATTTTGCCACCCACCTGACGGTGTCACATGTGTGCGCGCCTCTGGAGGTTGTCTCTCATGGAACGCAAAATCGCGAGCATCGACGAAGCCGTGGCTAACGGAGATGGTGTGGTCGCGGCCACCGACGAAGCAATGCTGGAGATAGTCAAGAAGACGGTTGACGCTGAAATATCGGCGACGTTCTACGTCAGTCGCGGCGTTGCTGAAGCGGTGATGGCCTGGTACTGGTCCCCCGAGAGAATCAGGGAAATCGGGGTTGAGGTGGTGTCTCCAGCCGAGCTGGCGAGGATAGAAAAGGAGCTCGGCCTGAAGGACGTGATCCACTTCGCGAATCGCACGCCCTGTGAGAACTGTGGGCATGTCTATGGGGCCTTCGAGTTCGTTGAGCAGGGGCTCCAGGCGCATGGTAGGCAGTCGGTGGAAGCGGTCCTGGATATGAAGGCCGCTGTTCTGATCCGGGTCAACCCCTCCGAGGTCTCTATTTGTCCGAACTGCGACCAGCGCATCACCGAGGGCGGTCTCAAGCTCGGAGAGAGGATCGTCGGAGGGACGGAGGTCCCGCATTATTACGGCGGAACGTCGGCTTATGCCGGGTGCTGTCGGGGAGGACGCCTGGTCTGAGGCGAAGGCGTTCATCGGGCCCGAAGAGGTACTGCCGTCACCGATGCTCGCGAGCGCTGCTCCGGCTGATCGCCATTCTCCGTAAGGGAGTTGGTGGTCGGCCGGTTTTTTGTTGTGCCGCTTTCGGGCCCTCGCGTGTCCCGAGGGTCAGAGCAGCCAGGCCAGGTAGACGGAGAGGGCTATTCCGGCGAGGGATGTGAGCGCCAGGCGCTTGGCGAACCAGGCGAGGCGGGTGCCACGTACCGCTGTGAAGACATCCTGCCCCGGCGCGCCCTTGCGCGGAAGGACGCCGCTCGCGATGACGGGTAGTGCCATGGAGCCGAGCAGCAGGCCCAGGAAGGCGAAGGCGAGGTGGCTCCAGGCGGAGCCCATGCCGGTGACGACGTAGCCGCCGCTGCCCTTGCGGACCTGGAGCGTGTCGCCGGGATGGGCCTCCCGGGTGTTCACCCGGGCCCGCGGGGCGCTCGGCGCGCCCGCACCGTCATCGGCCCCGGCCGGGTGGAAGGCGCCGTAGCAGTGGCGCATGCCTCCGCTGGCGCCGCCACCGCTGTGGCACTCGCTGACGGTCAGCGTGCCGCCGGTGCCCAGGAGTCCGCCGGCGACGGCGGCCTGGGTCAGGGATACGCCGAAGATGCCGAGGGCTATCAGCAGGCCGATGATGCCGGCGGCGCGGCCTCCCGCGGTGGGCTGCGGGGCACTCATTGTTGGCATGGACAGACCCTATGGCAGTGGTCGTGGCGCAGCTGCCGCTGGTGCGGTGCCGGGGGGGGGCTCGGCGGCTGCGGTGGCTGGCCGCGTCTGAGGTTGCCTGGGCCGGCGCCTGAGGTGGCCTGGGGGCGGCCGATCGCCGTTGTTCGTAAGGGAGTTGGCGGTCGGCCGGGCGCTTTTTGTGGTGTCGCTTTCGGCCAATCGCGTTCCGGGTGTTCCGCCGTTGCATACCTCCGACTACAACCCGCGGTAACAGGAGACCGGAGGGGAGGCCCCATGGCGCGGGTGAGACGTGGGCGGTGGGCGTTACGTGGGCGGAGTGCGGGATTCGGGTCGCGTGCGGGGGGTGGGCGGCGGCTGCGGGCTGTCGTGGTGACCTCGACGGCGGCTCTGAGCATGGTGTGCACCGTGGCGGTGGGTGGGGCGAGCGCTGCCCCCGGGGCCGCGGGCGGCACGGCTGCCGCCGGTGCCACGGCATCCAAGCCGCTGTCGGCCGAGCTGGAGAAGATCCGGGCGCGGGAGGCGGACCGGCTCTACGGGGATCCGGCCGAGCGTCCCCTCGGGGAGCGCAAGACCTCGGTGATCTCGCTGGGGGACAGTGAGATCTCGGGGGAGGGCGTCGGGACGTACGAGCCGGGGACGGACGGGCCGGACAACTGGTGCCACCGGTCGCCGGACGCGGCGATCCACCGGACCGGGATCGGCGCGGACGTCACGTACAACGCCGCCTGCTCGGGTGCGGGCAGCGGCAACATCGTGCTCGGCGGCAGCAAGCAGTACGCCGATGAGCTGGTGCAGAGCGACAGTCTCGCCATCGCGGCCCGTAACACCCGGCTGAAGATGGTGCTCCTGGTGGCCGGCGCCAACGACGATCTCCAATTCGGGCCGGTGATGACGGACTGCGTCACCCGCTGGTTCCTGTTCCAGGGGACCTGTGAGCCGAAGTACCAGCCGGGCTGGCAGGCGCGGGTCGACGGGCTGGTGCCGAAGGTCGAGCGGACGGTCGGCGATCTGCGGACCGTGATGCGGGACGCGGGGTACGCCGATGGCGACTACCGGCTCGTGGTGATGTCGTATCCGAGCCCGATCGGGCCGGATGTGGAGGACAACCCGCGGTACCCGGGGAAGCTGCCGGGCGGCTGCACGGGCTACACCTCCGATGCGGGTTGGGGACGCAACGCCGCCGTGCCGGCGTTCGAGAAGGGGGTGCGGAAGGCCGCGCGGGACAGCGGCGCGACCTATCTGGACGCCTCGCGGCTGTTCCACGGGCACGAGGTGTGCATGGAGGACACCTGGGCCCGCGGGCTGTATGTGAACCTCACCAACCCCTTCCCGCCGAACTCGAACTCGGTGCGGCAGTCCTTCCACCCGAACGCCCGCGGCCACGGCGCGTTCGCGTCCTGTCTGACCCAGCTGTACGCGTCCGGGCTGCGCGAGGCGGCCTGTGCCGATCCGGCGAGCACCGGGCAGCCGAAGCTGTACCCGGGGGCCTGGGACGACGCGTACCGGCCGCTGAAGAACGCCGGGACGGGCAGCTGTGTGGATGCGACCGGGGGCGCCAGCCGTAATGGCACGGTGGTCGGCGGCTGGGACTGCCACGGTCAGCGCAACCAGGGCTGGTGGTACGACCCCGAGCAGCGGTCGCTGCATGTGGAGCTGACCCAGGACCGGTGCCTGGACGTGCCGGGCGGGCGGTACGCGGCCGGGGCCGGGCTGGTGCTGTGGAACTGCTCCGGCTCCGACAACCAGCGGTTCGTACGGGCCGACGGCGGCACCCTCCGGCCGGCCGCCGCGCCGTCGCTGTGCCTGACGCTGGCCGGGGCGAAGGAGCCGCTGCGGTTGCAGGGCTGCGACGGGTCGGCCGGGCAGCGGTTCGCCTGAGGGCCGGGCGGCGCGGCCGCGCGGGCGGTGCGCCGTAAGCCCGACCGGTGCGCCGGACGGCCGGTGGTGAACCCTCCGTACGGCAAGGGGCCCGCTCCGGAGCCGAGTGCTCCGGGGCGGGCCCCTTGCCGTGGCCGGTGTGGCCTTACAGCGTGCCGAGCTTCACCAGGGCGAGCAGCGCGACCAGCTGGATCGCGGCGGCGCCGAGCGCCTTGGGCCAGGGAAGATCGTGCGACTTGCTGACCATGGAGGTGAGCAGATAGCCGGTGGCGAGCCAGGTCAGCCAGCCCAGGACCTGGACCAGGGTGCTGTCGCCGCCGAGGAACATCGCGAAGAGCAGCCGCGGCGCGTCCGAGATCGTCATGATCAGCATGGCCAGGCCGATGGTCGGCTGCCAGGCGCCGTCACCGCCCAGCTGGCGGGCCATGGTGTGGGTGACCGTACCCAGGATCAGGCTGCCGATGATGAACATCACCGCGGTGATCAGCAGCCAGAGGATGCTGTTGGAGAGGGTGGAGTTGAGCACATCCTCGCGGGCCTTGTCGAAGCCGAAGACCGCGAGCAGGCCGTAGATGAAGGTGACGATCAGCGCCGGGGCCCAGACCTGGTGGTCCCGCATCTGCCAGAACGTGGCGTCGGGGCGCAGCACGATGCCGGGCAGCAGCTGCTTCCAGTGCAGCCGGGGGCCCGCCGGGGGCGCGCTGGTCTGGCCGGCGCGGTAGGTGTCGCCCGCCCCGTATTGGTCGGAGTCGCCGCCGTACTGGCCGGCGGGCGCACCGTAGGCGTCCGGGGCGTCGTCGATGCTGAACTGCTGGGTGTGACCAGGGTTGTTGTCGTTCGAATACGGTGCGTAGGACTGCTGCTGGGGCTCGTAGCCACCGTCGCCGAAGTACTCGGGCTCGCCGTGCTGCCCGTGCGGCTGCGGCTGCCCCTGCGGACCGCCGCCGAACTGCTGCGGTGCCTGCTGCCATTGCCCAGGCGGCGAGGGGGGCTGCTGCTGTCCGTACGGCCCTTGCTGCCCGTACGGAGCCTGCTGCCCCTGCTGCCCCTGCTGTCCGTTCTGCGCGGGGCGGGCATCCCGTCCGCGACCCATCCTGAATCCAGCCACGTACTCGAAAGTACCTGGTCCGCGTGGATTGGGTGGCGGAGCCGGGGGATCGGGCCCCGCTTTGCTGCTGACCTGTGACATCCCCTAGGGGGTTCCCCGAGGGGGTACGGCGCCGGGGGCCGGTGTCCAGCGGAGGGTCAGATCCGGCAGGTTCTCCATGTTGGCGCTGCCGTCGTTGGCGGCCACGACCCGGAAACCGTGGTGGGCGTAGAACGCCCTTGCCCCGGTGTTGAGTTGAAAGACATGCAGGTACAGGCCGTCGGGCCGGTACCTGCGCGCCTCGGCGAGCAGCAGCGAGCCGATGCCGGCGCGCCGGACATCGGGACGGAGGTAGAGCTGTTCGAGCAGCTCGCCCTGGAGGGCCGCATAGCCGACGAGCTCCGCGCCACGGACGGCGACGAGGGTGTGACTCTGCGGCAGCACGATCTCCCGGATCCAGCGGGTGACCTCATCGTGGGTACGGCGCTGGGGCGGCAGGTAGGGCATGGTGGCCTGCCGTGATGCCTGGTGGACGGCGGCGATCGCGGGGGCATCGGTGGGGAGGGCGAGCCGGACCCTGACGGGCGGGGCGGGCGGCGTCTCGCGTGCGGCGGGGCGTGCGAACGCGCTCGGATCGTCGGCCGTGGCCCTGCCCGTGTCTGTGTTCATGGCGTCATGCTCGGATGCGTCCCGCGCCGGGACAAGTGTATTAGCCACCGGCCACAAAACAGCTGGCGGGCCGTCAGGGAGCCCTGAAATCCGCCGTGGTGAAGGAGAAGGCGGGCCGCGTGGCGAGTCCTGACGGACCGCCGGGCAGGACCGTCACCCTGTCGTGGGTGCGGTCGCGCCGGGTGAGCAGGACGAGGTCGGCGCGGTGGTCGCCGTCGAAGTCGGTGAGGGCGAGAACCGTTGCGTGCGGGCGCCCGGAACCGGGCAGGCGGGGCACGGGCAGCCGGCGGGCGGTCGTGGCGAGCCCGTTCGCGGTGCCGCGCAGCAGGGCGGGGCGGTCGCCGGCCACGACGAGATCCGGGTTTCCGTCGTGGTCCACATCACCGGCGGCGAGGGTGGGGACCCCGCCCGCGCCGGTACGGATCCTGCCGGGGCGGCCGCCGACGGAGAGCAGACCGTCGGTGTCGGCGGTGACGGAGGTCACCGCACGGGCGCCCCTGGTGAAGCGGCCGAAGACCGTGGCGTAGCCGGGCGGGTAGGCGGCCGGGCCCGCGCGGAGCGGGCCCCGGGGACCGCCGAGGGCGAGCCGGCCGCGGGCGCGGCGGCCGGGGTCGGCGGCCCGTACGAGGAGGTCGTCCGCGCCGTCGCCGTCGAGGTCGGACGACGACAGGGGCGCGGTGGGCGCGAGGGCGGTCCCGGGGATGTCCACGGGTGCGCCGGCCGCCTTGGGGGCGCCGGCGTGGGTGAACGGGCCGCGCAGATAGCTGATCCGGGGGCCGGAGGCGGTGACGGCCAGGTCGGGTGCGCCGTCGCCGTCGAAATCGCCGCAGACCGGCTGGTCGGGCCATTCGTTGCCGAATCTCGCCCGGTCCGGGATGCGGAGTTTCACGGCACGGGCGGGGCCCAGGCCGTGCGGTGAGCCGAAGAGGAGCTGGACGGGGACGGGCGGGCGGCCGACGCCGTCGTACGGCGGGTCGGTGGTGACGACCAGATCGCTGAAGCCGTCCCGGTCGAGGTCACAGACGGTCTCGGCGTCGAAGGACGCGGGGACGGTGCCCGCGGTGGGGGCGGCGTGGCGGGCCGGGGTGAGCAACTCCCGGGTGGCCGGGTCGAGTCCGCGCGCGGAGCCGTAGACGATGCCGATGCCCGGGTCGTCGTCATGGCCGCCGGCCGGTGCGAGCAGGCTGTCGAGGACGAGATCGGGGTGACCGTCGCCGTTGAAGTCGGGGGCGGTCCGGCTGCCGTGGCCGGTGGGCACGGGGCGCGCCCGGGGCAGCGTGGAGGCGCGGTGGGGTGCGACGGGCCGCGCGTCGCCCGAGGGGGAGAGCAGCCCGCAGGAGCTGAGCAGGAGGGCCAGCCCGAGCCCCGCCGTCGCGGCGATCCGTCGTTCCATGCCGTATCCACCCCACCCGTAAGCCTGTTGTCGTGTCGTCCACCGCGGCGCCCCGATGCTTCCCGGCGGCCCGCCGCCCCGCAATGCCCCCACCACGGGTGGCCGGAAAGGCCGGCGGCCGGCCCCCTCCGAGAGGGACCGGCCGCCGGCCGACGTTCCTGCCCGTGCCGTTACTTCACCGGCTCGGGCTCCGGGGTGTCCTCCTGCTCCGTCTCGCCTGCCGGGTCGACGGGGGTCTTGACGGAGTCCAGCAGCAGCTGGGCCACGTCGACGACCTGGACGGATTCCTTCGCCTTGCCGTCGTTCTTCTTGCCGTTGACCGAGTCGGTCAGCATCACGAGGCAGAAGGGGCAGGCCGTCGAGACGATGTCGGGGTTCAGCGACAGGGCCTCGTCGACGCGCTCGTTGTTGATGCGCTTGCCGATGCGCTCTTCCATCCACATCCGGGCACCGCCGGCGCCACAGCAGAAGCCGCGCTCCTTGTGGCGGTGCATCTCCTCGTTCCGCAGGCCCGGCACCTTGGCGATGATCTCGCGCGGCGGGGTGTAGACCTTGTTGTGGCGGCCCAGGTAGCAGGGGTCGTGGTAGGTGATCAGACCCTCGACCGGGGTGACGGGGGTGAGCTTGCCCTCGTCCACCAGGTGCTGGAGCAGCTGGGTGTGGTGGATGACCTCGTACTCGCCGCCCAGCTGCGGGTACTCGTTCGCGATGGTGTTGAAGCAGTGCGGGCAGGTCGCGACGATCTTCTTCGACGCCTTCGGCTTCTTGGTCGACTCGTCCTCGTCGTCCTCACCGAAGGCCGCGTTCAGGGTGGCGACGTTCTCGGCGCCGAGCTGCTGGAAGAGGAACTCGTTGCCCAGACGGCGCGGCGAGTCACCGGTGCACTTCTCGTCGCCGCCCATGATCGCGAACTTCACGCCCGCGATGTGCAGCAGCTCCGCGAAGGCCTTGGTGGTCTTCTTGGCACGGTCCTCCAGGGCACCGGCGCAGCCGACCCAGTAGAGGTACTCGACCTCGGTGAGGTCCTCGACGTCCTGGCCGACGACCGGAACCTCGAAGTCGACCTCCTTGGTCCAGGCCAGCCGCTGCTTCTTGGCCAGGCCCCAGGGGTTGCCCTTCTTCTCCAGGTTCTTGAGCATCGTGCCCGCCTCGGACGGGAACGAGGACTCGATCATGACCTGGTAGCGGCGCATGTCGACGATGTGGTCGATGTGCTCGATGTCGACCGGGCACTGCTCGACACAGGCACCGCAGGTGGTGCAGGACCACAGGACGTCGGGGTCGATGACCCCGTTCTCCTCCAGGGTGCCGATCAGCGGGCGCTCGGCCTCGGCCAGCGCGGCCGCCGGGACGTCCTTGAGCTGCTCGGCGGTCGCCTGCTCGTTGCCCTCCATGTCCTTGCCGCCGCCGGCCAGCAGATACGGCGCCTTGGCGTGCGCGTGGTCGCGCAGCGACATGATCAGGAGCTTCGGGGAGAGCGGCTTGCCGGTGTTCCAGGCGGGGCACTGCGACTGGCAGCGGCCGCACTCGGTGCAGGTGGAGAAGTCGAGCAGGCCCTTCCAGGAGAAGTGCTCGACCTGGGAGACACCGAACTGGTCGTCCTCGCCCGGGTCCTCGAAGTCGATCGGCTTGCCCTCGCTGGTCATCGGCTGCAGGGCGCCCAGCGCCACGCCGCCGTCCGCCTCACGCTTGAACCAGATGTTGGGGAAGGCGAGGAAGCGGTGCCAGGCCACACCCATGTCGGTCTTCAGCGAGACCGTGATCATCCAGATGAAGGACGTCGCGATCTTGAGGGCGGCGAAGAAGTAGGTGAGGTTCTGCAGGGTGCCGAGGCTCATCCCCTTGAAGAACGCGACCAGGGGGTACGAGATGAAGAACGCCGGCTCGTAGTGGTCGACGCCGTGCTGGGCGCCCTCCAGGGCGTGCAGCGTCACGATGCAGATGCCGACGATGAGGATGACGGTCTCGACGAAGTACGCCTGGCCGGTGTTGGAGCCCGCGAAGCGGGACTTGCGGCCCGCGCCGCCGGGGCGGTTCAGCTGGCGGATGACGATCAGGGCGATGATGCCCACGGTCGTCAGCGTGCCCATCGCCTCGACGTACATCTCCCACGGCAGCCAGTCGCCGATGAACGGGATCAGCCAGTCGGCCTGGAAGAGCTGGCCGATGGCGTTGACGATCGTCAGCAGCAGGGTGAGGAAGCCCACCGCCACGAACCAGTGCGCGACGCCGACGACGCCCCAGCGGTTCATGCGAGTGTGGCCGAGGAACTCCTTGGCCACCGTGACGGTCCGCTGGGCGGGCGCGTCGGTGCGGGTGCCGGCGGGCACCGGCTGGCCGAGTCGCATGTGGCGGTAGATCTGGAGCAGGGCGCGGCCGAACAGCGCCACGGCGACCGCGATGAGCACCAGCGACACGATGATCGCGGCGAGTTGCATGGGAGGCTCCTCGTACCTGCGAGAGCGGAAACGGTGAGGGACTACTAAGCAGTAACTTTTTTGGTCTGCCGCTGAGGTTACCCATTCTCCTCCGCCCCATGAAGCCGCCCGGCCGGTGATCTGTGTCGCGAAGGCAACCCTGTGTGGGGCCCCGGCGTCCTGCGGTGCAGCCGTAGTGACGATAAGAGCGATATAAAACTTGAGCGCGTCCGACTCAGGTCTGTTGACAGGTTTTCTTTGGTCCTGCACTCTTGAGCCTGTTCCACTCAAGTCAGCTGGAGGAATTGAAATGGCACGTGCGGTCGGCATCGACCTGGGCACGACGAACTCCGTCGTCAGTGTTCTCGAAGGCGGTGAGCCCACCGTCATCACCAACGCCGAGGGCGCCAGGACCACGCCGTCCGTTGTCGCCTTCGCCAAGAACGGCGAGGTGCTGGTCGGCGAGGTCGCCAAGCGTCAGGCGGTCACCAACGTCGACAGGACCATCCGGTCGGTCAAGCGCCACATGGGCACCGACTGGAAGATCGACATCGACGGCAAGGGCTTCAACCCGCAGCAGATGAGCGCCTTCATCCTGCAGAAGCTCAAGCGCGACGCCGAGGCGTACCTCGGTGAGAAGGTCGTCGACGCGGTCATCACCGTTCCGGCCTACTTCAACGACTCCGAGCGCCAGGCCACCAAGGAGGCCGGCGAGATCGCGGGCCTCAACGTCCTGCGGATCGTCAACGAGCCCACCGCGGCCGCCCTGGCCTACGGCCTGGAGAAGGACGACCAGACCATTCTGGTCTTCGACCTCGGTGGCGGCACCTTCGACGTCTCGCTCCTGGAGATCGGCGACGGCGTCGTCGAGGTAAAGGCCACCAACGGTGACAACCACCTCGGTGGTGACGACTGGGACCAGCGCGTCGTCGACTACCTGGTCAAGCAGTTCCAGAACGGCCACGGCGTCGACCTGGCCAAGGACAAGATGGCGCTCCAGCGCCTGCGCGAGGCCGCCGAGAAGGCGAAGATCGAGCTGTCGTCCTCCACCGAGACGACGATCAACCTTCCCTACATCACCGCCTCCGCCGAGGGCCCGCTGCACCTGGACGAGAAGCTCACGCGCTCGCAGTTCCAGCAGCTCACCTCGGACCTCCTGGACCGCTGCAAGACGCCGTTCCACAACGTGATCAAGGACGCGGGTATCAACCTGTCCGAGATCGACCACGTGGTCCTGGTCGGCGGCTCCACCCGTATGCCCGCCGTCGCCGAGCTCGTCAAGGAGCTGACCGGCGGCAAGGACGCCAACAAGGGCGTCAACCCGGACGAGGTCGTCGCCATCGGCGCCACCCTCCAGGCCGGTGTGCTCAAGGGTGAGGTCAAGGACGTCCTCCTGCTGGACGTCACCCCGCTGTCCCTCGGTATCGAGACCAAGGGCGGCATCATGACCAAGCTCATCGAGCGCAACACCACGATCCCGACCAAGCGCTCCGAGATCTTCACGACGGCCGAGGACAACCAGCCGTCCGTGCAGATCCAGGTCTACCAGGGCGAGCGCGAGATCGCGGCGTACAACAAGAAGCTCGGGATGTTCGAGCTGACCGGTCTGCCGCCGGCCCCCCGCGGGGTCCCGCAGATCGAGGTCTCCTTCGACATCGACGCCAACGGCATCATGCACGTGACCGCGAAGGACCTGGGCACGGGCAAGGAGCAGAAGATGACCGTCACCGGCGGCTCCTCGCTGCCGAAGGACGAGGTCGACCGGATGCGCCAGGAGGCCGAGCAGTACGCGGACGAGGACACCAAGCGCCGCGAGGCCGCCGAGACCCGCAACCAGGCCGAGCAGCTCGTCTACCAGACCGAGAAGTTCCTCAAGGACAACGAGGAGAAGGTCCCGGGCGAGGTCAAGACCGAGGTCGAGGAAGCCCTCACCGAGCTGAAGGAAAAGCTCAAGGGTGAGGACACCGCGGAGATCCGCACCGCCACCGAGAAGGTCGCGGCCGTCTCCCAGAAGCTGGGTCAGGCCATGTACGCCGACGCCCAGGGTGCGGCCGGCGCCGAGGGCGCTGCCGGTGCCGAGGGCGCCGAGCAGGCCAAGGCCGAGGACGACGTCGTGGACGCCGAGATCGTCGACGACGAGAAGCCGAAGAAGGATGGTGCCGCGTGACGGAGGAGACCCCGGGCTTCGACGAGAAGCCCGACGTCCCTTCCGACGCCGCTCCCGAAGACGCGGCGCAGGCCGAGTCCGCCGACAAGGCGGGCTCGGCCCCGGCCGGGGACGTAACGGACGTAGCGCTCCAGGCGCAGCTGGACCAGGTGCGTACGGCGCTCAACGAGCGCACGACGGACCTCCAGCGGCTCCAGGCGGAGTACCAGAACTACCGCCGTCGGGTGGAGCGGGACCGGGTCACGGTCAAGGAGATCGCCGCGGCGAACCTCCTGTCCGAGCTCCTTCCCACCCTCGACGACATCGGCCGCGCCCGCGAGCACGGCGAACTGGTCGGCGGCTTCAAGTCGGTGGCCGAATCGCTGGAGACCGTGGTCGCCAAGCTCGGTCTGCAGCAGTTCGGCAAGGAGGGCGAGCCCTTCGACCCGACGATCCACGAGGCGCTGATGCACTCGTACGCACCGGATGTCACCGAGACGACGTGCGTGGCGATCCTTCAGCCCGGGTATCGCATCGGTGAACGAACGATCCGCCCCGCGCGGGTCGCCGTCGCCGAGCCGCAGCCGGGCGCGCAGGGCACCAAGTCCGGATCCGATGACGAGGCCAAGGGTGCCAAGGCTTCGGACGAGGAGAGCGGTGGCCCGGAAGAGGGCTGACGTGAGGACAGAAACGAAAACCGCGCGGAAGGAGGGACGTCGGGGATGAGTACCAAGGACTTCGTGGAGAAGGACTACTACAAGGTCCTCGGCGTCCCGAAGGACGCCACCGAAGCGGAGATCAAGAAGGCGTACCGCAAGCTCGCCCGCGAGTTCCACCCGGACGCCAACAAGGGCGACGCCAAGGCCGAGGAGCGCTTCAAGGAGATCTCCGAGGCGAACGACGTCCTGGGCGACGCCAAGCGCCGCAAGGAGTACGACGAGGCGCGCACGCTGTTCGGCAACGGCGGCTACCGGCCGGGGCCGGGCGGCGGCGGCAGCTTCAACTTCGACCTGGGCGACCTCTTCGGGGGCTCGCAGGGCCAGGCCGGCGGCGGAGGCTTCGGCGGCGGCCTCGGGGACGTCTTCGGCGGCCTGTTCAACCGCGGCGGCGCCGGTACCCGTACCCATGCGCGCCGGGGCCAGGACATCGAGTCCGAGGTGACGCTCAGCTTCACCGAGGCGGTCGACGGGGCCACGGTCCCGCTGCGGATGTCCAGCCAGGCGCCGTGCAAGGCGTGTTCCGGCACCGGCGACAAGAACGGCACCCCGCGGGTCTGCCCGACCTGCGTCGGCACCGGCCAGGTCAGCCGGGGCGCGGGCGGCGGCTTCTCGCTCACCGACCCGTGCGCCGACTGCAAGGGCCGGGGCCTGATCGCCCAGGACGCCTGCGATGTCTGCAAGGGCAGCGGGCGGGCGACCAGCGCGCGCACGATGCAGGTCCGCATCCCCGCGGGCGTCTCCGACGGGCAGCGCATCCGGCTGCGCGGCAAGGGCGCCCCGGGCGAGCAGGGCGGCCCGGCGGGCGATCTGTATGTGGTCGTGCATGTCGACGCCCACCCGGTCTTCGGCCGCAAGGGCGACAACCTCACCATCACGGTGCCGGTCACCTTCCCGGAGGCCGCGCTCGGCGGGGAGGTCAAGGTGCCGACACTGGGCGGTCCGCCGGTGACGCTGAAGCTGCCGGCCGGCACCCCCAACGGACGCACCATGCGGGCCCGTGGCAAGGGTGCGGCCCGTAAGGACGGCACACGGGGGGATCTGCTGGTCACCATAGAGGTGCTGGTCCCCGGTGACCTCAGCGACAAGGCGAAGGAGTCGCTGGAGTCCTATCGCGAGGCGACCGCGGGGCAGGACCCGCGGGCGGAGCTGTTCCAGGCCGCGAAGGGAGCTTGAGATGGACAGCCGGGGCGGGCAGCGTCGTAACCCCTATGAACTGACCGATGAGTCGCCGGTGTACGTCATCTCCGTCGCGGCTCAGCTCTCCGGCCTGCATCCGCAGACCCTTCGGCAATACGACCGGCTGGGGCTGGTCTCGCCCGACCGCACGGCCGGGCGGGGCCGCCGCTATTCGGCCCGGGACATCGAACTGCTCCGTACGGTGCAGCAGTTGTCCCAGGACGAGGGCATCAACCTCGCCGGTATCAAGCGCATCATCGAGCTGGAGAACCAGGTCACGGCCCTGCAGCAGCGGGTCGTCGAGCTCCAGGGCGCCCTGGAGGGCGCGGCCAGCGCGATGCAGCAGCGGGAGGCGGCGGTGCACGCCTCCTATCGGCGCGATCTGGTGCCGTATCAGGATGTGCAGCAGACCAGCGCGCTGGTGGTCTGGCGTCCCAAGCGGCCGGAGTGACGGCCGCGGCCGGGGCGCGGACGCCCGGCACATGACGTGACGAAGGGCCGGGGTGACCCGGCCCTTCTCGCGTTTCCGTAGGCCGCCGCGCGCCCGCCGCGGCCCGTTCAGCAGCCGTTGTATCCGGCCGTCGGCATCGACAGCCGCCGGTGCACCTGCGACTTCATCGCCAGGGTGTAGACCGGCTCGTCGAGGTCGGCGGTCTCCAGGCGGACGCCGGCCGCGGCGCACCGTTTGGTGAACTCGTCCGCGCCGGCGATGGCGTTCTCCAGCGCCCGGCGGTTGGGCGCCACGAACACATCGACCAGGCCCTCTTCGACGTCACGCCACAGCGCGCTGTGGTCGGCGCGCAGCTGGTGCAGGCTGAGCTGGCAGGTCAGGTGGTAGTCACGGGCCGCCGCCCACTGCTTGCACATGTCGTGCTGGCTGCGGTCGTCGACCAGGAACGGATCCTCGTCCAGCTCGGACAGCGGCATCAGGCAGGCGATCGCCGTGACTCGGACCGAGTTCATCGTGCCCTCCGGGGCGTGGCGACTGTGGGGGCGACGATACCCCCGCGAGCGGCCCGTGGAGGAGGGGCTGTACCGGGCGGCGAGGCATAGCCGCAGGCGTGGCAGATCTTCCAGCCGTCCTGATTGACCGCGAGCTGGCCGCCACAGCGCGGGCAGAGCTCGGCGTGCGGATGCGGCCGGGCGGGGGAGGGACGGCGCGGAACGGTCGCCACCTTGCACACTGCCGACGCCATACGGCCTCCAGCTGCTGTCTTTTGCAGGGGACAGGTCCGATGTCGTCCGTGATTGCGCGGAGCTGTTCGGTTCCCGTCGCTCTTGAGTACCAGGTGGGTGGCCCGGAGCGGATCCGGAGGGGCCGTTTCCGGCCAGCGGGCCGGAGGTGACCGCGCGGGAGGGGAGCGGCTCTCGGGCCGGCGCTCAGGCCCGGCCCATCGCCTTGGTCACCGCGATCTCGATCATGACGCGGTCGGGGTTGGGCGTCGGCGTCCGGCCGTACCGCTCGGCGTACCGGCGCACCGCGTCGGCCACCGACTCGGCGTCCGTACGCACCCGGGCCCGGCCCTCCAGCGTCGCCCAGCGCCCCTTGTCGACCTGGCACACGGCGACGGTGGCGCCGTCCGCCCCGGCGGCGAGGATGTTCTTGACCTTGGCACTGTCCTTGCGGGTGATGATCCGCGCGATCCGCTGCCCGGCGTCGTAGGTGACGCCTACCGGAACGACATGGGGCGTCCCGTCCGTACGCAGCGTGGTGAGGGTCGGCATCAGATACTCGCCCCAGAAGGCGAGGTACTCCGGGCTGAGGGCACTGAGGTCATGGGCCATGGGGGCCAGAGTAGTTCGGGGCCGGGGGCTCAGAGGAAGTCGGCGGTTTCGAGGTCGAAGGAGAAGGGGGCGGGGAGGGGGACGGGTTTGCCGATGGGGACGGTGTTGTGCCCTGCGTAGTCGTTCCCGGTGGGGTCGCTGAACAGCGTGATCGTGCCCTCGCCGCGGTCCACGAGCAGATAGAACGGGATGCCGGCGTGGGCGTAGCAGTGCCGCTTGCGGACGCGGTCGTGCTCAGGCTTGCTTGATGTCACTTCCATGACCAGGGTGACGCCGTCGCTGGGCATCCAGGGCTCGGCATCCAGGAACACATCCAGTTCGGTGGGCGCGAACGTGGCATCGGGGATCACGTGGTTCTTGCGGTCGGCGGGGTTCAGCAGGAGCCCCTTGCCGCCGGAGACGTCCATGTCAGTCGCGGACTTCACCAGGATCTGTTTGGTGAGCCGACTGAAGAAACGCTCATGGTTCCCGTCCGTCGGTGGCGTCACGATGATCTCCCCCTCGATCAGCTCGGCCCGGAAGCCCTCAGGGGTTTCCAGGGCGAGGAAGTAATCCAGGAGGGTCTCGTCGTCCGTCGCCATCGGCTCGTGTGCCATAGCCGTCATGCTGCACCTCCTCGTGGTCGAAGGCCAGTGTCGCCGGGCGACGCGGTGGGTGGCGGCGCGATCGGCCCCCGTTCCCTCGCACGAGTGAGCGAGGAGCGGGCGAGGGGGCTCGCTTCCGCAGCCTTGAGTGGAATAGACTCAACTTATCGCACGTTGGTATGTGCAGGATGTGCCGGAGTGGGTCCAGACTGGGCACCGAGGCCGGGCAGGACGAGTCGAGGAGGATCGCGAGGACGTGGACGCCGAGCTGACCAACAAGAGCCGGGAGGCACTGAGCGCCGCCAATGAGCGGGCGGTCACCTCCGGGCACGCGGACATGACGTCCGCGCACCTCCTGCTCGCGCTGCTGGCCGGGCAGGACAACGAGAACATCATGGACCTGCTGGCCGACGTCGAGGCGGACGCCGCGGCGCTGCGCAACGGGGCCGAGCGTCAGCTGGCCGCGCTGCCCAGTGTGCAGGGCTCGACGGTCGCGCCGCCGCAGCCGGACCGCGATCTGCTCTCCGCCATCGCCGACGCCACCCAGCGCGCCAAGGAGCTCGGTGACGCGTACGTCTCCACCGAGCACCTCCTCATCGGCATCGCCGCCAAGGGCGGGCGCACCGGCGAGCTGCTGGAGCAGCAGGGCGCCTCCGCCAAGAAGCTGCTGGCCGCCTTCGAGGCGAACCGCGGCGGGCAGCGGGTGACCAACGCCGACCCGGAGGGCACGTACAAGGCGCTGGAGAAGTTCGGTACGGACTTCACCGCGGCCGCCCGCGAGGGCAAGCTCGACCCGGTCATCGGCCGGGACCACGAGATCCGCCGTGTGGTGCAGGTGCTCTCCCGCCGTACGAAGAACAACCCGGTGCTGATCGGTGAGCCGGGCGTCGGCAAGACCGCCGTCGTCGAGGGACTGGCGCAGCGGATCGTCAAGGGCGATGTGCCCGAGTCGCTGCGCAACAAGCGGCTGGTCGCGCTGGACCTGGGGGCGATGGTCGCGGGCGCCAAGTACCGCGGTGAGTTCGAGGAGCGGCTGAAGACCGTCCTGGCGGAGATCAAGTCCAGCGAGGGCCAGATCATCACCTTCATCGACGAGCTGCACACCGTCGTCGGCGCGGGCGCCGGCGGCGACTCGTCCATGGACGCCGGCAACATGCTCAAGCCGATGCTGGCCCGCGGTGAGCTGCGGATGGTCGGCGCGACGACGCTGGACGAGTACCGCGAGCGGATCGAGAAGGACCCGGCGCTGGAGCGCCGCTTCCAGCAGGTGCTGGTCGCCGAGCCGACCGTCGAGGACACGGTGGCGATCCTGCGCGGGCTCAAGGGCCGCTACGAGGCCCACCACAAGGTGCAGATCGCGGACTCCGCGCTGGTCGCCGCGGCCTCGCTCTCCGACCGCTACATCACCTCCCGTTTCCTGCCGGACAAGGCCATCGACCTGGTCGACGAGGCCGCCTCCCGGCTCCGGATGGAGATCGACTCCTCGCCCGTGGAGATCGACGAGCTCCAGCGCGCCGTCGACCGGCTGAAGATGGAGGAGCTGGCGCTCAAGAACGAGACCGACGCGGGCTCCGTCCAGCGGCTGGAGAAGCTGCGCAAGGACCTCGCCGACAAGGAGGAGGAGCTGCGCGGTCTGACCGCCCGCTGGGAGAAGGAGAAGCAGAGCCTCAACCGCGTCGGTGCGCTCAAGGAGAAGCTCGACGAGCTGCGCGGCCAGGCGGAGCGCGCCCAGCGCGACGGCGACTTCGACACCGCCTCCAAGCTGCTCTACGGCGAGATCCCGGGCGTGGAGCACGAGCTGGAGGAGGCGGCCGCCGCCGAGGCCGAGCAGGAGGCGTCCAAGGAGTCCATGGTCAAGGAGGAGGTCGGGCCGGACGACATCGCGGATGTGGTCGGCGCCTGGACCGGTATCCCGGCCGGCCGCCTCCTGGAGGGCGAGACCCAGAAGCTGCTGCGTATGGAGGAGGAGCTCGGCAAGCGGCTGATCGGCCAGACCGAGGCCGTCCGCTCCGTCTCCGACGCCGTACGCCGCACCCGGGCCGGGATCGCCGACCCGGACCGCCCCACCGGCTCGTTCCTCTTCCTCGGCCCGACCGGCGTCGGCAAGACCGAGCTGGCCAAGGCGCTCGCGGACTTCCTCTTCGACGACGAGCGGGCGATGGTCCGGATCGACATGTCGGAGTACAGCGAGAAGCACAGCGTCGCGCGGCTGGTCGGTGCGCCGCCCGGCTATGTCGGCTACGAGGAGGGCGGCCAGCTCACGGAGGCGGTCCGCCGCCGCCCCTACTCCGTCATCCTGCTGGACGAGGTGGAGAAGGCCCACCACGAGGTCTTCGACATCCTGCTCCAGGTCCTCGACGACGGCCGGCTCACGGACGGCCAGGGCCGCACCGTCGACTTCCGCAACACCATCCTCATCCTGACCTCCAACCTCGGGTCGAATTTCCTGATGGACCCGCTGCTCAAGGAGGAGCAGAAGAAGGAGAAGGTGCTGGAGACCGTGCGGACCGCCTTCCGGCCCGAGTTCCTCAACCGGCTGGACGACGTGGTGGTCTTCCACCCGCTCGGCACGGACCAGCTCCAGCGGATCGCCCGTATCCAGCTCGGCCACCTCCAGCGTCGTCTCGGCGACCGCCGGCTGACGCTGGACGTCACCGACCGCGCCCTGACCTGGCTCGCCTGGCTCGGCCAGGAACCGGTGCCCGACGCCCCCGCCCCGGACCTGTCCTACGGCGCCCGGCCGCTGCGCCGCCTGGTCCAGACGGCCATCGGCGACCAGCTCGCCCGCGCCATCCTGGCGGGCGAGGTGCTGGAGGGGGACACCGTGCGGGTGGACGTGGACGGCGATCAGCTGTCGGTGGAGGCGGCCGGGCGGCCCGCGGGCTGACCGCCGCCGCGGCCCGCGTCCGGCCCCCGCTGGCTGACCGCCGCCGTCGCCCGCTGCCGGCCCGCCCGGCAGATCGTTGCCCCGGGCGACACCTTGCCCGCATCCTCCCCGTCCGGGTTGCCACGACGGGGCGGATGTGGGGGAGGATGGCAGAGACCATACGAAGGGAATTCCACGGTGAGCATCGACCCGTCCTCGATTCCGAATTTCGGGGGCCAGCCCGAACCCGAGCCGTCGGGGCCTGATGGTCCCGTCGTGCCAGACCAGGACCTGGTCAAGCAGCTCCTCGACCAGATGGAGCTGAAGTACGTAGTCGACGAGGAGGGTGACCTCGCCGCCCCGTGGGAGCAGTTCCGCACGTACTTCATGTTCCGGGGCGAGGAGGAGCAGCAGATCTTCTCCGTCCGTACGTTCTATGACCGCGCCCACGGCATCGACGAGAAGTCGAAGCTGCTGGAGGCGATCGACGACTGGAACCGCCGGACGCTGTGGCCCAAGGCCTACACCCACACCCATGACGACGGCACGGTCCGTCTGATCGGTGAGGCATCGATGCTGATCGGCACCGGTGTCTCGCTCGAACACTTTGTGTCGAGCACGGTCAGCTGGGTCCGCGCCTCCATCGAATTCGACAAGTGGATCGTCGAGCAGCTCGGCCTGGAAGCCGAGATCGAAGGCGACTCCGACGAGAAGCCGGGTGACGACGAGGCCTGAGCCCCGTCCGTCCCACACCCACCCTGCTGCGCGGGCCCCGGAGCTTGATGGCTCCGGGGCCCGCGTCTGTTCGTAGCAGGGCTGACGGGGGCGCGGCTCGCGCTTCAGGGCCGAGGGCCGCTCCGCCCACCGGCCGTCACAGGCGCTTCAGGCGGTCCGCTGCCTCCTGGAGGACCTCGGTGCCCTTGCAGAAAGCGAACCGCACATACGGCGCGCCCTCCTCCTTGTGGTCGTAGAAGACGGCGTTGGGGATGGCGACGACGCCGGCGCGTTCGGGGAGGGTGCGGCAGAAGGCGAAGCCGTCGTCGTGGCCGAGGGGGCGGATGTCGGTGGTGATGAAGTAGGTGCCGGCGGGGCGGAAGACCTGGAAGCCGGCGTCGGTGAGGCCGGTGGCGAGGATGTCGCGCTTGGTGCGCAGGTCTTCGCGCAGTTCCGTGAAGTAGCTGTCGGGGAGGGCGAGGGCCTCGGCAACGGCGTACTGGAAGGGGCCGGCGGAGACATAGGTGAGGAACTGCTTGGCGGAGCGGACCGCGCTCACCAGTTCCGCCGTCGCGGTGACCCAGCCGACCTTCCAGCCGGTGAACGAGAAGGTCTTGCCCGCCGAGCCGATGGTGACGGTGCGCTCGCGCATCCCGGGGAACGACGCGAGCGGGAGGTGCTCGCCCTCGAACACGAGGTGTTCGTAGACCTCATCGGTGATGACGAGGAGATCGCGCTCGCAGGCCAGGCGGGCGATCTCGGCGAGTTCGTCGCGGGAGAGGACGGTGCCGGTGGGGTTGTGCGGGGTGTTGAGGAGGAGCAGGCGGGTCTTGTCGGTGACGGCGTCCCGCAGTTCGTCCAGGTCGAGGCGGTAGCTGCCGGACTCCGGGTCCGCGCGCAGGGTCACCGGGACGCGGCGGCCGCCCGCCAGCGCGATACCGGCGGCGTACGAGTCGTAGTACGGCTCCAGCGCGATGACCTCGTCACCCGGCTCCAGCAGTGCCAGCAGAGCGGCCGCGAGGGCCTCGGTGGCGCCCGCGGTGATCAGGACCTCGGTGTCGGGGTCGTAGGAGAGGCCGAGCCGGCCGTAGAAGCGCTGCTGATGGGCGGCGACGGCGGTGCGCAGTTCGGGGATGCCGGGGCCGGGCGGGTACTGGTTGCCGCGGCCGTCGCGCAGCGCGCGCACCGCCGCCTCCCTGACCTCTTCCGGACCGTCGGCGTCGGGGAAGCCCTGGCCGAGGTTGATGGAGCCGGTCCGTACGGCGAGTGCCGACATCTCGGCGAAGATCGTGGTGCCGAATTCGGCGAGGCGGCTGTTGAGCAGCGGTCGGTCCATGGACGTCATCCTGCGCCGAACCTCTGGTCTTCCTCAACTGTGCTTTGAGACGCCGGGGCCGGGGCATCAGCCCCGCACAACGGAAATGAGACGGCCGCCGACGAGGGCGGCCCACGGTGCCGGACGGTGCCGGACGGAGCGGATGCTCCCCCACTGCCTGAAGGGCGTGGGAGGTGCCCCACGCTTCGGGGGATGAAAAGGAGTGTGAGGCATATGGGGATTGTGGTTTTCGTAGTGATCTGCGCGGGAGTGATCGGGCTGGTGGCCCTGGCCTCCCGGAGCGGTTCGGGCGGCGGGAGTGGACGGGGCTCCGGCGGCAACGGCGGCGGCAGCTGGTGGGCCGGCGGTGACGGGGGCTCGGGCGGCGGTTGCGGTGGCGGTTCCTCCTGTGGTGGCGGTTCTTCCTGCGGCGGTGGCGGCGGCGGAGGCGGTGGCTGCGGTGGTGGTGGCGGCGGTGGCGGTTGCTGAGCCGATGGGCTGCTGAGGCGGGGGCGTCCCGCGCCAACTCCATATGTGCGGATGGCTAGTTGCTTGTCGCATATGCGCCCGGCGGGTGCTGGTCGAAGGGCCAACACCCGCCGGGCGCTTGGGTGTTGAACAACTGAACTGCAAGGCCCCCGAGCGGATGGAAAGCCGGAGGAGATGGGTAAAAGCGCTGTGGGCGACGGGGCTTTCATGATTCCCTCTCCCCAGAGAATTCCCCACGTTCTCCGATCCCACGTGGGCGCGAGCCGGCAGGCAGACGTACATTCCTGATCCTTTTCGGGCGGGCCGGCCCACCATTCCACTGCGTGCTGCGGAGCCGACCCATGCTCACCACTTTGACGACGGCGTACACCGATACCCGTGCCTCCGACCTGGCCTGGGCGCTGGGCAGGGACCCCCTGCCCGCCCTCGCCGTACTCGATCTCCAACTCCAGGACGCCCAGGTGCAGTTGAGGCTGCTCGGCGCCTCTCACCAGGTGCTTCTGGAGGAGGAGCACGGCACCTGTTCCGAAACGGTCGCCTGTATGCCGGGCAGCAGCACACCGCTGCCGCTCGGGGTGGCGAAGCGGCTGGGGGACTGGGAGTACGAATTCGCCGCCCATGTGGAGACCCTTTCGCGCGGCTCGTTCGCCGGGCGGGCGCAGGAGCTGCTCGCGCTGGTGGCCGAGCATCCGCACGGGCTCGCCGGCACGTTCCCCGGTTCGCCGCACGCCTTCACCGCGATGCTGGCGCAGCGTCAGCAGGGGCAGGTGCGCTGGCGGACCTGGCACGCGTATCCGCAGGAGGGCCGCCTGGTGGCCACCCGTACCCGCGTGGGCGTACGGGCGAGGGTCGCGGCGGTCTAGCGGGGCCGGTCGCGGGCGACCGGTCCGGTCGGCCGGAGGGAGTGGGGCAGTGTGTGATGCGAGGGGCGCGGGCGCTGTGCGCCGGGGGCGTGGAGGTCCGGGAGGGCGCGGACGGTGCGGCGCGCGCGGCCTGTGCGGTGCGGTGTGCCCTCGCGCCCCACGCTTCGTCAACGCCCCGTCCGAGGGGTGTAGCCCGCGAGGTCTACTCGTGTGGGTGACGGAGCGCCACAGAATCGTCACGTAGCGTTCATTTTATGATCGACCCGCCAGAGTCCGCCCGCGTCGGCGCTCCCGGCCCGCCGGACGTCATGATGCCGGCGCTACTGCCCGTGCCGGCCGGGCTCGGCCGGCTGCTCGTCCTCGCCGTCGTTTTCGTCTGCGCCGCCTGCGGTCTGGTCTACGAACTCGAACTGGTCGCCCTGGCCACGTACTTGGTGGGCGACTCCGTCACCCAGGCGTCGGTCGTGCTGTCCGTCATGGTCTTCGCGATGGGGGTCGGCGCGCTGCTCGCCAAGCGGCTGCGCTGCCGGGCGGCGGTCGGCTTCGGCGCGGTGGAGGCCGGTCTCGCGCTGGTCGGCGGCACCTCCGCGATGGCGCTCTACGCGTGCTTCGCCTGGTTCGGGCAGTCCCGCTCCGCACTGGTCGGCTTCTCCCTGGTCATCGGCATCCTGATCGGCGCCGAGGTACCGCTGCTGATGACGCTGATCCAGCGGGTGCGCCGGCAGGACGCGGGCGGCGCGGTGGCCGATCTCTTCGCCGCGGACTATGTCGGGGCGCTCGTCGGCGGGCTGGCCTTTCCGTTTCTGCTGCTGCCGGGCTTCGGCCAGCTGACCGGTGCGCTGCTCACCGGCGCCGTCAACGCGGTGGCCGGCGCCGTGCTGGTGCTGTGGCTGTTCCGCCGCGACCTCAGCGTCCGTGCCCGCTGGGCGCTCTTCGGCGCCAATGCCCTGGTCCTCGCGCTGCTCGCCGCGGGCGTGGTGCTGGCCACCCCGTTCGAACGGGCCGCCCGGCTGGCGGTGTACGGCTCCTCGGCCCGGGTCGCGGTGCAGACCGGCGTCCAGGAAGTGGTGATGACCGGCGGGACGGGCGCCGGAGCCGGTGCGGGGCACGGGAGGAAAGGTTCCGGCGGACCGCTGGCGCTGTATCTCGACGGCCGGCTCCGTGTCAGCGCGGAGAACGAGTTCCGCTACCACGAGGCGCTGGTGCACCCGGCGATGGCGGGCGGCCCGCACGGCCGGGTGCTGGTGCTCGGCGGCGGCGACGGCCTCGCGGTGCGCGAGATCCTCCGCTACCGCGCGGTCCGCTCGGTGACCGTCGTCGAACTCGACCCCGGCGTACTGCGGTTGGCGCGCACCGACCCCGGCCTCACCCGCCTCAACCGGCACTCGCTCGCCGATCCCCGGGTGCGCACGGTGACCGCCGACGCCTTCGACTGGCTGCGGCAGCAGGGCGTCCGCGGCCCCGGCCACCGGCCGGCGCCGTACGACGTCATCGTCTCCGATCTTCCCGATCCCGGGATCACCGTCTGCACCAAGCTCTACTCGCAGGAGTTCTACGGCCTGGCGGCGCAGTTGCTGGCCCGCGACGGGAGGCTGGTGGTGCATGCCGGACCGCCGGTCGAGCGTGCGCGGCTGTACTGGACGGTGGAGTCGACGGTCCGGTCGGTGGGCCTGGCGACGGTGCCGTACCGGCAGTCCGGCCGGTCCGCGGCCTTCTCCGGCGGGCCGGATCGCTCGGCGGGCGCCGTCCCGCCCGCGGGCGCTTCCCCAGCTGACGCCGGCCCGGCCGCCGCGGCGCCGTCCGGGTCCCGGTACTGGGGTTTCGTGCTGGCCGCGCGGCACCGTCCGGCGTTCGGTCTGGCCCCTGACGCTCCGCCGCTGGCCGGTCTCAGCGCCGGGGAACTGCGGGCCGGCCGGCGGGCGGAGATCCGTGAGCGGAGGGTTGGCCTGCCGGCGTCGACGCTGATGCATCCGCGGTATCAGGACTGAGCGGGCGGCGCGGGGCGGTGTCAGGGCTGGCGCGCGTCCGCCGCGGGCCGCGGGCGGGGCGGGCAGCGGGTAGCGGGGGGGCTGGTTCCGGCCCGGTGTCAGAAAGTTCCGCGTGGGCGGGCACGGGTTCGCGGGCGCTGGGTAGGCTCCCATGTCATGGAGCATGAGGTGTACGTTCCGTTTCCCGTCGGGACCGTGCGGCAGGCGCTCACCGAGCCGGAGCGGGTGGCGCGCTGTGTCCCAGGAGTCCAGCTCGACGCCGATGCGGCCCCTGGGTGTCCGGAGGGCCGGCTGCGACTGCGTATCGGAAGCTCCACCATCACCTATCGCGGCACGCTGACGGTCGGCGCCGCCGCGGACGAGGGAACCGGTGACGACGGTGCGGCCGCGGTGACCGTCGAGGCGAAGGGCACCGAGGCGCGGGGCGACGGGGCGGTCGCGCTGACCCTGGCCGTACGGCTCTCCCCGGCCACCGAGCCCGGCCCCGGTACGACGTTGCGCTGCTCCGGCACGGTCCACCGCGACGGCCGGCTCGCCGAGGCCACCGACCGGTCCGCCGCCTCCGTCGGCCGCCGGCTGCTGGACCGCTTCGCGGAGAACCTGGCGGCGGACCTGCGACGGCGGCCGGTGACCGACGAGGCCGGAGCGGTCGACGAGGCCGGAGCGGCCGATGCCGGTGGGCCGGACGACGCCACCACACCGGACGACGCCGCCGCACCGGCCGGGGACGCCCAGGACGCGGGCGGGTCCCGGGTGTTCGACACCGAGGTGCCGCCGCCGTCCCTGGACCCGGGCAGCGACGAGGACGACGGCGAGACGGCGGATCTCGATGCCGCGGACGAGGCGGGCGAGGACCTCGACGCGGGCGAGGCGGCGGACGCGTTCTCCGCCGCGCACCCCGAGCACGCCTACGGCGACGAGGCGGACCGGCTCGCCCCCGCCGAGGCCGCGCACGCCCGTCGCACGATGATCGGCCGCAGCGCGGAAGAGGTCGACCACGCCCCGCCGCGTGGCCGGTACGCGCCGGTGCCCGCGCCCGAGTCGAACGGCACCTCGGTGACCCTGCGCTGGGCGGCGCCCGCGGCCGCGGTGGTGCTGGCCTCCGCGGTGGTCGTCGGCCGGGTACTGCGCCGGCGCCGCTGACCCGGGCCGCGGCCCACGGTTGGTCGCGGCCCGTAGGGCATCCCACGCTGCGCGCGGTGCGTCGCTAGGCTCGGTCCCGTGAGCACCGACAACACCACGCAGGGCGCGGCGCGGACGCAGGCGCCGGAGGGCGTGCGACTGGCCGCCGGAGACACCGAACTGACCGTCCGGCCGGACCTCGGCTGCCGGATCGCGAGCCTGCGCATCGGCGGTACGGAGCTGCTGCGGCAGGGCCCCCGATACGGCTGTTTCCCGATGGTGCCGTGGTGCGGCCGGCTCGCCCACGGGGAGTTCCGCAACGGCAGCGAGCTCCACCGGATGCCGCTCAACGCCGCCCCGCACGCCATCCACGGCACCGGCCGCGACCTGCGCTGGCGCACGGTGCGGACGAGCGCCACGGAGGGCATCTTCACCTACGACCTCAAGGACCCGGCGGCGCCCTGGCCGTATCCGGGGCAGGTCACCCAGCTCGTGGAACTCGCCGAGGACGGCGGTTCGCTCACCCTCACCATGGGTGTCGAGGCGACCACCGACTCCTTCCCCGCACAGGCCGGCTGGCACCCCTGGTTCCTGCGGAACCTCGGGGAGGGCGGCAAGGACGTCCACCTCGACTTCGGGCCCGAGTGGCAGGAGGAGCGGGGCGCGGACCATCTCCCGACCGGCCGCCGGATCCCGCCGAAGCCGGGCCCCTGGGACGACTGCTTCGGGATGCCGCAGGGCGTGGCGGCCACGCTCACCTGGCCGGGCCGCCTGGAGCTCAAGATCACCAGTCGCGCCGAATGGGCCGTGGTCTACGACGAGCAGGAGGCCGCGGTCTGTGTCGAGCCGCAGACCGGCCCGCCGAACGGCCTCAACACCCTGCCGCGCCTGGTCACGCCGATCGACCCGCTGGAGATCTCCATGACCTGGAGCTGGCGGAACCTGTCCCGGGGCACCGCCTAAGCTCGTGCACATGAGTGACGACGTGCGCGGCGAGCTGCTGCGCCAGATCAAGGACAAGGCCGTGGTGCACGGCAAGGTGACGCTTTCTTCCGGCAAGGAGGCCGACTACTACATCGACCTGCGCCGGATCACCCTGGACGGCGAGGCCGCGCCGCTGGTCGGTCAGCTGATGCTGGACATCACCGCCGACCTGGACTACGAGGCGGTCGGCGGGCTGACGCTCGGCGCCGACCCCGTGGCGACCTCGATGCTGCACGCCTCCGCGGCGCGCGGCGGCCGGCTGGACTCCTTCGTCGTCCGCAAGGCGCAGAAGGCGCACGGGATGCAGCGCCGCATCGAGGGCCCGGACATCAAGGGCCGCCGGGTCCTGATCGTCGAGGACACCTCCACCACCGGTGGCTCGCCGCTGACCGCCGTCGAGGCGGCGCGTGAGGCGGGCGCCGAGGTCGTCGCGGTGGCAACGATCGTCGACCGCGGTGCCGCCCCGGCCATCGCCGAGGCCGGACTGCCCTATATCACGGGCTACCAGCTGGGTGACCTCGGCCTGGGCTGAGACCGGCGCGACAGCCGCACCGGAGATGGGTGCTCCGCGCTGACCTGCGGCTTTGCCGAGGGGCAGTCGGTTTCACGTGAAACCGACTGCCCACGGAGTGGGACGGCCGGACAGGCAATGTGGAGCGAAGGGCCTTGTCTGGGAAGATGTGCTCGGCGAAGTCCTCGCCCCCTGGTCAGGGCCCAGTACGCACACCCGCACACACAAGGAGCGGACAGATGCCCATCGCAACCCCCGAGGTCTACAACGAGATGCTCGACCGGGCGAAGGCAGGGAAGTTCGCCTACCCGGCCATCAACGTCACGTCGACGCAGACGCTGCACGCCGCGCTGCGCGGGTTCGCCGAGGCCGAGAGCGACGGCATCATCCAGATCTCCACCGGTGGTGCGGAGTTCCTGGGCGGCCAGTACAACAAGGACATGGTCACCGGTGCGGTGGCGCTCGCCGAGTTCGCGCACGTCGTCGCCGCCAAGTACGACATCACCGTCGCGCTGCACACCGACCACTGCCCCAAGGACAAGCTGGACGGCTACGTACGTCCGCTGCTGGACATCTCCGCGGAGCGCGTCGCCAAGGGCCAGAGCCCGCTGTTCCAGTCCCACATGTGGGACGGTTCGGCCGAGAACCTGGCCGACAACCTGGCCATCGGCCAGGAGCTGCTGGCCAAGGCCGCCGCCGCCAAGATCATTCTTGAGGTCGAGATCACCCCGACCGGCGGCGAGGAGGACGGCGTCACCCACGAGATCAACGACGAGCTCTACACCACGGTCGATGACGCGCTGCGCACCGCCGAGGCGCTCGGCCTGGGTGAGAAGGGCCGCTACCTGCTCGCCGCCTCCTTCGGCAACGTCCACGGCGTCTACAAGCCGGGCAATGTCGTGCTCCGTCCCGAGCTGCTGAAGGACCTCCAGGAGGGCGTGGGTGCCAAGTACGGCAAGACCGCCCCGTTCGACTTCGTCTTCCACGGCGGCTCCGGCTCCACCGAGCAGGAGATCGCCACCGCGCTGGAGAACGGCGTGGTCAAGATGAACCTGGACACCGACACCCAGTACGCCTTCACCCGCCCGGTCGCGGACCACATGTTCCGTAACTACGACGGTGTGCTGAAGGTCGACGGCGAGGTCGGCAACAAGAAGACCTACGACCCGCGCAGCTGGGGCAAGCTGGCCGAGGCCGGCATGGCCAAGCGGGTCACCGAGGCCTGCGCCAACCTGCGCTCCACCGGCACCAAGATCAAGTAACCGGCGGGCCGCACCGCCGGCCGCCGCGCACCAGGGCTCCGCATCCGTCCGGGATGCGGAGCCTTTGTGCGCCCGGCCGGCCGCAGGGTGGGCGAGCGGGCGCGGGGACGGGCATGCTCGCGGTATGAGCGAACCGAGTGCGCCCGGCACGGTCCGGCTGGCCTCGGCACAGGGCCGGTGGGTGCTGCTGACGGCCGTGCTGGGGTCCGGCATGGCGCTGCTCGACGGCACGGTCGTCAATGTCGCCCTGCCCCGGATCGGCGAGGACCTCAACGCGGATCTGGCGGTCCTCCAGTGGACCGTCACCGCCTACCTGCTCACCCTCTCCTCGCTGATCCTGCTGGGCGGTGCGCTCGGCGACCGTTTCGGCCGGCGCCGGGTCTTCGTGATCGGCGTGGTCTGGTTCGCCACCGCCTCGCTGCTGTGCGGGCTCGCACCGCAGGCCGGCGTACTGATCGCGGCCCGGGCGCTCCAGGGCGTCGGCGGGGCGCTGCTCACGCCCGGTTCGCTGGCGCTGATCCAGGCCGTGCTCCACCCCGACGACCGGGCCCGCGGCGTCGGCGCCTGGTCGGGGCTCGGCGGGGTGGCCGCGGCGGTGGGCCCGTTCATCGGCGGCTGGCTGGTGGACGGCGCCGGCTGGCGCTGGGTGTTCTTCCTGAATGTGCCGCTGGCCGCGGTGTGCGTCCCGGTGGCGCTACGGCACGTCCCCGAGACCCGGGAGCGCGGCGCGCGCGGGCGCCGTGGCTTCGACGTCCTGGGCGCGGTGCTGGGAGCGCTGGCGCTGGCCGGAGTGACCTACGCACTGATCGCCGCACCGAACGGGGGCGCCGGGCTCGGCGTGCTGCTTCCCGCGGTGGCCGGGGTGCTGCTCGGCGTGCTCTTCGTGCAGGTCGAACGGCGCCGGGCCGATCCGATGCTGCCGCCCGCCATCTTCCGTATCCGCCAGTTCTCCGCCGTGAACGCGGTGACGGTCTGCGTCTACGCCGCCTTCAGCGGCTTCTTCTTCCTGTCCGTCCTCCAGCTCCAGGTCGTGGTGGGGTACTCGGCCCTCCAGGCCGGAACCGCGCTGCTGCCCACCACCGTGCTGATGCTGCTGCTCTCCGCCCGCTCCGGAGAACTGGGCCAGCGCACCGGCCCGCGGCTCCCGCTCACCGTCGGACCGCTGCTGTGTGCCGCGGGCCTGCTGCTGATGATGCGGGTGGGCCGGGGCGCCTCCTACTTCGCCGACGTGCTGCCCGCGCTGGTGGTGCTGGGCGCGGGCATGGTGACCCTGGTCGCCCCGCTCACCGCGACCGTGCTGGCCTCGGTGGACGTGGACCGCGCGGGCCTGGCCAGCGGCATCAACAACGCGGCAGCACGGGCCGCGGGCCTGATGGCGGTCGCGGCCCTCCCCCTCCTCGCAGGCTTCGGCCCCGAGGCCTACCGCTCCCCGGACGCCTTCGCCGCCGCCTTCCTCCGCGCCATGCCCCTGTGCGCCGGCGTCCTGGTGGCCGGTGCCCTGATCGCCTGGCTCACCGTACGCACCGACGCCCTGCGCCCCGCACCAGGCGCCGAGGAGCCGTGCCGGGCGAAGACGACCTTCCACTGCGGGGTGAGCGCACCCCCACTGGACCCGGGCGAAACACGAGAAGAACCACGGACACCCGATAGATAACGCCCACCCCCACCGCCCAAAACCCACCCACCAACGGGAGGGGACGGGCCGGAGGGGGGGGGGGGGTGGGGGGGGAGGGGGAGGGGGCGGGCGACCCCCCCCAGGAGGGCGGCGCAACAACACAAAA
>NZ_JBVHZH010000004.1:207047-295771 GCF_055574515.1 Streptomyces sp. NPDC029466
GGAGGGGTAAGGGGGGAGCATGGCCCTCAAAGACCAACCCCACCCCCCCCCCCCCCCCCCCCGGGACCCCCCCCACCGCACCCAACAGCCCCGCGCAGCGGACCCAGCCCGCCGCAGGCGAAACGGCGAGAAACCCCCACGGCGGGAAAGCCAAAAACGTGGACCGGCCGCCCAGCGCAGCGCACTGGCAAACTGGGACCATGCCCATTCACGAAAACCTCCTCGGGGGCCCGCCCCCGACCCATCTGCCCGACGATCCCGAGCCCCGCGAGATGCTCGCCGCGGGCACGGCACCGTCCGATGTCGCCGCGAAGTACCCGACCTCGTCCCTGGCCTGGGCGCAGCTCGCGGACGACGCGTTCGAGGGAGGCCGAGTCGTCGAGTCGTACGCCTACGCCCGCACCGGCTACCACCGCGGCCTGGACTCGCTGCGCCGGGCCGGCTGGAAGGGCCACGGCCCGGTGCCCTTCGAGCACGAGCCCAACCGGGGCTTCCTCCGGGCGCTGCACGCCCTCGCCCGTGCCGCCCAGTCGATCGGCGAGCAGGACGAGTACGAGCGCTGCACGACCTTCCTGCGGGACTCCTCGCCGACCGCGGCCGACACCCTCTCCTGACGGGCGGCCGACGGGCCCCGCGCCGGGGCCGTCCGCGCTCCCGCCGGGGAGCGCCCAGGTCAACGGGCCGGCCGTGATCGCGGCCGGCCCTTGCGCGGTCGCTGCCCAGCACCGATGATTTCAGTGGGCCGGGCCATCCCGCGCCCGAGGGGACCGGGGCTCCCGAGCCGACAAGGAAGGGGCGGACCGCTACCCGGTAGTTCGCACCTGAGGAGTCCCTCATGTCGCAGCCGTCTCCCATCGAACCCCCGGACCGCGGACCGACCGCACCCGCCGGATGTCCCGTATCGGCCGGCACCGCCGAGTCGGACCCGCCATTCGCCCCGGATCTGGGCATCGGCAGCAGCAGCACGACCCCGTACGAGGACTATGTCCAGGCGGGCGTGCTCACCCATCTACAGCACCCGCTCTCCGAAGACCCCGGCGAGATGGTCTTCCTGGTCACCACCCAGGTCATGGAGCTGTGGTTCACGGTCATCGTCCATGAGTGGCGCACCGCCGCCGAGGCGCTGCGCCGCGATGATCTGCCGGTGGCGATGGCGGCGCTGCGCCGCTCCGCGTACGAGCTGGAGGCGCTGAACGCTGCCTGGAAGCCGCTGGCCCGGCTGACCCCGGCGCAGTTCAACGCCTACCGCAGCGCGCTCGGCGAGGGCTCCGGCTTCCAGTCGGCGATGTACCGGCGGATGGAGTTCCTGCTGGGCGAGAAGTCCGCGTCCATGCTGGTGCCGCACCGGGGCGCGCCGCGGGAGCACGCCGAGCTGGCGAAGGCCCTCCAGGAGCCGAGCCTGTGGGACGAGGTGCTGCGGATGCTCGCCCGGCGCGGCTGGGCGGTCCCCGAGGCCGTGCTGGAGCGGGACCCGGCGCTGCGGTACGAACCGGATCCGGCCGTCGAGGCCGTCTGGGCCGAGATCTACGCCGGTTCGCAGGAGTCCGAGCTGGTCCGGCTCGGTGAGGTGTTGACCGATGTCGGCGAGCTGGTCCTGCGCTGGCGCAACGACCACCTGATCGCGACGTGGCGGGCGATGGGAGCGAAGATGGGTACCGGCGGTTCCGCGGGGGTGGCCTGGCTGGAGAAGCGGGCCCGCAAGAACGTCTTCCCCGAGCTGTGGACGGCGCGAAGCCATGTCTGAGATCCCCGAATTCCCCGAGACGACCGACCGCACCGAGCCCTCCGGGGGCCGGGAACAGGCCGTGCGCGCCGCGGAGTTGGACGCCGCCGATCCGCTCGCCGCGGTCCGCGAGCGCTTCGTCCTGGACCCCGCGCCCGATCACGCGTCCGGCGACGCGGACGTCTACCTGGACGGCAACTCCCTCGGGGTGCTGCCCCGCGGGGTCTTTGACCGCATAGCCGATGTCATCACCCGGGAATGGGGGCAGCTGCGCATCCGGTCCTGGAACGAGTCCGGCTGGTGGACCGCGCCCGAGCGGATCGGCGACAAGATCGCCCCGCTGATCGGGGCGGGTCCGGGCCGGGTGGTGGTCGGCGACTCGACCAGCGTCAACATCTTCAAGGCCGTGATCGGCGGCGTCCGGATGGCCGGCAAGGGCTGCACGGAGATCCTCGTCGATGCCACCACGTTCCCGACCGACGGCTATATCGCCCGCTCCGCGGCCCGGATGACCGGTCTCGCGGTGCGCCCGGTCGAGCCCGCGCGGATCGCCGACGAGGTCACCGAGCGGACCGCGCTGGCGCTGGTCAACCACGTCGACTACCGCACCGGCCGGCTCAACGACCTGCCCGGCATCACGCATGCGCTGCACTCCGCGGGCGCGCTCGCCGTCTGGGACCTGTGCCACAGCGCGGGTGCGCTGCCGGTCGGCCTTGATGCGCACCATGTCGATCTCGCCGTCGGCTGTACGTACAAGTACCTCAACGGCGGCCCGGGTGCGCCCGCGTACCTCTACATCCGCGAGAGCCTCCAGGAGCGGTTCGAATCGCCGCTGCCGGGCTGGAACTCGCATGCCGAGCCGTTCGCCATGGACCCCTCCTACGAACCGGCCGACGGCATTCTGCGCGGCCGGGTCGGCACCCCCGACATCCTCTCGCTGCTCGCCCTGGAGGCGGCGCTGGAGGTCTGGGACGGGGTGGCCATCGAGGAGGTGCGCACCAAGAGCCTCGCGCTGACCGACTTCTTCCTGGAGTGTGTGGCGGCCTATGTGCCGCCGGGCCGGGTGCGTTCCCTCACCCCTTCCGACCCTCAGTGGCGCGGCAGCCAGGTGTCGCTGGCGTGCTCTCCCAAGCTCGCCGCGGACCGGCAGGGCGGCGCCCCGCTCGCCGGTGAGGTGATGGACGAGCTGATCCGGCGCGGGGTGGTCGGCGACTTCCGCCACCCCGATGTGCTGCGCTTCGGCTTCACCCCGCTCTACACCTCCTTCGCGGACGCGGAGCGGGCGGCCCGGGTGCTCGGTGAGGTGCTGGGGGCGCTGCCGGATGTGGAGTCCGGGGCCGCCGGGTGAGGGTGGCGGACGAGGAAGCGGCGCTGCTGGGGCTCGCCCCGGTGGCGCCGGACCGGACGGTGGCCTACGGGCCGCATCCGGACCAGATCGTCGACCTCTACGAGCCGCGGGCGGGCGACGGCGGGCGGGCGGCCCGCGGCCCGCTGGTCGTCCTGCTGCACGGCGGTTTCTGGCGCGCGGCCTACGACCGCCGGCATCTCTCGCCGCTCGCCGCCGAGCTGGCCGGCCAGGGGCTGCCGGTCGCGCTGGCCGAGTACCGCAGGGTCGGCGCGGGCGGCGGGGCGCCGCAGACGTTCGAGGACGTCACGGCGGCCGTCGGGGCCGCCCACACGGCCCTGGCGAAGACCGCGGCGGGCCCCGGCGTGGTCCTGGCCGGGCACTCCGCGGGCGGCCATCTCGCGCTGCTCGCGGCCGCCCGGCCCGGCACCCCGGTGACCCGGGTCCTGGCGGTCGCACCGGTCGCCGATCTGGCCCGCGCCCATGAGCTGGGGCTGAGCGACGGCGCGGTCGCCGAGCTGCTGGGCGACGCCCCCGGCCTTGCGGAACGCCTCGCCGCGGCCGACCCGCTGTGCCATCCGCCGTCGGGCATCCCGGTGACGCTCCTGCACGGCACCGACGACCCGGAGGTCCCGGTGGAGCTCTCCCGCCGCTACGCCGCGCGGCATCCCGGCAGCACGGACCTGCACGAGCTGCCCGGCGTCGGCCACTACGCCCCCGTCACCCCCGGCAGTCCCAGCTGTCACACACTCATCCGTCGCGTGCACCGTCTGCACCGGCCACGTAGTACTTGAGGCGGACGCCGGCAGATCCCCACTGGTGAGGACGCCGCGGAGGTCCGCCGTTGCTTACCGTTGTCAGCGTGAACGAGAAGACCCAGAAGCAGGACTCCTTGCATACGGAGGCACGGATAGCCCATGGCGTGCTGCACCGGCTGCGCCAGGACCTGTTCGTCGACGCCTTCGCCTTCCGCCCGCTGCCGCCGCTGGAAGATGCCAAGATCTCCCGGTGGGTGCCGTGGCTGCCCGAGCGGCTGCGGCACTGGGCGCGCTGGCTGCCGCACGTCACCGTCGGCTTCTTCTCGGCTTTCGTCTTCCTGGCGGACCTGGCCAGCTCCGGCCCCGGAGCGCTGCACGGCATGGTGGCCGCCGGCTTCTCCCTGCTGCTCGCCGCGCCGCCGATGCTCACGCTCTTCCGCCCGGTCGGCGCCTACTGGCTGTCGTTGGCCGCGTTCGCCGTCGGGGCGTTCGCCGAGACGGACAACCTGTACGCGCCCAACATCTTCTCGAACGGCGCGTTCGCCACCCACGTCATGGTGATGGTCCTCGTGGTGCTGCGCACCCGGCCCCGGCTGGCCATGGAGATGTGGCTGGTCACCTTTGCCGTGGCGGCGGTCCTGACGGCGCTCGTCGGCGCGGACCCGGGCGATCTGCCGCCGGCGGCGGTCTTCTGCGGAGTGATTCTGATCTCCGCCGCCGCGGTCCGTGCCTGGCGCGAGGAGCGCCAACAGGTCGTCAGGACGCGGACCGTCACCGAGGAGGAGCGCACCCGGCGCACGCTGCTGGAGGAGCGGGCCCTGATCGCCCGCGAGCTGCACGACGTGGTCGCCCACCACATGTCCGTCATCGCCATCCAGGCCGAGGCGGCGCCCTACCGCGTCAAGGACACCCCGCCCGAGCTCGCCACGTCCTTCGCCACGATCCGGGAGAACGCCGTCGCCGCGCTGGCCGAACTGCGCCGCATCCTCGGCGTGGTGCGCTCCGCCGACCCGGACGCCTTCGCCGAGAGCGACCCGGAGGCCCCGCAGCCGACGCTCGCCAGCCTCGACTCGCTGCTGGACAGCGTCCGCGGCGCCGGGCTGGTCGTCGAGGCCGTGGTCACCGGTTCGCCCCGGGCGCTGCCCCAGGGCGTCGAGCTGTCCGCGTACCGGATCGTGCAGGAGGGGCTGAGCAACGCGCTGCGGCACTCACCGGGCGCCGAGGCCCGGGTGGAGGTCTCGTATGTGCTCGGCGGGCTGGGCGTACGGATCGTCAACGGTGCGCCGAGCCGGCTGGCCAAGCCGTCCCCGGGGGCGGGGCACGGCGTGCTGGGAATGCGCGAGCGGGTACAAATGCTGGGCGGCGAGATCACGGCCGACCACACCGAGGACGGCGGCTTCGAGGTCGCGGCGTTCATCCCGGTGGCGAACACAACGGGCGAGAACAAGGCTGGGGGAGCGCGGGCATGATCCGGGTATTGATCGTCGACGACCAGGTGATGGTCCGGGAGGGCTTCTCGGTCCTGCTGAACGCCATGCCGGACATCGAGGTCATCGGGGAGGCGGTCGACGGCCGGGAGGCGGTGCGCAAGGTCGCCGTCCTCAAGCCCGATGTCGTCCTGATGGACATCCGGATGCCGGAGATGAACGGCCTGGAGGCGACCCGCGAGATCGTGGCCGCCGACGAGGGCGCCAAGGTGCTCGTGCTGACCACCTTCGACCTGGACGAATACGTCTACCAGGCGCTGCGTTCCGGGGCCAGCGGCTTCCTCCTCAAGGACGCCTCGGCCGGCCAGCTCGCCGAGGGCGTCCGTATCGTCGCCTCCGGCGAGGCGCTGCTCGCCCCGACCGTCACCAAGCGACTGATCTCCGAGTTCTCCCGCCTCGGCACTCCCCGCGCCCCGGCCCAGGAGCGGATCGCCGACCTCACCGAGCGGGAGACCGAGGTCCTGGTGCTGGTGGCCCAGGGCCTGTCGAACGGGGAGATCGCCGAGCATCTGGTGGTCGCCGAGTCGACGGTGAAGACGCATGTCAGCCGCATCCTGGTGAAGCTGGGGCTGCGCGACCGCACCCAGGCCGCGGTGTTCGCGTACGAGGCGCGGCTGGTGACGCCGGGGGGCTGAGCCCCGGGCAGGACGCGCGCGGGCCGCCGGCGGGGGAGCCCCGGCCGGCGGCCCGCGTACGCCGCCTTACGGCTGGGGGATCTCTCGCACCAGCTTCGAGCTCCAGGGGCACCAGACCAGTCCGGGCAGGAACGGGCCGCCGGCCTCGTCCAGATGCTCCTCGACATAGGGCGTGGTGGCGTCACAGACCTCGATGGCGAAGTCGAAGAAGTCGATGGTCTCCGGGCGGAGATGGAAGCTCCAGCGCCAGTTGTACGGGGCGGTGCGCTTGTCGATCCGGCCGATGACATGGGGCTCGGAGCTGGTCGCACCGCTCAGCAGATCCCGGGCGTGCTGGATCTTGCGCGGGTCGGTGATCTTGATGACGAATTCCGCGCGGGTGACATCGGTCATCACGAAGTAGGCCGCCGCTTCGGCGCCGGTGCGCCCGGCGTCGCTGGTCTGCTTCCCCTGGGCCGGTCCGGCCACCGTGACGGCGAGCAGTGCCGCTGCCGCGAGAATGCCGAGCTTGGTGGTGATACGTCGCATGAACCCCTCCGGTGCCGCGGGTCGTGGTCACGACCGTGCGCACGGAAAGTAACGGGTCGGTCACCAAGTGCTCTAGGGTTACTGCGAGTTAACACACCGCCAGGTGAAATGGCGAACAGTGACTGGCGGTGGGTCGCGGCATGTGCTGCATCCACAGGCTGTGGACAGTGTGGGCCCGCTCACCACCGCACCCGGCAGTGCGCCGCCGGAGTCCGCTACAGCTCCGACGGCGCACGTCTTGTGGGGCGGCCGGCCCTCGCGCGCCCGGCCGCCGGGGATCAGCCGATGTCCCGCCGCCGCACGCCCACCAGGCCCACGGCGGCGAAGAGGACGGCCAGCGCCGGCAGCCAGAGGAACGGGGCGGCGGTGACATCCGCGCCGGGCAGCTTGGGGAGATGGCTGTACGGCGAGAGATTCATCGCCCACGCGGGGAACTTGAGCGAGGGGCCGAGCCAGCCGAGGGCCAGGCAGCCGCCGACGAGTGCCCAGACGGCGGGGGCGGCCTTCGGGAACAGGCCGAAGACGAGGACCGCCAGACCGGTGAGCGTCCAGACCGCCGGGACCTGGGCGAGCGCCGCGGCCAGCACCGGGCCCAGCCGGCCGACGGGGTCGTCGACCGAGAGGCCGTAGGTCAGGCCCAGGGCCAGTCCGCCGGAGGCCAGGATGACGACGCTGCCCCCGTACGCGAGCGCCAGATGGCTGCCGGCCCAGCGGAGCCGGCTCACCGCGCCCGCCAGCACCGGCTCCGCGCGCTCCCCGGTCTCCTCACCGCGCAGCCGGAGCACCGCACCGGCCGCGTAGAGCGCCGCGACCATGCCGAGCAGCCCGGTCATGGTGGCCAGGAATGCCTCGGCCAGGCCCTGTTGGCCGCCCATCCGCTCGACGATCTCGCGGGTCTGCTGATTGTCGCCGACCAGGTCGGCGGCGCCCTTGGCGATCCCGCCGAACAGCGCGCCGACGCCCAGGAAACCGGCCGTCCAGCCCAGCAGGGTGGTCCGCTGGAGGCGCCAGGCCAGGCCGAAGGGGCCGCTCAGGGACCGCGGTGCGACGGCCGGCCCGGGGCGGGCGGGCAGGAAGCTCATACCGAGGTCGCGGCGGGCGGTCAGGGCGTAGGCGGCGGAGGCGGTCAGGGCGGTCGCCGCGAGGAAGAGCAGGAGGACCCACCAGCGTTCGCCGGCGTACGGGCGGAGGTTCTCCGCCCAGCCGACCGGGGAGGCCCAGGTGAGCGGGGAGCCGGCCCCGGTCGTCGCGGCGTCGCCCGCGGCGCGCACCGCGAAGGCGAGGCCCAGGACCGCGCCGGTCAGCCCCTTGGCCAGCCGTGCGCTCTCGGTGAGTTGGGCGGCGACGGCGGCCAGGGCGGCGAAGAGCGTGCCGGTGCCGCCGAGGGCCAGGCCGAGCGCGAGCGAACCGGCGGCCGGCCGGCCGGACAGCGCCGAGCCGCCCGCGATCAGCGCCGCCAGCAGGGCGTTGGCGAGCAGGGCGGTCAGCAGGGCCGCGGTCAGCGGGGCCCGGCGGCCCACCATGGCGGCGGAGAGCAGTTCCTGACGTCCCGTCTCCTCCTCTTCGCGGGTGTGCCGGACCACGATCAGCAGGCTCATCACCGCGGCGAGGACGGCACCGAAGCCGGCCATCCGCCAGGCGACCAGGCCGCCGACGGAGTCGCTGAAGACCGGCCCGTACAGCGCGCGCATCGAGCCGTTGTGGTTCATCGAGGCGGCCAGTCCGGCGCGCTGGGCGGCGGAGTCGTACACCGCCTCGAAGGACGCGCCCATGCCGGCGACGGACAGGCCCAGGGCCAGTACCCAGGCCGGGATCATCATCCGGTCGCGGCGCAGCGCGAGGCGCAACAGGGCTCCGGTGCCCGCCAGATGGCGGGGGCGGACGGCGCGGGCGGGCGGGGCCGCGGTCACGGCGGTCATCGCGCGACCGCCCCGGCGGTGCGGGCGTCGTCCTGGTAGTGCCGCAGAAAGAGCTCTTCCAGGGTGGGCGGGGTGCTGGTGAGGCTGCGGACGCCGGAGCTGCCGAGCGAGCGGAGTACGGCGTCGAGCTTGTCGGTGTCGACCTGGAGGCGGACGCGGTGGCCCTGATTCCCCGGGAGCGGCCTGCTGGACAGGCCGTGCACGCCCGGGAGCGCGGCCAGCCCGTTGGGCGGGCCGGTGAGTTCGGCGGTGACCGAGGTGCGGGTCAGATGCCGCAGCTCCCCCAGAGAGCCGGATTCGACGGTCCGTCCCTTGCGGATGATGCTCACGCGGTCGCAGAGCGCCTCGACCTCGGACAGCACATGGCTGGAGAGCAGGACCGTACGGCCGCGGTCGCGCTCCTCGGCGACACAGCTCTGGAAGACCTCCTCCATCAGCGGGTCGAGCCCGGAGGTCGGCTCGTCGAGGATGAGCAGGTCGACGTCGGAGGCGAAGGCGGCGACCAGCGCGACCTTCTGACGGTTGCCCTTGGAGTACGTCCGCCCCTTCTTGGTGGGGTCGAGTTCGAACCGCTCCAGGAGCTCGGCCCGGCGCCGCACGTCCAGCCCGCCCGCCCGTCGCCCGCCACCGCCCCAACCGAGGCGCTTCGCGCCGCTGCCCTGATGCAGCCGGCCGTAGAGGTCGATGACCTCACCGCCGGACAGATTGCGCCACAGCGTCACATCGCCCGGCACATACGCGATCCGGCGGTGCAGCTCGACGGCGTCCTGCCAGGGGTCCTTGCCCAGCAGCCGGGCCGTGCCGCCGTCGGCGCGCAGCAGGCCGAGCAGTACGCGGATGGTCGTGGACTTGCCGGCGCCGTTGGGGCCGAGGAAGCCGTGCACCTCACCGGCCGACACCTGGAGATCGAGGCCGTCCAGCGCATGGGTGCGGCCGAAGGACTTGTGGAGACCGTCGACCCGGATCGCGGCGGCGGGAGTCATTGCCTTGGTCATGCTTTGGAAGCTACGCTAGATTCACAAATTTGTGAAGTTAAGAAACCGTATAAAGTTGGGGTGGGTGGCTCTGAACAGGGGAGATGATGCGGATATGAGTGAGCAGCCACAGCAGAGTGCGGACCGGACCGACGACGCCCGCCAGGATGGCGGCGAGGACACCCGCGACGACGGAGCGGTCTCGCAGTTCGTCGAGCGGTTCGCCTCCCAGCTCGTCGACGCCGGGATGCAGCGGATGTCCGCCCGGGTCTTCGCCTGTCTGCTGGCCTCCGACTCCGGTGTGCTGACCTCGGCCGAACTCGGCGAGCGCCTCCAGGTCAGCCCGGCCGCCGTCTCCGGCGCGATCCGCTACCTCTCCCAGGTCGACATGGTCAGCCGGGAACGCGAGCCCGGCTCCCGCCGCGACCGCTACCGCGTGCACAGTGATCAGTGGTACGAGGCGCTGGCCCGCCGGGACAACGCCCTCACCCGCTGGGAGGGCACCCTGCGCGAGGGCGTCGACAGCCTCGGTGAGGACTCCCCGGCCGGCCGCCGGATCGCCGAGACGCTGATCTTCTTCGAGTTCCTCCAGAAGGAGCTCGCCGGGCTGCTCCAGCGCTGGCGCGAGCACCGCGACCAGCTGCGGAGCGACCTGGAAAGCGCCGGCCGCTGAGCCGCGGGCCGGAGCTCAGCCCCGCGGCAGCTGAAGCCGCCAGGCGGCCGGCTGCACGGTCCACGTACGGGTCCTGACCGGCCCGGCGACCAGCGCGTCCGCCCGGTAGTGGAAGTCCGCGCCGGACACCGTCACCGCCCGCGCCCGGGCCCGCACCGGCCGGCCGCCGCCCGGCCAGTGCACCACGACCTCGGCCAGCTCACGGCCGTCCGCGGTCCCCGTCCGCGGTGCCTCCGCCCCGGTCCGTCCGCCGGGCACCACCGACACCCCGCGCACCGGCCGGTCCAGATCCGCCAGCAGCACCCCGTCCGCCTCGATCCGCAGCCGCTGCCCCGGCACCCGGGCCCGCCGGGCGCCCAGCCCCGCCGCCGGCGCGGCCAGCATCGCCAGCGCCGTACGGGCCGTCTTGGCGGCCGGCTTCCACCACGGCCGGGGCCCGTCCGGACCGTCCGCCGGACCGCCCCGGCCGCCCAGGGCCCCGGCCGGGTCCACCGGGGCCGGCGGCGGCGCCGGGGCCGGCACATACGCCCCGTGCCCCAGCCGGGTCGCCGCGCTGCCGCAGGGGATGCGCAGGCCGCCCAGCACGATGCCGTCGCTGTCGTCCGTGAGCAGATCCATCGGCCGCTCCCCGCCGTCCAGGACAGCCCGCGCGGCGGCCACCGTGTCCGTGGGGACGCCCAGCGCGCGGCTCAGCGCGACCGCGGCCGGCGCCCCCACCGGGACCATCGACAGCGGCACCGCTGCCAGCTCGCGTTCCTTGTGCAGCAGGCCCACCACCCGCAGCAGCGTCCGGTCGTCACCGATCACCACCGGCCGCCGGTGGCCGCGCCGGGCGAGCATCCGCCCGAATTCCTCCGGCCCCTCCGGCAGGCAGATTTTCGCGCCCGCGCCCGCACACAGGACATCCTTCGCGATCCGCACGGACTCGCCGTCCGTACTGCGGGCGACCGGGTCGATGACCACGAGCAGGGGGTACCCCCGAACGGAGTCCACGGGAGAGTGCCCAGAAGGCTGCGCCGACACCTCGGTCCTTCCTCAGGTAGCATCTCGGTGCAAGAGCCCCTTGCGCTATTGCGCCAGGGGCTTCGTCTATTCCGGGGCACCGGTCCGACGGCTTCAGTGATGACGTACGCGTGAACAGGCACGCCGACGCCATCCACGCACGTTGGACATGCCCCGCCCGGAAGGGGTGTACGCCTGTGCCCGCACTTGTGCTGCTCGGTGCTCAGTGGGGTGATGAGGGCAAGGGAAAGGCCACCGACCTGCTCGGTGGATCCGTGGACTATGTGGTGCGCTACCAGGGCGGCAACAACGCCGGCCACACGGTCGTCGTCGGCGACCAGAAGTACGCACTGCACCTTCTCCCTTCCGGAATCCTCTCGCCGGGGTGCACCCCGGTCATCGGCAACGGCGTCGTCGTGGACCCGGCGGTCCTGCTCTCCGAGCTGAGCGGACTCAACGAGCGCGGCGTCGACACGTCCAAGCTGCTGCTCAGCGGTAACGCGCATCTGATCACGCCGTACAACATCACCGTCGACAAGGTGACGGAACGGTTCCTCGGCAAGCGGAAGATCGGCACCACCGGCCGCGGTATCGGCCCGACCTACGCCGACAAGATCAACCGCGTCGGCATCCGCGTCCAGGACCTCTACGACGAGTCGATCCTGGAGCAGAAGGTCGAGGCGGCGCTCGACGTCAAGAACCAGCTGCTCACCAAGCTCTACAACCGCCGCGCCATCGAGGCCGGCCAGGTCGTCGAGGAGCTGCTGGGCTACGCCGACCAGATCAAGGGGTATGTCGCCGACACCACCCTGATCCTCAACAAGGCGCTCGACGACGACAAGGTCGTGCTCTTCGAGGGCGGCCAGGGCACGCTGCTGGACATCGACCACGGCACGTACCCCTTCGTCACGTCCTCGAACCCGACCGCGGGCGGCGCCTGCACGGGTGCGGGTGTCGGTCCCACGAAGATCAGCCGCGTCATCGGCATCCTCAAGGCCTATACGACGCGCGTCGGCGCCGGCCCGTTCCCGACCGAGCTCTTCGACGAGGACGGCGAGGCGCTGCGCCGCATCGGCGGCGAGCGCGGCGTCACCACCGGCCGGGACCGCCGCTGCGGCTGGTTCGACGCGGTCATCGCCCGCTACGCCACCCGCGTCAACGGTCTGACGGACTTCTTCCTCACCAAGCTCGACGTGCTCACCGGCTGGGAGCAGATCCCGGTCTGTGTCGCGTACGAGATCGACGGCAAGCGCGTCGAGGAGCTGCCGTACTCGCAGAGCGACTTCCACCACGCGAAGCCGGTCTACGAGATGCTGCCGGGCTGGTCCGAGGACATCACCAAGGCCAAGACCTTCTCCGACCTGCCGAAGAACGCCCAGGCGTACGTCAAGGCGCTGGAGGAGATGTCCGGCGCCCCGATCTCCGCCATCGGCGTCGGCCCCGGCCGCGACGAGACGATCGAGATCAACTCGTTCCTGTCGTAGGACACCGGCCGGGGGCCCGCAGCGGCCCCCGGCACCTCGCAGCCGCGCGGCTACTTCACCCTGGAGTAGCCGCGCGGCTGTTTGTCGTCGCCCAGGAACTCGCGGTGCAGGGTGCCGTCGCCGCCCAGGCTGAGCACGGAGGTGCTGCTCGGTGAGCAGCCGGGGGCTGCCCGGTCGACGACCGACGGGCCGACGGTCAGCTTGCCGCCCTCGGACGCGTAGAGGTCGGCGTGTGCGGTGCAGCGCCCGCCGCGGCCCGTGACGACGCTGGTGAGGACCCTGCTGCCGGCCGGGGCCGGCTGGACGGTCAGCTGCTGGCTGCCGTAGCCGTCGTCGTTCGGCCGCCGCCAGGTGCCGAGGAAGCCCTCCGGGACGGTGCCGTCGGACGGGGCGACGCGGTGCAGGGTCGCGGTGCGCCCGGCCGCGGCCCAGGTCAGGGTGCCGGCGGCGCCCTCCTCCAGGGTGTGTTCGCCCAGCGCGGCGCAGCGGCCGGCCGGCACGGACCGGACGACCGTGGTGTCCAGCCGCAGCGCCGGGTGCCCGTCCTGCCGGGTCACGGACACCAGCTTGCCGTCGCTGCGGCATTCGTAGGTCGCGCCGAGGCTGGTGCTGTTCGCGACCACCTCGCCGACCTTGCCACGGGTGATCACGAACCGCCGCTGCTGCCCGGTGGGTTCCCCGTCCCGCAGCACCGGCCCCGACCAGGTGCCGATATAGCCGGCCGGGATGTCGGACGCGCTGTCCTCGGCGCCCGCGCCCTCGCTCAGCAGCGGCACCGCGGCGGCGGCCGTGGCGGCCGCGAACACGGCGGTGGCGATGACGGGCAGCCACCGACGGCGGCGGCGCCGCTCGGTCGCGGTGGGCGGCAGGAGCACTGCCGGACCGGGCGCGGCCCTGGTGGTCACCACCGTCGGCGACTGGCCTCCGGGCGGGGTGTCGGTGTCCAGGAGGAGGACGGCGTGCTGCCCCAGGCGCGCGATCAGCTCGGCCGGCAGCCAGGGCGCGGCCGACCGGCCGCCGGGCACCGGCCCGAGGCGCTCGGCGAGCTCCCCGGGGGTGGGCCGCGCCGCCGGGTCCTTGGCCAGGCAGTCCAGGATCAGCCCGCGGATCCCGTCCGGCACCGCGGCCAGGTCGGGCTCCTCCTGCGCGATCTTGAACATCACCGCGTGCACGCCCGAAGCGGGATTGCCGAACGGCTGCCGCCCGGTGGCCGCGTACGCCAGCACCGAGCCCACACAGAACACATCGCTGGCCGGGGCGACACGCTGCCCCGTGACCTGCTCGGGCGACATGAAGCTGGGTGAGCCGAGCACCGTGCCGGCCCGCGTCTGGGTCTGCTCCCCGACCGCGTCCAGCGCCCGCGCGATCCCGAAGTCGATGACCCGCGGCCCGTCGATGGTGAGCAGGACGTTGGACGGCTTGAGGTCGCGGTGCACCAGCCCGGCGCTGTGGATGTCGCGCAGTGCGCAGGCCAGCCCGTACGCCAGCCGCCGCAGCGAATCCTCCGGGAGCGGGCCGTAGTCGCCCTGGCGGACGTACGACCCGACGACCTGGCTCAGGGTGGGGCCCGCGATATAGCCGGTGGCGACCCACGGGACCGCGGCCTCGGTGTCGGCGTCCAGCACCGGCGCGGTCCAGCGCCCGCCGACCCGCCGCGCGGCCGCGACCTCGGCGCGGAAGCGGTCCCGGAACTCCTCCTCCGCGGCGAGTTCGGCCTTCACCAGCTTCACGGCGACGGTCCTGCCGCCCTCGGAACGGGCGAGGTAGACCCGCCCCATCCCGCCACTGCCGAGTCGGCTGAGCAGCCGGTAGTCCCCGATCCATGACGGATCGTCGGCGGTCAGCCCGCGCAGGCCGTCCATCCGGGCACCCTCCCCCTTTTCGTTCCGTGCCGGAGACACGTTCCGGCGACAGGCGTCCTCTGAGCCTAGGCGGAGCGGGATCGCGCCACGGCCGATGGGGCGTTACGACGGGAGAACGATCGGGGGGTGACGGGGGAGCGACGGGCGGGTGACCAGGGGGGATGGCGGAGCTCCCGGCGCCGGGGAGCCGCCGGACCCCGCGTCATCTCGTCCCGGCGGTCGCCGCCCTGCCCAACACCGCCTGCAAGAGCGGCCGTTGACCGGCCGGGCGGCCGTCGCCCCGCCCGGGCGGCCTCACCCCGTCTTGGCGGCCGGTACCCCGGTCCTGCGGTACGTCAGCGCCTTCCCGTCGTCGGAGGTGCGGCGCAGGGTGCCGCCCACCATCTCCAGGGTGCTCGGCTCGCCGGGAACGCAGCTGTCGGTCGGTCCGGACACCACCGTGGACGGGCCGAGGCGGACCGGGGGACCCGCACTGGTCAGGGTGGCCGCGAAGGTGCAGCGGTAGTTCGCCCCGGTCGCCGTCATGGTCAGCACGGTGTCACCGGTCGTGCCCTGGGTGAGCGTGAGGCGCCGGCCATTGAGGGCGGAGTCGCCGACCGTCGTCTCCCAGGTGCCCAAGTAGTCCGCGGGAAGGCTCCCGTGCGCGGCGGACTGCGAGGCCCCGCCGGCTTCGCCCTCCGTCCGTACGCCGTCACCGCCGTTGTTGAGCACGGCATACGCGGTGACCGCACCGGCCCCGGCCAGCGCCAGCGCGACCCCGGTGACCAGGGCGGCCCGGGCACCCCGGCGGCGGCGCGACGGCGCGGCGGGGGCCGCGGCCGCATGGCCGTGCTGCCCGGGGGAGCCCGGCGGCGCGTACGAAGCCGGGCCCGGCGCCACGGGACTTGGCGGCGGCGGGGTGCGGTCCGCCGCGTCGGTACGCGAGACGGCGGTGGGCAGCGCATGCGTCCCGGGGGCTTCGGAGACGGGCGACGTGGCCGCGGCGCCGGCCCGGTCACCGCCCTCCGCCGTGAACTCCTGCGGGTCCTCCGCCTCCAGCAGCTCCACGGCATGCCGTCCCAGCCGGGCGATCAGCGCTCCCGGCAGCCAGGGCTCGCCGTCCGTGCCCGGCCCGTCCCCGGCCTCCGCCAGCGCCACCAACTCCGCGGGCGTGGGCCGCTGTTCCGGGTCCTTGGCCAGGCATCCGGAGACCAGCTCGCGCAGCTCGTCGGGCAGCGCGGAGAGATCGGGCTCCTCCTGGGCGATGCGGTACATCACCGCGGGCGCGATGCTGTCGGCCGTGCCGAACGGCTGCCGCCCGGTCGCCGCGAAGGCCAGGACGGACCCGAGGCAGAAGACATCGCAGGCCGGGGTCAGCGGCGCACCGCGCACCTGCTCCGGCGACATGAAGCCCGGCGAGCCGACCGAGGCGCCGGTACGCGTCACCCCGCTGCCGGTGACCGCCTCCAGCGCCCGCGCGATACCGAAGTCGATGACCCGCGGCCCGTCGATGGTCAGCAGCACATTGGACGGTTTGAGGTCGCGGTGGATGATCCCGGCCTCATGGATCGCGCCCAGCGCGCGGGCCAGCCCGGCGGCCAGGATCCGCACACTCCGCTCGGGCAGCGGACTGCCGCTGCCGCCGACGACCTGTTGGAGCGAGGGGCCCGCGATGTACCCCGTGGCGACCCAGGGGGTCTCGGCCTCGGTGTCCGCGTCCAGGACGGGCGCCGTCCACTCACCGCCGACCTGCTGCGCGGCCCGTACCTCCTGCCGGAAGCGGGCCCGGAACTCCTCCTGACCGGCCAGTTCCGCACGCACCAGCTTGACCGCGACCGTACGCCCACGGTCCGAACGGGCCAGGAACACCCGGCCCATACCGCCCTCGCCGAGCCGCCCCAGCAGCCGGTAGTCCCCGATCCGCTGCGGATCCTGCGCCCTCAGCGGCCGCAGCCCCCCGGGCCGCCCGGCCCACCCCTGCTGCTTCCCCGTCCGTATCAGCCGTTCCATGATCCCGTCGCCCTTTCCCCCGAAGCCGCCCCGCGAGCCATGGACGCCGGCGCCTCCGCACCCGGTGCTGCCCGCGGCCCGCTCCCCCGCGGTGGAGGATACCCAGCGCCCGCCGCGCCCCCATAGGCCGTCGGCCCTTATACCCCGGCGTCCGGCGGGGACTGGGGCGCGGCGGACAACGCGTCCAGCGCCGCCGACAGCTCCTCCAGCGCCGCCGTGACCCGCCCGAACCCGTCCGCCCCGCCGAGCTGTTCGTCCAGCCGGGCGGCGAACTCCCCGTGGCCGGGGGTGATCCGGGCGACGGCGGCCCGCCCCTCCTCGGTCGGGGTGAGGAGTTTGGCGCGGCGGTGCGCCGGGTTCGGCCGGTACGCGGCCAGGCCACGGGCTACCAGGAGGTCGGCGATGCGCTGCACGCTCTGGCGGGTGATGCCCATGACGCGGGCGATACCGGCGACGGGCAGCGGCTCGGGCAGCACGGCGCCCAGGACCTGCCACCAGGCCGCGGTCAGCCCGGCCGGCCGGGCCAGGCCGTCCGCGACGGAGAGGAACTGGCCGTTGAGCCGGAAGACGGCAAGGGCGGTACGGCTGAGGAGTTCCGCGGCCTCGGGCGCCGGGGACGCATCGGCCGCCCGGGACGCATCGGGCCGGGCCCCGCTCATACGGAGCCGTCCTCGGAGCCGTCCGTTCCCGCCGTCATCAAAACGGGGAAGGCAGCGGCGTCGGAGCGGGCGAACAGCCGGTACCAGGCGTCGAGGATCCGCGGCTCCATCACGTCGAGTTCGGCGAAGATCTCCCGGGCGAAGGCCACCGGCTCGGTCGGCCCCGCGGTGATCAGACCGCCGGCGCGCACCGCGTCGGCCTCGCGGTAGTGGTCGCCGCCCCGGTAGCCGGGCTGGGCGGCGAGGTACGGGGCGGCGCCGCTGGTGTGCGGACGGTCGTCCAGCAGTCCTTCCCGGGCCAGCCCCGCGGTCGCGCCGCAGATCGCCGCGACCGGCACCCCGGCGGCCAGGAACTCCCGGGCCTTGGCGGCGAACGGCAGCAACTCCTCGCCGGAATCCCACAGGTGGGCGCCCGGAAGGATCAGCAGCGCACTGTCCTCGGGGCGCAGGGCGTCGAGCGCGAGACCGGGCACGATCCGCTGCCCGCCCATGGTCGTCACCGGCCCGTCGGTGGTGGCCGCGACGGTGACCACCTCGTACGGGCCCCGCGCCGGACGGAAGTAACTGCCGCTGCGGAGATGGCCGATGGCGTGGCCGCACTCCCAGTCCGCGAGCGTGTCGTAGGCGGCGAGATGCACGGTGCGCGGATTCATGAGAGCTCCCTCGGCCGACGGCGGACCCCGGCCCACCGTTCCCTGTTGCCTCTACGACAGCATCCTGTCCTTACGACAGCATGCTGTCAACAAGCATCTGCCGCACACCGCCCCGACTTTGGCCGGGATGCATCGCCAACGGATGTCTCTTTCCACGGACCGGAACTTCCCGGCGGCGCAGCACGTAGAACGCCTACCGAGCCACCCCCGCACGCTCCCCCTCCCCTCCCCTCCCCTCCCCCTCCCTCCCGCCGTCCCCAAGGAGCCCGTGTGATCCCCGCCGTACGCGCCCTCGCCCGCGCCGCCATGGCCGCGCGCCCCGTGCCGCTCGCCGAGGTCCAGGCCCGCGCCGAACTCCGCACCCGCTTCGACCGCAGCTATCTCGTCCCGGTCGAGGTCTTCGCCGCCTTCGCGGCCGAACTCACCGGCCGCCGCGGGCCGGGCGGCCCGTTCGCGGCGCTGTGCGTCAACGGGCGCCGCTGGTTCCGCTACCACTCCGTCCACTACGACACCCCCGATCTGCGGTCCTTCCACGACGCCCGGCAGGGCCGCGGCCGCCGCTACCGGATCCGTGAGCGGCGCTACGCGGACACCGGGGAGCGGCAGTTCGAGGTCAAGCTGACGGGGCGGCGCGGCGAGACGGTCACCCACCGGCAGCCGCTGCTGCCGGACGCCGCGGCCCTCGGCACGGCCCCGCGCGGCTTCCTCGCCGCCGTACTGGACCGCTCCTACGGCCTCCCGGCCCCCGCCCACCTGCTCCGCACCGTCGAGACCGAATACCTCCGGACCACCTTCGTCGCGGACGGCCAGCGCATCACCTGCGATGCGGCGCTGCTCTGCCGGGACCCGGCGACCGGCCGGACGTTACGGGCCGACGGCGGGCTGCTCCTCGTCGGGACCCGGAGCGCCGGCCGGCCGACCGAGGCGGACCGGCTGCTGGCCGGCTTCGGCATCCGGGCCGCCGGATTCACCAAGTACTGCGGGGGACTGTCGGCGCTGCGCCCGCACCTGGTCGACGGTCACTGGCCGGACGCGGTACGGACGGCGTTCCCCGCCGCGGCCCGGCGGCTGCCGCCCGGAGCGCCCCCTGGAGTTTCCTCCAGGCCGTAGACACTCTGTCCGTGCGCGTGGTGAGCGCCATACACACTGTCGGTACCGGGCGCCGGGGCCTGATCCCTAGGCTGAGGAACGTTCGCCGCGACCGTCCCGCGGCGGCCCCGAGCGACCCGATCCGAGGTACTGACCGTGACCACGACGCCCTCCGCTTCCGCCGCCGACCCCGCTGCCGGGGCCGCTGTGAAGGCCGCCGACCGCGCGCACGTCTTCCACTCCTGGTCCGCGCAGGGCCTGATCGACCCGCTGCCGATCGCCGGCGCCGAGGGGTCGTACTTCTGGGACTACGACGGCAACCGCTACCTCGACTTCTCCTCGCAGCTGGTCAACACCAACATCGGCCACCAGCACCCCAAGGTCGTCGCGGCGATCCAGGAGCAGGCCGCGAAGCTGTGCACCATCGCGCCCGGATTCGCGGTGGACGTGCGCTCCGAGGCCGCCCGGCTGGTCGCCGAGCGCACCCCCGGCGACCTCGACAAGATCTTCTTCACCAACGGCGGCGCGGAGGCCGTCGAGAACGCCGTCCGGATGGCCCGCCTGCACACCGGCCGCGCCAAGGTCCTGTCGACCTACCGCTCGTACCACGGCGCCACCGCCGCCGCGATCAACCTGACCGGCGACCCGCGCCGCTGGCCCTCGGACACCGCCTCGGCGGGCGTGATCCACTTCTGGGGCCCGTTCCTCTACCGCTCCGCCTTCCACGCCGAGAACGAGCAGCAGGAGTGCGAGCGCGCCCTCGCGCACCTGGAACAGACCCTCGCCTTCGAGGGCCCGCAGTCGATCGCGGCGATCATCCTGGAGACCGTCCCGGGCACCGCCGGGATCATGGTCCCGCCGGCCGGCTACCTCGCCGGGGTCCGCGAGATCTGCGACCGCCACGGCATCGTCTTCATCCTCGACGAGGTCATGGCGGGCTTCGGCCGCACCGGCCACTGGTTCGCCGCCGACCACTTCGGCGTCACCCCCGACCTGCTGACCTTCGCCAAGGGCGTCAACTCCGGCTATGTCCCGCTGGGCGGCGTCGCGATCAGCGCCGAGATCGCCGCCACCTTCGACCAGCGCCCCTACCCGGGCGGTCTGACCTACTCCGGCCACCCGCTGGCCTGCGCCTCCGCCGTCGCCACCATGAACGCGATGGCCGAGGAGCGGATCGTGGAGAACGCCGCCGACATCGGCGAGCGGGTCATCGGCCCCGCGCTGCGCGAGATCGCCGACCGCCACCCGTCCGTCGGCGAGGTCCGCGGTCTGGGTGTCTTCTGGGCCCTGGACCTGGTCAAGAACAAGGAGACCCGCGAGCCGCTGGTGCCGTACAACGCGTCCGGCGCCGCCAACGCTCCGATGGCCGAATTCGCGGCGGCCTGCAAGCGCGGCGGTCTGTGGCCGTTCGTGAACATGAACCGGACGCATGTCGTCCCGGCCTGCACGGTCACCGAGGCCGAGGCCAAGGAGGGCCTGGCCGCCCTCGACGAGGCCCTGTCGGCGGCCGACGCCCACACCGTCTGAGGCCGGCGCCGGGCCCGCCCGGCGACCGGAACCGCAGGTCACAGGCGTGCCGAACGGCATGCTCACGGCAACCTCGGGCAGCGGACCAGCGCGGCCCTCGCCTATCGTGGGCGGGGGCCGCTCCCACTTGCGCGGTCATGGACGTCTAAGGAGACGCACACGATGCCCGCCGGCGGAGACAGCTCAGTCATACGACGCAGCACCCTGCGCCAGCAGATCGCCGACGCCCTGCGCGACGAGGTCCTGGCCGGCCGGCTGCCGTCCGGCCACCCCTTCACCGTCAAGGAGATCGCCGAGCAGTACGGCGTGTCCGCCACACCGGTCCGCGAGGCGCTGCTGGACCTGTGCGCCCAGGGCCTGCTCGACGTCGAACAGCACCGCGGCTTCAAGGTGCACGCCTTCACCGCCGACGACTTCCGCGCCATGGTCGAGGCCCGCACCCTGATCATCGAGGGCATCTTCCGCAGCGGCGCCGACCAGGCCCTGCGCGCCACCGCCGCCGGGGTGCTGATCTCCATCCGGCGCCGCGCCGACGAGGCCGAACGGGCCGCGCGGGCCGGCGACCTGGACGTGCTGATCGGCTACGACCTGCGCTTCTGGCGCGAGCTGAGCGGCATCGTGAACAACGCCTACATCAGCGACTTCCTCGACCGGATCCGCGTACAGACCTGGATGTTCGCGGTCCCGCTGCTGCGCCGCGAAGCCGACCTCAAGGGGCTGCTGTGGCACGACCACAGCGCGCTGGCCGACGCCCTGATCCAGCACGACCTGGCCACCGCCCAGCGGCTGATCACCGAGTACAACGAGCACTCCCTCGCTCTCGTCGGAACGCGCGGCTAGCACTACGCTGTCCCGACCATCGGCCGTAATGGGCCGTACCCGTAGCTGTACGTGCGCCGGTGTCCCCGTCCCCGACCGGAAGCGAGCCCACACTCGTGGCATGTGACCTGTGGCTGGTACCCCTCGTCGATGTGCTGTGCCACAGCCCCGACAACCCGTTCTCCGAAGAGATCGCCGCCTACGACAAGGCCCTGACGGAAGCGGGCCTGCCACCGGTCCCGGTCTTCAGCTATATGCCCGGCCTCTCCGGTGACGTCGCCCCCGTCGCCGGCTTCGACTACGACGCCCTGCACTTCCTGCGCCGCGCCTACCTGCTGCGGCTGTGCGGCCTGGAGGTCACTCCGGTCGACGAACTGGGCGGCGACTACGAGCAGTTGCTGGAGATGTTCGAGGCCACCGCCCAGCAGTCCCACCTGGTGTGGCACTACGACCACGCGGGCGCGTACGTCCCCGTCGACTTCCCGCACCCCCTGGCCAACGACGAGCTCCTGGAGGGCGGCGGCCCGCTCGGCTCCTCACACGGCCTGCTGCGCGACCTCGAACTGGTCGCGCCATCCCTGGGCATCGATCCGGCCAATCCCCCCGCCGCCCCCGCCCCACCGGCCGGCCCCACCTCCCTGGAGGAACGGGCCACCGCCACCCCCCTGGACGACAGCCCCTTCGCCCGAGAACGCCACGTCTGGCTGGGCCTCCACGCCGCCGCCACCCGAAGCCTCGGCCAAGGCTCCATGATCGTCTTCAGCTAACACCCGGCTCATTCCTCAACCGATCACCCGCACCGACCCACAAACACTCACCCCCACCGGCTTTTCCCCACCCACCCACGGGAGGGGACGGGCCGGAGGGGCAGGGGTGTGGGGCTTTGCTTCCGAAGGCTCCAAGAAAGAGCAAAGGCGGAGCGCAGCGGAGCGTAAAGCGAAGCAGTCCCACACCCCTGCCCCGGAGGCCCGTCACCGCACCCGACAGCCCCGCGCAGCGGCAACGCCCGCCGCAGGCGAAACGGCGGGGGCACCGCGCAGCGGGCAATAGACGGCGAGCAACAACCACGGCGGGAAAGCCGAAAACGTGGGAAGCATTCACTCTGGCGGCCGCTGCCGAGGCATATTCGGCCGCGGCCCCCGCACCGCGAACCGCCCCGCCACAGGCGCCCCCTCCGGCCGAGGAGAAACGGTGGCGGAGCCGCCTCCGCCCCCGCCCGCGGCAAACCGCAGCGCATCGGCCCGGAATTCCGCCATCCAGTCGGCCGTTTCGGCCCGCACCAGCTCGCCGAGGTCCTCGTTGAAGCGCCGCAGTACGCCCAGACAGCGCTCCGCCGCCTCGCCCGCGGTGCCCTCGGCCGGCCCGAGCACCTCCCGTACGCTCTCCGTCGCCCAGTCGAACTGGAGCGCCTCCAGCCGCCGGTGAATCGCCTGCGCGGTCGCCAGGTCCCGCATCCACCCGGCGGTCACCCCGAAATACCGGTCGCCGCCCACGCACACGGCGGCCAGCAGCAGCGACAGACAGCCCCAGCACGCGCCGCCCTCCCAGACCCCGGCGAGATCCAGCAGCGGCAGCGCCCCGCCGGCCGTCACCGCGGCCGCGGCGCCCAGCCGCAGTACCCGTGCGCCGCGGCGCTTGGCCACCCGGTCGTGCAGGTACCAGTCGGCGGCGCGCAGCGCGCCTTCCTCGGTCCAGAGATAGAGCGCGTCCAGACGGTCGGCCGGTTCGCCCCAGTCGCCGAGCGGGAAGACCCGTCCGGCGAGATCCCGGCGGACGGGCCCCCGGCCGCCGCTCTCCCGCCGGGGGCGGCGGCTCTCCCGAGGGGGCCCCTCGGGCTGCATCTCCGGCTGACTCACCCGTGCACTCCCTCTCTACGCTCTCTACAGATACGTGCGGTGCACGCGTGACATCCGGGACGGCCGTTGCGCGCAGTCCCCCTTCCTACCGCCGAACGGCTGGCGTCGGCCCCACGATCACGCTCTTTCCGCCCGGAAGTGGTGCGGGATCGGGTATAAGGCCGCCGGGCGTCTCACCCGAAAGAGTGGCCAACGCGGTGACGCACAGTTTCCAGCCGTCTCGGCGCCGCCCGCCCCCGGGCCCGGCCGACGTCGGGGCGGCCGGGGCTCTCGTCTAGGCTGCCACCGTGAAGGTCCTCGTCATCGGCGGCGGCGCCCGCGAACACGCCCTGTGCCGCTCTCTGTCCCTCGACCCCGACGTCACCGCGCTGCACTGCGCTCCCGGCAACGCCGGCATCGCCGAGGTGGCCGAATTGCACGGGGTCAACGCCCTCGACGGCCAGGCCGTCGCCGAACTCGCCGCCGGCCTGGAGGCCGATCTGGTCGTGGTCGGTCCCGAGGCCCCCCTGGTGGCGGGCGTCGCGGACGCCGTACGCGACCGCGGCATCCCGGTCTTCGGCCCCTCGGCCCAGGCCGCCCAGCTGGAGGGCTCCAAGGCCTTCGCCAAGGACGTGATGGCCGCCGCGGCCGTCCCCACGGCTCGCAGCTATGTCTGCACCACCCCGGAAGAGATCGACGCGGCGCTGGACGCCTTCGGTGCGCCGTACGTCGTCAAGGACGACGGTCTGGCGGCCGGCAAGGGCGTGGTCGTCACCGAGGACGTCGAGGCCGCCCGCGCCCACGCGCTGGCCTGCGACCGGGTCGTCATCGAGGAGTTCCTCGACGGTCCCGAGGTCTCCCTCTTCGCGGTCACCGACGGCGAGACCGTCGTCCCGCTCCAGCCCGCCCAGGACTTCAAGCGGGCCTACGACGGCGACGAGGGCCCCAACACCGGCGGCATGGGCGCGTACAGCCCGCTGCCCTGGGCCGACCCCAAGCTGGTCGACGAGGTCATGGCCACCGTGCTCCAGCCCACCGTCGACGAGCTGCGCCGCCGCGGCACCCCGTTCTCCGGGCTGCTCTACGCGGGCCTGGCGATCACCTCGCGCGGGGTGCGGGTGATCGAGTTCAACGCGCGCTTCGGCGACCCGGAGACCCAGGTCGTCCTCGCCCGCCTCAAGACCCCGCTCGCCGGCCTGCTGCACGCCGCGGCCACCGGCACCCTCGCCACCTTCCCGTCGCTGCGCTGGAGCGACGGCGCGGCGGTCACCGTCGTCATCGCCTCGCACAACTACCCGGACACCCCGCGCACCGGCGACCCGATCGACGGCCTCTCCGACGTCGTGGCGCAGGACGCCCCCAAGGCGTACGTCCTGCATGCCGGCACCAAGCGCGACGACTCCGGCGCGGTGCTCAGCGCGGGCGGCCGGGTGCTGTCCGTCACCGCCACCGGCTCGGACCTCACCACCGCCCGGCAGCGCGCCTACCGCGCCGTCGGCCGGATCTCCCTGGACGGCTCCCAGCACCGTACGGACATCGCCGCCAAGGTCGCGGACGAGGCCGCGGGCTCCTAGCGCGCACGGCTGCGACGGCGCGAGGGGCGCCCGGACGTGCCCCTCGCGCCCGTCGCGGCCGGTGACATCTCCCCTGGGACACATGGCACATACCGTGGCATATGCCTCAGGTCTGTGGGCGCAGACCGGGCCGCGCGTCGCCCATGGTCGGTGAGTGCAAACCGGGCCGAATCGCCCGCGGCCCATACCCTTCCGACACCGGTTCCCGGCTTTGCCCAAAGCCATTCCATCGAGTGACCGCACCAAGTAACCGGCTGACGAGACGAAAAGCCCCAACTAGGGTGCCGCGCAAGCGTCCTGTGGCGGCCGTGTCGGATTCCGGCACGCTGATCACGGCGGCGTCCGGCAAGTGGCTCACCGGCATTGCGATGTCAGTGGCCGGTGCCACAGTGGGTGGGGAGTGAGCTCGCTCCGCACAACGCGCAATTCTCGTACGTCCGTCCCGTGTTCTCTCCGTCCGGCTCCGTCAGGACAGCAGGGGGTGTACAGGCTCGTGGCAAGTCCGGAAACAGGCGTCCTGGCGGCGCGTGCCCGCGCCCTCGCCGTGCTGCGGATCCGCAGCACCGCGCTGGCCGTGGCGCTGCTGCCCGCGGCGGTGGCCGTGGTGCTGCTCGCCGGCCGGGCGACCGGCCATCTCGGCGCGGGCCCGGGCTGGGACCTCGCCCGCTGGATCGCCGGCGGCCTCGCGGTGCTCAGCCTGCTGCTGACCGCGCTGGTCGCCGTGGTCGTCGCGCGCGCCCGGCCCGCCCTCAGCCCGTCCGTCCCGATCTCCGAGAAGTCGGCCCCCGACCTCTACCGCCTGGTGCGCGACCTCGCCGACCGCTTGGAGGTCCCCGCGCCCTCCGCCATAGCGCTCACCCCGGACTGCGACAGCTGGCTGGAGGACCGTACGCACCGCGCCCACGGCCCGCCCCGCCGGGCCAAAGGACGGGCCGACGGGGAACGCCGGGTGCCCGAGGCGCCGGTCCTGGTCATCGGCTCGCCGTTCCTGTGGTGGATGCGGGTCGCCGAGCTGCGCGCCCTGCTGGCCCCCGTCGTGGCCGGCACCGGCCCGTCCGCGCACCCGGACATAGCGGCCGCCCGCCGCTTCATCCGTGGTCTGGACGCCGCGGTCGCGGTGTCCGCCCGCGCCCGGCGGCCGGTGCGGGGCCTCCCGCTCCGCTTCGTCGGCCGGGTGGCGCGGCTGCTGCTGCGAGCCGGCCGCGAACACGCCACGATCATGGAGCGGGCCGTCGCGGCCGCCGCCTCCGAGCGCGCCCAGACCGTGGACTACGGCCTGCGGATCGTCGCCCAGGAGCAGGTCGGCCTCGCGTACGCGGGCTGGGACCGGCTGCTGACCCGGGTCGCGCTGCCCGCCTGGCGGATGGGCCGCTGGCCCTCCCGGCTGGACGCCGGGGTGGTCTCCGCGCTCACCGAGCTCTCCCGCCGGGACCGCCTCGCCGACGGCTTCGCCTCCCGTCTCGGCGAGCGCCCCGCCTGCGACCTCCTGGAGGAGCCGGGCGCCATCGACCGCGCCGCCTCGCTGCTGGCCGCCCGTCTCTTCCACGGCGGCCCGTCCGAGCCGGGGCCCGACTGGTCACCGGTCGGCTGGAACCAGTACCCGGAAGAGGTCGTGGACCGGAAGTGGCGCCTGGAGGCCGCCCGCCTCCACCGCGTACTCGACAACCTCCCGGCGACCGCGCTCCCGGTGGCCCCGCCCGCACCGGCGGCCCCGGCCCAGGACCCGGCCCCCGCCGCCCCGCCCCTCTCGTACGCCCGCACCGCCGCCCGTACGCCCGGCCACCACCCGCCGGAGCGCCCGCCCGCTGACGAGCCCGCCATGGGGCCGCCCGCCGACGAGCCCGCCATGGGACCGCCCGCTGACGAGCCCGCCATGGGCCGCCGCGACGAGCAGCCGCCCGCCCCGGCCCCCGGCCCGACCCTGGCCCGCGTCATCGACCGGCTCGCCCATGACGCGTGCGCGGGCGATCTCGTCGCCGCCCGGCTGGGCGCGGAGGTCGAGCGCGAGGAGCGGGAGGAGGCGGCCCGCCAGGCCGCCCGCGGCACCTCGCAGCAGGACGCCGCCATCGGTGTGGCCTGGGGCGACGGCATGGCCGAGGGCGGCCTCCCGCTGTTCCCGCTCCAGCCGCCCCGTACGGGCCGCGAGCTGCTCGCCGACCATGTCACCGCCATGGTCTGCTGCGCCGCCGTCGACACCGCCGGTGCCACCCCGGGCCTGGACTGGCTCGACGGCCCGGCGCTGCTGGTCGACGGCGCCCGCCGCTCCGACCTCGGCCGCCCGGTGCTCAGCCTGGTCGACGACGGCGATGCGGAGCCGCTGCGCGGCTGGCTGACGACGATCGGCGTACGTCCGGAAAAGCCGGTCCGACTGGTATGACACCCGTCCGCGGCGGCCGGCGGAGCGCCGGGGCGTCCCGGGCCGCTCGCTCCATCGGCTGAATGTTCCCTTCCAGTTCGCATTTCGGGGGCGGTTGCATCTAAATTCACGACGAAGGGTGACGGAGTGGGTGCGTAATGTGATGTGCTGGGGGACGGCCGGCCGGGTTGGTCCCGCCGGCGCAGCACCGGCCCGAGGGGCCGCGGCCGATGGGGGACGCGGGAGGGGAGTGGAAGGTGGCGACGGATCAGATCAGGCGCTGGGAGTCGGGCGCCCTCGCCCACGCGGTCACGGACCCGTTCGGGCAGGGCCCGCTGCCCTGGCTGCGCGGCAGCGAGAACTACTTCGACTCCGGCCGCATCATCCCCTGGTACGTCGACCCCGCCGTCGCCCAGGGCGATATGGGCGTGCCCGCACCCCACAAGCACAACGGCCCGCGCACCGCCGATGACGTCCACCGCCAGATCAAGGGCTTCGCCGGCCCCGGCGCGGTGGCCCCCGGCGAGGCCATCGACTTCCGGGTCTCGGTCGACCCGCCCCAGCCGTTCAGCATCGACATCTACCGCATCGGCCACTACGGCGGCACCGGCGCCGCCAAGATCACCACCAGCCCGCGGCTGGCCGGCATCGTCCAGCCGCCCCCGCTGGCCGCCGAGCGCACGGTCTCCTGCCATCACTGGTGGCTGTCCTGGCGCCTCCAGGTCCCCACGTTCTGGAACCTCGGCGCCTATGTCGCCGTGCTCACCACCGCCGACGGCCGCTACCGCTCCCACATCCCCTTCACCGTCCGCGACCACGAGCCCGCCGATCTCCTCCTGCTGCTGCCCGACATCACCTGGCAGGCGTACAACCTCTACCCGGAGGACGGCCGCACCGGCGCCAGCCTCTACCACGCCTGGGACGAGAAGGGCGCGCTGCTCGGTGAGCGGGACGCCGCCACCACCGTCTCCTTCGACCGCCCCTACGCCGGCGCCGGCCTGCCCCTGCATGTCGGCCACGCCTACGACTTCATCCGCTGGGCCGAGCGCTACGGCTACGACCTCGCCTACGCCGATGCCCGCGATCTGCACGCCGGCCGGGTCGACCCGTCCCGCTACCGCGGCCTGGTCTTCCCCGGCCACGACGAATACTGGTCGGTGCCCATGCGCCGCACGGTCGAGGCCGCCCGGGACACCGGCACCTCCCTGGTCTTCCTCTCCGCCAACACCATGTACTGGCAGGTCGACCTCTCCCCGTCGCCCTCGGGCCCGGACTCCCTGCTCCACTGCCGCAAACGCCAAGGTCCCGGCCGCCCCGTGCTCTGGCGGGAGAACGGTGACCCCGAACAGCGGCTGATGGGTATCCAGTACGCCGGCCGGGTCCCCGAACCGGCCCCCCTGGTCGTCCGCAACGGCAGCCACTGGCTGTGGGAGGCCACCGGCGCCCACGAAGGCGATGAGCTCCCGGGCCTGGTTGCCGGTGAGGCCGACCGCTACTTCCCGCGCACCAGCCTCCCCAAGCACACCGAACGCATCCTGCTCGCCCACTCCCCGTACCGCGACAGCGAGGGCACCCGCCGCCATCAGGAGACCTCCCTCTACCGCGCCCCCAGCGGCGCCTGGGTCTTCGCCTCCGGCACCTTCGCCTGGTCACCCGCCCTCGACCGCCCCGGCCACGTCGACCAGCGCGTCCAGCGCGCCACCGCCAACCTCCTCGACCGCATCTGCAAACGCGACTGAGCCCACCGCCGTACCGCCAGGGATGGCAGGAGCGCCCTCAGCGTGCGGCGGCCGGTCCCCACTCCCGTGCCAGCGCCACGGTCAGCGCCCGGAAGATCCGCACCTCCGGATCGGGGTCCTTCTCCCGGGTCGCCAGCACACTCTGCGCCCACGGCGCGTCCAGCACCGGTATGTACACCGTGCCCGGCCATGGGTAGTAGCGCGCGAACGACTTCAGCGCCGAACCCGCACCCCGCCCCGCCGCCACGCTCGTCAGACAGTCGTGCGGCGTCAACGCCCAGTCGGGGCTGCGCCGTTCACCCTCGTCGAAGTACAGGTAGTCGGTGAAGGGCCGCGGGGTGTGCGGCGGCAGCCGCAGATACGGCAGGTCGATGATGTCCGCCCGCCGCACCCCCTCGTCCGCGGCGTCCGCGAGCGAGGACGCCGCGGACACCACCACGATCCGCTGCTCGGTCGTCAGCACATCGACGGTGATCCCCTCGCAGTGGAAGGCGGGACGGACGAACGCCACATCCACCCGGTCCTCGCGCAGCGCACTGCAGTGCTCGGTGAACGTCAACTGCACCAGCGACAAGGGGACGTCAGGGCGCGCCCGGCGGAAGGCGCTGACCGCGGCCGGGGTCACCTCGGCCGACCCGTGGCCCATGACGCCGACCCGCAGCGGCCGCCGCGGCGCCGCCCCCTGGGCCACGTCCGCCACATCGTCCATGGCGGCGTTGGCGGCGGCGAGCAGCGTACGGGCGTGGCTGACCAGCCGTAGCCCGGCCGGGGTCGGTGCCACGGGGCTCCGCTCCAGCAGCGGGGTGCCGAACTCCCGCTCCAGTTGCTGAATATGGCCGGTCACCGCCGCGGGCGACAGGAACAGCCGGGTCGCCGCCCGCCCGAAGTGCCCCTCCTCGACCACGGCGAGGAACGAGGAGAGCCGCCGCAGATCCATACGCCCCACGATAATTCCGGCCCGCGCCTGCGCCCGGGGCCGTTCACACTTCCTGAACGGGGGAGGCGCCGCGGCCCGCGCGGCCCGTAGAAAGCCCGGCATGACGACCACGGCAACCTCCGGCGCGGGTCTCCGCTCCGGCCCTCCCGCGCTTCCGCCCCGCCACTGGCTGCGCACCGGTTGGGTGATGACCGCGTCGGGCTGGAGCGCCAACCAGTTCTCCGCCCTGCTCGGCGCCTACCACTCCGGCCCCGGGCTGACCGAGGCCACCACCACCGCACTCTTCGGCGTCTACGTCCTCGGCCTGATCCCCGGACTGTTCCTGGGCGGCCCGCTCGCCGACCGCCGGGGCCGCCGCCCCGTGGTGTTCGGCGCGCTGGCGGTCTCCGCGCTGGCGACCGCGCTGCTGATGGCGGGTGCGACGGTCACCGGTCTGCTGTGGCCCGGCCGCTTTCTGACCGGCATCGGCGCCGGTGCCCTGCTCGGTGCCGGCAGCGCCTGGATCAAGGAGCTGTCCTCGCCGCCGTACGACACGGTCTCCGCGGCCGGTGCCGCGGCCCGCCGCTCGGGACTCTTCCTCTCCGCGGGCTTCGCCACCGGCGGACCGGCGGCGGCACTGATCGCCCAGTGGGCCCCGGCACCCCTGATCACGGCCTACCTCCCGCACCTCGTCCTCTCCGCGGCGGCCGCCCTCGCCGCGGCCCGCACACCGGAAACCGCCCGAGCGGGCGGGCCGTTGGCGGGCACGGCGGGCACGGCGGGCACGGCGGGTACGGCGGGTACGGCGGGCACGGCGGGCACGGCGGGCACGGCGACGGCCACGGCGGCGGGGCGCGGGGCGGGGGCCAGGCAGGCCGGATCCGCTACGGGCGAGCGCGCGGCGCCGGTGGGCACCAACGCATCCGCGACAGCACGAGCCACCCCCGCCCCCGACCCCGGCACCGCCTTCCGCCGCCTGGTCGCCCCGGTCGCCCCCTGGGTGTTCGTCGCCCCCAGCATCGCCCTCGCCACCCTCCCCGGGCTCGTCGACGCCGGGCTCACCGGCTGGCAGACCGTGTACGCCGGCCTCGTCACCGCCGTCACCCCCGGCACCGGACTGCTCGTCGCCCCGCTCGCCCGCCGCCTCGCCGCCCGGCACCGGACTGCTCGTCGCCCCGCTCGCCCGCCGCCTCGCCGCCCGGCACCGCGTCGCCACCGCCGTCGCCGGGCTCGCCGCCGTCATCCTCGGCCTGCTCCTCGCCGCCTCCGCCGTCGCCGGCATACGCCCCGACCTCGCCCTGCTCGCCGCCGCCGTCCTCGGCGCCGGATACGGCCTCTGCGTGGCGTACGGCCTGACCGAGGTCGCCGCCCTGGCGCCCCCGGGCGGGCTGGCGCGCCTCACCGCACGCTTCTGGGCCCTGTGCTACCTGGGCTTCTGCACCCCTTACGCGATCACCCTGCTCACCGGCTGGTTCTCCCCGGCCACGATCCTGCTCGCCGCGGTCGTCCCGGCGGCGGCCACCCTCGCGCTGATCGCCCGCCGGGGCACCCGCCGCACCGGCTGACACCGGACTCCGGGGGCGCACCCGGCCCCCGTCCGTCACCTCCGGCGTGCGTGAGGGAGAATCGGTAGGACTCCTGGATCAACCTACGCGGAGGAAGCGTGCCCGGTTTTGTAGAAAAGCCTGAGCCGGTGGAGGTCCCCGGGCTCACCCACCTCCACACCGGCAAGGTGCGCGACCTCTACCGCAATGCCGCCGGTGACCTGGTCATGGTCGCCAGCGACCGGACCTCGGTCTATGACTGGGTGCTGCCCACCGAGATCCCGGAGAAGGGCCGCGTCCTCACCCAGCTGTCCCTGTGGTGGTTCGATCAGCTCTCCGACCTGGTCCCGCACCACGTCCTCGGCACCGACGTCCCGGCCGGCGCCCCCGCCGACTGGGCGGGCCGCACCCTGGTCTGCAAGTCGCTGGACATGGTCCCCGTGGAGTGCGTGGCCCGCGGCTACCTCACCGGCTCCGGCCTGGCCGAGTACCGGCAGACCCGTACGGTCTGTGGGCTGGCCCTCCCCGAGGGTCTCGTCGACGGCTCCGAGCTCCCCGCGCCGATCTTCACCCCGGCCACCAAGGCCGCCGTCGGCGACCACGACGAGAACGTCTCCTACGAGGAGGTCGCCCACCAGGTCGGCACCGAGGTCGCCGCCGAGCTGCGGCAGACCACCCTCGCCGTCTACGGCCGGGCCCGCGACATCGCCCGCGAGCGCGGCATCATCCTGGCGGACACCAAGTTCGAGTTCGGCTTCGCCGAGGGGCAGCTGACCCTGGCCGACGAGGTCCTGACGCCCGACTCCTCGCGCTTCTGGCCGGCCGACCTGTGGCAGCCGGGCCGCGCCCAGCCGTCCTTCGACAAGCAGTTCGTGCGCGACTGGCTGACCTCTCCCGCCGCGGCCTGGGACCGTACGGGCGAGGAGCCGCCGCCCGCCCTCCCGCACGAGATCGTGGAGAGCACCCGCGCCAAGTACATCGAGGCATACCAGCGCCTCACCGGCCTCAGCTGGGCATAACGGAAAGGACCCCGGTCAGCGACCGGGGTCCTTTCTTCCTTGAGCGGACGACGAGGCTCGAACTCGCGACCTCAACCTTGGCAAGGTTGCGCTCTACCAACTGAGCTACGTCCGCAGGCTCCGCGCAAAGCTCCTGGAATCAGGCGCCGCCGCGCGGTGCGGGGTCCACTATAGCCAACCCCGCTCGCGGGCGAGGCGCGCCGCCGCATGGCGGTTCTCCGCACCCAGCTTCGCGGTCGCCGACGAGAGATAGTTCCGCACCGTCCCCGGCGACAGCGATGCCCGTGCCGCGATCTCCGTGACCGGCGCCCCGGCCTCGGCGCATTCCAGTACCTCCGCCTCCCGGACCGTCAACGGCGACTCCCCGGCGCTTATCGCGTCCGCCGCCAACTCCGGGTCCACATAACGGTTTCCGGCATGCACCGTGCGGATGATCTCCGCCAGCCGCTGCGCCGACACGGTCTTCGGTACGAACCCCCGCACTCCGGCCTCCAGCGCCCGCTTCAGATGCCCCGGCCGCCCATGACTCGTCACGATCATCGACCGGCACCCCGGCACCTCGCCCCGCAACGATGTGGCCACCGCCACACCGTCCGTCCCCGGCATCTGGAGATCCAGCACCGCCACATCCGGCTCATGCGCCCGCGCCATCGCCCGTGCCTCCGGCCCCGTCGCCGCCTCGGCCACCACCAGCAGATCGTCCTCCAGCGACAACAGCGCCGCCAGCGCCCCACGGATCAGATGCTCGTCATCCGCCAGCAGCACCCGGATCGCCCGCTCACTCACTCCGCCACCCCGCCTCTCCCTCCACCCTGGCCCCCGGCACGCTCCCCACCCGGCCTCTCCCCACCACGGACCGCTCCCCGCAGGCTCCCCGCCCCGCCTCTCTCCACCACGGACCGCTCCCCGCAGGCTCCCGCCCAGCCTGCGCTATCCACTCGCCGCCCCCATCGGGAGTTCGACCGTCAGCCGGAAGCCGCCGTTCGGGACCCGGCCCGACGTAAGGCTCCCGCCCAAGGGGCGGAGGCGTTCCCGGAGCCCCTTGAGGCCGCTGCCGGGGGCCGATCCGGTGACCGTCTCGTCCGGCGGGTGGGTGACCCCGTCGTTCTCCATGGTCATCACGAGCACCGAGCGCTGCGGATCGATCCGGGTCCGCACCGCACAGCTCCGCACCTCCACCGCATGCCGCAGGACGTTCGTGGTGCCCTCACGGACGACCCAGCCGAGCGCCGACTCCACCTCCGGCGACAGCCGCGCCCCCTCCTCGCCCTCGATACGGCAGTCCACCCCGGCCGCCCGCAGTATGGAACGGGCCCCCGCCAACTCCGCCTGGAGATCGGCCTTCCGATAGCCGCGCACCACCTCCCGGACCTCCCGCTGGGCCTCCTGGGCGATCCGCTGCACCTCCACCATCTGCTCCACGGCCTCCGGCCGCTCCCGTCGCGCCAGCTGGACCGCCAGCTCGCCCTTGAGGGCGATCACCGCCAGATTCCGGCCCATCACATCGTGCAGATCCCGGCTGAACCTCAGCCGCTCCTCGGCGACCGCGAGCCGTGTCTCGGTGCCGCGGGCCGCATCCAGCTTCCAGATCACGCCGAGCAGCCAGCCCGTGGGCCGCGCCAGCCCGAAGCTCCAGATACCGGCGAAGAGCAACAGGACCGCCATGCCCACCGCGCTCAGCCAGGAATGCGTGAGCAGGAAGAGCAGCGCCATGGCCGCGACGGCGCTGCCGGCCAGCGCGGCCAGGAACTTCCGCTTGGACACCACCAGGCTGTGGGCCATGAAGAACGGTGTGAGGGTCGCGCCGATCGCCAGCCCTATCGAACCCACACCGTCCTTGTCGGCCGGACCGTGGACGGTGACCAGCGCGAACAGCGCGACCTCGGCGACGAGGGTCAGCACCCCCGAGACCAGCAACAGGGTGCGCGGCGTCGCCCCCCGATCCAGATAGCGGTTCACCGCCCGGTTCAACAGCGGTACCGCGAGCCCGGCCTGAGCCACATTCAGCCCCATGGCCACACCGGCCAAGGTGACCGGCAGTGGGCTGCCGCCCGCCCTGCCCATGACGGGCGCCATCCCGCTGAGCACGGGAAGCCAGGGGAGGAGGTACAGACTGCCCCGGAAATAGGCGTCGATCATGGCCATCTGGCCCCGCCGCCGCCACATCGCCCGTAGCTTGCCGATCATCCGCTGCCGCCCCCGTCGTCCCGATCGCCTAGCGCCTCGGCTCCCAGCGGAACCACCGCTGGACAGCAAACAACGCGAGCCCCGTCCAGACCAAGCCGGTGATCAGCTGCCCCACCGTCTCCTTGAGGCCCGCGCCCCCGGTCCAGCCGGCCCGTATCAGCTCCATCGCCGGTGACAGCGGGAGCAGTTCGAGCACGGAGGCCACCCGCTCCGGAAGGATGTCCAGCGGGACGACCATCCCGGACCCCGCCAGCGACACCATCATGAAGGGGAGCACGGCGAGCTGAGCGGCCTCGGCCGACTTGGCGAGAACGGAGGACGCCGCGGCGAACCCCACGGTCGCGGCCATGCCGAGCACCACACCGGCGATCAGGAGATGCGGCGCGGTGGGCATTCCGGCGTCCAGGAGCACGCCGCCCAGGACCACCAGCAGGACACACTGCACCAGCCCCAGCAGTACCGCCGGCAGCGCGGTGCCCGCCAGTATTTCCAGATCCCGCAGCTCACCGGTACGCAGCCGCTTCAGGACCAGTTCTTCACGCCGCGCGGTGTACGAGCCGGTGAGGCTGGAGTAGACGGCGAAGACCAGGACGTATCCGAGGGTCGCGGGCAACAGCGCCGAGCCGATCGACAGCCCGGTGCCGGCCACCATGTTCTCGACCGCCCCCTTCATGGCGAACGCCAGGGCGACCGGGATGATCAGCGAGGTCGTCAGCGCGGTCTTGTTGCGGCCGAGAAGGGTCAACTCGGCCCGCCCCAGGGCGAGGAGACGCCCCGCGGCGCCGGTCTCCCCGGGTGATCCGGCGCGCTCGATACCGCCGGCTTCCCGCACGCTTGCCCTCATGAGTTCTCCAGCCCCTTTGCGATGTGCAGAAATGCCTCTTCCAGAGACGCGGACCTGACATCCAGATTGGCCAGCGCTATCCCCTTGTCCCGCGCCCAGACCAGGACGCCGGTCGCGGCCCGCTGCAGCTCGTCCGTCCGCAGCCGGACCGTGCGCCCGTCCGTCTCATGGCCGAGGACGCCCAGTTCGCCCAGCGGCGGGAGATCACCGAGATGGAATCCGGTGGGCAGCTCGAAGGAGATGTGCGAAGGGTGTGCGGCGACCACGTCCGCGACATGACCCGCCGCCGCGATCCGCCCCTCGTGCAAGATCGCCAGCCGGTCCGCCAGCTCCTCGGCCTCTTCGAGATAGTGCGTGGTCAGCACGATCGTGGTCCCGGAGTCCCGCAGCTCACGGACCAATTCCCACGTGGCATGGCGCGCTTCGGTGTCCAGCCCGGTCGTCGGCTCGTCCAGGAACAGCACCTCGGGCCTCCCCAGCAGCGCCAGAGCGAGATCCAGCCGCCGGCGCTCGCCACCGGACAGCTGCTTGACCCGCACATCCCTGCGCCGCTCCAGCCCCACGGAGCCGAGCGCTTCGTCGACCGGGCGCGCCCCGCTGGTGCACCCCGCCCACATCCGCACGGTCTCCGCGGGCGTCAGCTCGGCGGGGAAGCCGCCCTCCTGGAGCATGACGCCCACCCGGGGCCGCACCTTGCGCCGCTCCCGGAACGGGTCATGGCCAAGGATCCGGACCCGCCCGGCCGTGGGCAGGGCCAGGCCCTCCAGCAGTTCGAGCGTGGAGGTCTTGCCCGCCCCGTTGGTCCCCAGAAGCGCGAACAGCTCCCCGCGCTCGACGGAGAAGTCGATACCGCGCACGGCCTCGAAGCTCCGCTGCCCGCTCCGCGCCTTCTCCTCGCCACGGTCCCGCGGACCGCTCGTGCGCCGGCCGCCGGCGCCGTAGCTCCTGCGCAGGCCGGTGACTTCGATCACATCGACCCCGGAACCGGCGCTTCGCGCGCCGCCGCGGCCGACACCCCCGATGGTTTTCTCCCCGATGTTCATGAGACCAGCGTTCCGCCGGATCAAGGTTCCGGGCAGTGCGGGCTGTCATCGCAGCTGATGACAAATGTCAGTTGCCTCCGCGCGGAAGCAGGGAAGGGGGAGAGGTGATGACACAGAAAGAAGGCCCCGGTCGCAATGACCGGGGCCTTCTTTATCTGAGCGGACGACGAGGCTCGAACTCGCGACCTCAACCTTGGCAAGGTTGCGCTCTACCAACTGAGCTACGTCCGCAGGCATCCACTCGGCTTTCACCGAGCGGCGCGACAGCTACTCTACCTGATCCTTTAGGAAGGTCGAGCAGTCAGAGCGGGTGACAGGGATTGCACACTGCGCCTCCCCCTTGGAAAGGGGGCGCTCTACTACTGAGCTACACCCGCGTGACTCCGTGAGGTCCGGCCTTTCGGCCTCGCCCCTCGGCGTGCTCCAGACTCTAGCTGATCAGTAGGGGTGCTGTGCAAGTCGGCTGCGCGCGGGCCGAGTGATGCCGGCAACTCCGTCAGTGATTGGCGGCGTTGAAGGCCTCGTAGACCTTCTTCGGGATCCGGCCGCGCGGCGGGACGTCCATCTGGTTGGAGCGGGCCCAGGCGCGGACGGCCGCGGGGTCGGGGTTCACCGCGGTCCGGTGGTAGGCCTTGCCGGACTTGGCCCGCTTGCGGCCGGCCTCGACGAACGGGGCGAGGGCACCGCGCAGTTTCTTCGCATTGGCGGGATTGAGGTCGATCTCGTACGACTTCCCGTCCAATCCGAAGGTGACCGTCTCTGCGGCTTCTCCTCCGTCGATGTCATCGGAGAGCGTTACTACTACGCGCTGCGCCACGGATATCGGTCCTTTCGGGGAGCAACCCCTTGTTGACATGGGGTGATGCTCCGGATCCGGCTGATTGGGATCAATGCTTTTTCATTTGTACAGCGATGGGCATTGCATTGTGAAGCCCAGTTAATTTTGTCAGCGTGTCTTCCCGCAATCCGGACCCCGGATCTTTTCGAGGATTTTTCCTGCGGTGCACTCCTGCCGATACCTGACCGTGATCCGGCGCACTGTATATCTATGCGCGTAGATTTTCGAACACGGTACTGTGAGGACACCGCCTTACGCACCACACCACCGGGAGTGCCAGTGGCACGCGTCGTAGTCGACGTCATGCTCAAGCCGGAGATCCTCGACCCGCAGGGGCAGGCGGTGCAGCGCGCACTGCCACGCCTGGGCTTCGAGGGGATCGCCGACGTCCGTCAGGGCAAGCGTTTCGAACTTGAGGTGGAGGGTCCGGTCGACGAAGCCGCCCTCGCTCGCATCCATGAGATGGCCGAGACCTTCCTCGCCAACACCGTCATCGAAGACTTCACCGTGCGGGTCGACTCATGACCTCGCGGATCGGAGTCATTACCTTCCCCGGCACGCTCGACGACCGCGACACCCAGCGCGCGGTCCGGCTGGCCGGCGCCGAAGCGGTGCCGCTGTGGCACCGCGACAAGGACCTCAAGCAGGTCGACGCCGTGGTGCTGCCCGGTGGCTTCTCGTACGGCGACTATCTGCGGGCCGGGGCCATCTCCCGTTTCTCGCCGGTGATGGAGTCCGTTATCGAGCAGGCCAAGGCCGGTATGCCGGTCCTGGGTATCTGCAATGGCTTCCAGGTGCTCACCGAGAGCCACCTGCTGCCCGGCGCCATGCTGCGCAACAACCATCTGCACTTCATCTGCCGCGACCAGAAGCTGCGGGTGGAGAACGCGGAGACTTCCTGGACCGTGGACTACACCTCCGGCCAAGAGATCAGCGTTCCGCTGAAGAACATCGACGGCCGGTACGTCGCCGACGAGCGCACGCTCGACATGCTGGAGGCCGAGGGCCGGGTCGCCTTCCGCTACCTGGACGGCAACCCCAACGGTTCGCTCCGCGATATCGCCGGCATCACCAATGAGGCGGGCAATGTCGTCGGCCTCATGCCGCACCCCGAGCACGCCGTGGAGCCGCTGATCGGTACGGGCCGTACCGACGGCCTCGGATTCTTCACCTCGATCCTGAAGAAGCTGGTCAACGCATGACTCTCGACACCGTCAAGCACGCAGCCGAGACGCCGGACACCGACCAGCCGTGGGCCGAACTCGGCCTGAAGCAGGACGAGTACCAGCGCATCCGGGAGATTCTCGGCCGCCGTCCCACCGGCGCCGAACTCGCCATGTATTCGGTCATGTGGTCCGAGCACTGCTCCTACAAGAGCAGCAAGGTCCATCTGAAGCAGTTCGGTGAGAAGGCCCCCGAGAACGACGCACTGCTCGTCGGCATCGGTGAGAACGCCGGTGTCGTCGACGTCGGCCAGGGCTACGCCGTCACCTTCAAGGTGGAGTCCCACAACCACCCCTCGTACATCGAGCCCTACCAGGGCGCGGCCACCGGCGTCGGCGGGATCGTCCGCGACATCCTGGCCATGGGTGCCCGCCCGGTCGCCGTCGTCGACCCGCTGCGGTTCGGCGCCGCCGACCACCCCGACACCAAGCGCGTCCTGCCGGGCGTGGTGGCCGGCATCGGCGGCTACGGCAACTGCCTGGGTCTGCCCAACATCGGCGGCGAGGTCGTCTTCGACTCCTGCTACCAGGGCAACCCGCTGGTCAACGCCGGCTGCATCGGCGTCATGAAGCACGAGGACATCCACCTCGCCAAGGCGTCCGGCGCGGGCAACAAGGTCATCCTCTACGGCGCCCGCACCGGCGGCGACGGCATCGGCGGCGTCTCCGTGCTGGCCTCGGAGACCTTCGACGACTCCAAGCCCGCCAAGCGCCCCGCCGTCCAGGTCGGTGACCCCTTCCAGGAGAAGCTGCTCATCGAGTGCACCCTGGAGATCTTCAAGGAAGACCTGGTCGACGGCATCCAGGACCTCGGCGGCGCCGGGCTGTCCTGCGCCACCAGCGAGCTCGCCTCGGCCGGCTCCGGCGGTATGCGCGTCGAGCTGGACACCGTGCCGCTGCGCGACTCCTCTCTCTCGCCCGAGGAAATCCTCATGAGCGAGTCCCAGGAGCGCATGTGCGCGATCGTCGAGCCCGGGAAGGTCGACCGCTTCCTGGAGATCTGCGAGAAGTGGGATGTCATCGCGACCGTCATCGGTGAGGTGACGGACGGCTCCCAGCTGGAGATCTTCTGGCACGGCGAGCAGATCGTGGACGTGCCACCGCGCACCGTCGCCCACGAGGGCCCGGTCTACGAGCGCCCGTACGCCCGCCCCGACTGGCAGGACGCCCTCCAGGCCGACGACGCCGCCAAGCTGGCCCGCCCGGCGAACGCGGAGGAACTGCGGGCGCAGGTCCTGCGGCTGGTGGCCTCGCCCAACCAGGCATCCAAGGCGTGGATCACCGACCAGTACGACCGGTTCGTGCAGGGCAACACCGTCCTCGCGCAGCCGGAGGACGCCGGTATGGTCCGCATCGACCCGGACAGCAACCTCGGTGTCGCCCTCGCCACCGACGGCAACGGGCGCTACGCCAAGCTCGACCCTTACACGGGCGCGCAGCTGGCGCTGGCCGAGGCGTACCGCAATGTCGCCGCGTCCGGTGCCAAGCCGCTGGCGGTCTCCGACTGTCTGAACTTCGGTTCGCCCGAGGACCCGGCCGTGATGTGGCAGTTCGCCGAGGCCACCCGTGGTCTCGCCGACGCCTGCCAGACCCTGGGCACGCCCGTCACCGGCGGCAATGTCTCGCTCTACAACCAGACCGGCGAGGTGGCGATCCACCCGACCCCGGTCGTCGCGGTGCTCGGTGTCATCGACGATGTGAACCGCCGTACGCCGATCGCCTTCGCGGAAGAGGGCCAGCTGGTCTACCTCCTGGGTGACACCCGCGAGGAGCTCGGCGGCTCGGCGTGGTCGCAGGTCGTGCACGACCACCTCGGCGGTCTGCCGCCGAAGGTGGACCTGGAGCGTGAGCGGCTGCTGGCGGAGGTGCTGATCTCGGCCTCCCGTGACGGCATGATCGACGCCGCGCACGACCTCTCCGACGGCGGTCTGATCCAGGCGCTGGTGGAGTCCTGCCTGCGCGGCGGCAAGGGCGCCCGCCTCGTCGTTCCCGACGGGCTGGACCCCTTCGTCCTGCTGTTCTCGGAGTCGGCGGGCCGTGCGGTCGTCGCCGTCCCCCGCAGCGAGGAGCTCCGCTTCACGGACATGTGCGGTGCCCGGGGGCTGCCGGCCACCCGCATCGGTGTGATCGACGGCGCGGAGATCGACGTCCAGGGGCAGTTCAGCATCCCGCTGAGCGAGCTGAAGGAGTCGCACGAGGCGACGATCCCGGGCCTGATCGCCTGAGGCCGGGCGGGCGGTGCACTCCGCCCCGTATGACGGTCCGACGGCCCGTCCCCACCAGGGGGCGGGCCGTCGCCGCTTTCCGTGGTGGGGCGCGCCATTGCCAGAGATTACGTAATTACGTAATCTCTCACCATGGATCTGGAGCAGCGGGTGGCCGAGCTGGAGCGACGGCTGGCCGTCCTGGAGGCCGGCCGGCCGGCACCTCCGCCCGAGCGCGAGCCCGATGACGAGCTGTGGGCCCTGCGGGGCCTGAAGTCGCAGCTCGCCGAACTGGGGGCCGACAACGGCGGAGTGCTCTTCACCGGTGCCGTACGGATTCCGGCGGGGCAGCGCTACGAGTGGCAGTACGGCCTGGTCACCGACACCGTGCTGGAGCGCGACTGGGCCGCGGCCGCCGAGTCGTTCGCGGCCCTCGGCCAGCCCGTACGGCTGCGGCTGCTGCGCGAGATCCTCGGCGGCCGCTGCACCGCCGCCGAACTCACCGAGCTCGACGGCACCGGGACCACCGGCCAGATCTACCACCACCTGCGGCAACTGACCGCCGCCGGCTGGCTGCACACGGCCGCCCGCGGCCGCTACGAGGTACCCGCCGACCGCGTCGTACCGCTGCTGGTGATGCTGACCGCCGCCGGGCGCTGACGCCCGGCCACACGACCTCACGGGGGAGACGGAATGAAGTCCACCACTGAACGCAAGCTCGCCAGGAACGCCGCACGCGCCTGCCTGCTGAGCTTCCTCGTGATCTTCGTCGCGAGCTTCTTCGTCGACATTCCGTATGGGTGGGGCTGGGTCCCGCTGATCCTCTGGATACTGATCGGATTCGGGGTGAACCGCCGGGCGGCCCGCGCGGAGGGGGGCGGCGCCACGGGCCCGGTCCGCGAGCCGGTGGCGGTCACCGCTCCGGTCACCGGCCGCTGGAAGGCTCTCAACAGCCCCGCCGACAAGGTCCCCAGCCATGGCACCCGGGCCTACGGGCAGGCGTACGCGATCGACATCGTGGCGGAACCGGAGCAGGACTCCCGGCCCGGCTTCGGCTGGTGGCCCCTGGTCCGCCGCAACGAGGAGTTCCCGGCCTTCGGCGCGCCCCTGCTCGCCGTCGCCGACGCCACCGTCGTCCGTGCCGAGGACGCCAGTCGCGACCATCTCAGCCGCACGTCCTGGCCCGCGGCCGTCTACCTGCTCGCCCTGGAGGGCCCGGCCCGCACGCTCGGCGGCGCCCGCCGGCTGCTCGGCAACCATGTGATCCTCGACCTGGGCGACGGCGTGTACGCGCTCTACGCCCATCTCCGCCGCGGTTCGCTCACCGTCCGTACGGGCGACCGGGTGCGGGCCGGAGAAACCCTCGGCCAGTGCGGCGACTCCGGCAACAGCAGCGAGCCGCACGTCCACTTCCAGCTCATGGACGGCGCCGACCCGGTCACCGCCCAGGGTGTCCCGTTCACCTGGCAGGGCGTCGGCGTCCCGCGCAACGGCGAGACCTTCGAGCCCGGGGTACCGCGGACGGCACCGGTGAGCTGAGCGCCGGGCGCCCCGCCGCCCGCCTCGCGCATCCGGCAGCCCCTGTCGGTGCCGCCTCGTAGGCTGACGGATATGCATCCTGCCGCCCGGAAGCCGCGCCCCCGCCGGTACGACCCGAAGAAGACCCGTGGCGCCGTCACGGCCCAGCTCGCCCACGTCCAGCAGGCCGTACGCGCCCTGGCCCCCGGCCAGTTGGCGCTGCCGACCCGGCTCGGTGACTGGACGGTGCGCGAGCTGGTGGCGCATCTGTCCATGGCCGTGGGGAGCGTGGCGCGCGGTCTTGAGGGGCCGGTGCCGGTGCGGGCGGAGGCCACCCTGCTGGAGTGGCCGGCGGCGGCAGCCCCGCGCGCCTCCGACGTCGACGCGCGCACCCGCGCCCTGGCCGACGCACACGACCCCGTGGAACTGCTGGAGCGCACCGCCGCGCAGTTCGCCGAGGCCGTCGCGCCGGAGCCGGACGACCGGCTGCTGCCGGTCCTGCCCGGCGCGATGCCGCTGGCCGACTTCCTCGTCACCCGCTGTCTCGAACTCGTCGTGCACACCGACGACCTCGCGGCGGCGACCGGCCTGGAGATCCCCTTCGACCGCCAGGCCCTGGCCACCACCACCCGCCTGCTGGCCGACGTCCTGGCGGACCGGGCCCCCGGCGGTTCGGTGGAGCTGCGGATTCCGCCGTTCGCCGTGGTGCAGTGCGTGGCGGGCCCCAAGCACACCCGCGGTACCCCGCCGAACGTGGTCGAGACCGACCCGCTGACCTGGATCCGGCTCGCCACCGGCCGTACGTCCTGGGCCGAGGCGCTGGACGCGGCGGCGGTCAGCGCCAGTGGCGAGCGGGCGGATATCGGCGGATATCTGCCCGTGCTGAGCTGACGGCGGCGGGTCCGGCACCGGCACCCGAAGCGGGCGGCAGCCTCGGGACCTCCCCCCGACGGCGTCCGCGGTGGCGTCGCGCATCTCACACGGGGCGGGACGCGCCCCCGCGCCGCAAGATCCACGCGGTTCGCGTGGCGGGCTCCACACCCGGCGGCACACCAGGTGAGCCAAGGGATCCGAGGCGCGCGCGGGTGGTGAGCCGCCCGCCGCGGGGCGTGGGCACGTCAGGCCGCGCGCCCCCTCGTTCATGCACTCATCCAGTTCAGCGGCCATCCCCGGTTCGGATGAATGCGCGACCTGCCCTAGACTCGGTGCCGTGCCACGTGGTGACGGACGACTCAACCACGACCTGCTCCCCGGCGAGAAGGGCCCCCAGGACGCTTGCGGCGTCTTCGGTGTCTGGGCTCCGGGTGAAGAGGTCGCCAAACTCACCTATTTCGGGCTGTATGCGCTGCAGCACCGTGGACAGGAGTCCGCGGGCATCGCGGTGAGCAACGGCTCCCAGATCCTCGTCTTCAAGGACATGGGCCTGGTTTCCCAGGTCTTCGACGAGACTTCGCTCGGCTCCCTCCAGGGCCATATCGCCGTGGGCCATGCCCGCTACTCCACCACCGGTGCCTCGGTGTGGGAGAACGCCCAGCCGACGTTCCGTGCGACCGCGCACGGCTCGATCGCGCTCGGCCACAACGGCAACCTGGTCAACACCGCCGAGCTGGCGGATCTGGTTGCCGCGCTGCCCCGCGAGGGCGGCCGCGCGACCCAGGTCGCGGCCACCAACGACACCGACCTGGTGACGGCGCTGCTGGCCGGCCAGGTCGACGAGGAGGGCAAGCCGCTGACCGTCGAGGAGGCCGCCCCGCGCGTCCTGCCGAAGGTCAAGGGCGCCTTCTCGCTCTGCTTCATGGACGAGCACACGCTCTATGCCGCCCGCGACCCGCAGGGCATCCGCCCGCTGGTCCTCGGCCGCCTGGAGCGCGGCTGGGTGGTGGCCTCCGAGTCCGCCGCCCTCGACATCTGCGGCGCCAGCTTCATCCGGGAGATCGAGCCCGGCGAGATGGTCGCCATCGACGAGGACGGCCTGCGCAGCACCCGCTTCGCCGAGGCCCGCCCCAAGGGCTGTGTCTTCGAGTACGTCTACCTGGCCCGCCCGGACACCGACATCGCCGGCCGCAATGTGTACCTCTCCCGCGTGGAGATGGGCCGCAAGCTGGCCGCCGAGGCGCCGGCCGACGCGGACCTGGTGATAGCGACCCCGGAGTCCGGCACCCCCGCCGCGGTCGGCTACGCCGAGGCCAGCGGCATCCCCTACGGCTCCGGCCTGGTCAAGAACTCCTACGTCGGCCGGACCTTCATCCAGCCCTCGCAGACCATCCGCCAGCTCGGTATCCGCCTCAAGCTCAACCCGCTCAAGGAAGTCATCCGCGGCAAGCGCCTGGTGGTCGTCGACGACTCGATCGTCCGCGGCAACACCCAGCGCGCCCTCGTCCGGATGCTGCGCGAGGCCGGCGCCGCCGAGGTCCACATCCGGATCTCGTCCCCGCCGATCAAGTGGCCGTGCTTCTTCGGCATCGACTTCGCCACCCGCGCGGAGCTGATCGCCAACGGGCTGAGCGTGGCGGAGATCGGCAAGTCGCTGGGCGCCGATTCCCTCGCCTACATCTCCATCGACGGCATGATCGAGGCGACCACGATCGACAAGCCGAACCTGTGCCGCGCCTGCTTCGACGGCGAGTACCCGATGGAGCTGCCCGACCCGGAGCTGCTGGGCAAGCACCTCCTGGAGTCGGAGACCAAGGCACCGGCGAAGTCCGACGTGGACGGCGTCCAGACGCTCACGGCCGGGGTCGGCGGCGCCGACGCGCTGCGTCGCCCGTAGAGCTCGTACACACACGACACGAAGGTTCTCAGCATGTCCGCTGAATCATCTGAGCGTGCTCCGCACGCGGGCACTGGTGCCAGCTACGCGAGCGCGGGCGTCGACATCGAAGCCGGCGACCGCGCCGTGGACCTGATGAAGGAGTGGGTGAAGAAGGCCACCCGCCCCGAGGTCGTCGGCGGGCTCGGCGGCTTCGCCGGCCTCTTCGACGCCTCGGCGCTGAAGCGGTACGAGCGCCCGCTGCTGGCCTCCGCCACCGACGGCGTCGGCACGAAGGTCGACATCGCCCGCAAGATGGGCGTCTACGACAGCATCGGCCACGACCTCGTCGGCATGGTCGTCGACGACCTGGTCGTCTGCGGCGCCGAACCGCTGTTCATGACCGACTACATCTGCGTGGGCAAGGTCTACCCGGAGCGGGTCGCCGCGATCGTCAAGGGCATCGCCGAGGGCTGTGTGCTGGCCGGCTGCGCGCTGGTCGGCGGCGAGACCGCGGAGCACCCGGGGCTGCTGGGCGCGGACGAGTTCGATGTCGCCGGTGCCGGTACGGGCGTCGTCGAGGCGGACCGGGTCCTGGGCGCGGATCGCATCCGTACGGGGGACGCGGTGATCGCCATGGCGTCCTCCGGCCTTCACTCGAACGGGTACTCGCTGGTCCGTCATGTGCTGTTCGACCGCGCGGGCATGGCCCTGGACCGGGAGGTCCCGGAATTCGGCCGCACCCTGGGCGAGGAGCTCCTGGAGCCCACCAAGATCTACTCGCTGGACTGCCTGGCGCTGACCCGTACGACCGAGGTGCACGCCTTCTCGCACATCACCGGCGGCGGTCTGGCCAACAACCTCGCCCGGGTGATCCCGGACGGTCTGCACGCCACGGTCGACCGTGCCACCTGGACCCCGGGCCCGGTCTTCGACCTGGTCGGCTCGGCCGGCTCGGTCGAGCGCGGGGAGCTGGAGAAGACCCTGAACATGGGCGTCGGCATGATCGCCGTGGTCCCGCAGGGTTCGGTGGAGGCCGCCCTGACCACCCTCGCCGACCGCGGTGTGGACGCCTGGGTCAGCGGTGAGATCGTTGAGCGCGGTGACCACGCCGAGGCAGTGACCCTGACCGGTGACTACGCGAGCTGACGGACCGAGCCGTCCCCCTGGTCCGCGACCGGGCCAGGGGAGGTGCCGCCCGCACGGACAGCGGTCCGTGCGGCGGGCCCGCCCACGGTCATCCGGACAGGCATCCGGGCAGCACAGAACCCGGTCCGGGTATGCCCGGGACCGGGTCCGTGATGCTGTTATGGGTGCCGCGAGCGCAGAGACTCAAGCGCGACGACGCTGGTCCGACGAGTCGCCCTCGTCCTCTTCGTCGTCGTTGTACAGCTCTGCGTACCGTGCGTACGGGTCGTCGTCCTCGTCATCCTCGAACGGCTCTCCGTTCGGAGGCTGCTGGTTCGACTGCGTTGCACCCAGCTCGTCGGCCAGTCGTGAGAGATCCGTCCCACCGCTGCTGTACTTCAGCTGGCGGGCGACCTTTGTCTGCTTGGCCTTGGCCCGGCCGCGCCCCATGGGTCGACCCCCTCAATGACGGGGCTCGGTGGCCCCAGAGTCTTGACACGCGTTCATGGATCAGAGCGGGCTCTCGACAGAGAGACCGGCCCGTAGGGCTTTAACGGTACCTGCTTCCGCGGCCATGCGGTACGTCGCCCGCATCACCCGCCGCTCGGCACGACCGGCAAGGTGCCCCGTCCCCGCTGGTCAACTGCGATTTTAACCTGTCCTGTACGGCGACCCGCCGACGGGTGGTGAGGGATGTCTCCCTGATCACCCGTGACGGGCCGCGCAAGGCACGCTTTCCGGCCGGCAAGGCCCATTTCCGGCCGCGTCAGGCGCGCCGGGCCTCCGCCATCCGCTGTTCGGCCAGGCGATCGGCGGCCGCGGCGGGCGGAATGCCGTCGGCCTTCGCACGAGCGAATATCGCCAGCGTGGTGTCGAAGATCTTCGCCGCCTTGATCTTGCAGCGGTCGAAGTCGAAGCCGTGCAGCTCGTCGGCCACCTGGATGACCCCGCCCGCGTTCACGACGTAATCGGGGGCGTAGAGGATGCCGCGGTCGGACAGATCCTTCTCGACGCCGGGGTGGGCGAGCTGGTTGTTGGCCGCGCCGCAGACCACCTTCGCGGTCAGTACCGGCAGCGACTCATCGCTCAGCGCACCGCCCAGCGCACACGGCGCATAGACGTCCAGGCCCTCGGTGCGGATCAGCGCCTCGGTGTCCGCGACCGCGGTGACCTGCGGGTACTTGGCGCGGACCCGGTCCACCGACTCGGCCCTGACGTCCGTGATCACGACCTCGGCACCGTCCTGGAGGAGGTGCTCGACGAGGAGGTGGCCGACCTTGCCGACGCCCGCGATGCCCACCTTGCGGCCGCGCAGCGTCGGGTCGCCCCAGGCGTGCTGGGCCGAGGCGCGCATGCCCTGGAAGACGCCGTAGGCGGTCAGGACGGAGGAGTCGCCGGCGCCGCCGTTGGCGGGGGAGCGGCCGGTGGTCCACTTGTTCGTACGGGCGACGACGTCCATGTCGGCGACGTACGTGCCGACGTCGCACGCGGTGACATAGCGGCCCCCGAGGGAGGCCACGAACCGGCCGTAGGCGAGCAGGAGTTCCTCGCTCTTGATCAGGTCGGGGTCACCGATGATCACGGCTTTACCGCCGCCGTGGTCCAGCCCGGCCAGGGCGTTCTTGTAGGACATGCCGCGCGCCAGGTTCAGGGCGTCCAGCACGGCCTCCTCTTCGGAGGCGTAGGCATGGAAGCGGGTACCACCGAGGGCGGGGCCCAGGGCGGTGCTGTGGATGGCGATCACGGCCTTGAGGCCGCTGGCACGGTCCTGGCAGAGAACGACCTGCTCATGGCCCCCCTGCTCCGACCGGAACAGGGTGTGCAGAACGCCGCCGTCGGTGCCGGCGGAGGCCGGACGTACGTCAGTCACTGTGGTGACTCCCATAAGTCGCGAAGGACGCCCTCCTTCGGGTGGGGAGGGCCGGTTGAAAAGAGCGTAAGACCTGCGCGGCCGGTTGATCGGTCGGGTGCCGAGGATCACCCTCTCCCGGGGGACGGGCATGGGACGATCTGGTCGTATCGCAGGCCGGCGGGGCCCTCGGGACCTCCCGGTGGTGGACTTCCCCTTTGAAGGAGCGGGCGTGGCCCTGGCGTCGTCGGTGAAGGTCCCGTACATGGCATATCTACGGGTCTACGAGCCGCTGGCTGCGTTCCCCGAGCCGGAGCGCTCCCACTGGGCCCGCTATGCCAAGCGGGCGAAGACCCCTACCGCCCAGGACGAGCAGCGGCGGGCCCTGGCGGATCTGCTGCCCACCCCGCCGGTGCCGGTGCCGGTCCACGAGAGCGCGGACGCCTTCATCGCCGTGGTGAACGAGGTGACCTGCGTCTGCCCCTGGCGCACCCGGCTGCGCGGCTGGCAGGCCCTGGAGTCGCTGGACGAGCTGCTGCCGGCCTCGGTGCTGGACGCGGCGCTGCCCCCGGTGGTGCGCCGGCAGGCGGCCACCGACTACGAGCAGTGGCGGGAGCGCAACCCGGATGCCCGGCCCTGGATCCGCGGGGCCGCCTGGCACGTCCCGGTCCGCTGGTTCGTGCTGTTCTCCGACGGCGAGCGGGAGTACACCAAGGGTGAGCGGGAGCCGGTGCTGCGTTACCGGACGCCGATGGTGCAGGCGCGGCGGCGGGTCGCCCGGGGCCTGCGGACGCTGCGGGACGCCCTGGAAGAGGGGCCCTTGATCGACGGCCTGGTAGATGTGGGGCGCTGGCTCGAGGAATTCCATCCGCGTTCGCTCGTGGAGCTGGACTACGGCGGGCTGGTGCACGCGGTGCCCGAAGCGCAGCTCGCCGAGGACCGTTCCGCCGCCGAGGTGGCGGAGGGGCTGGCGGCGCTGCGTGAGGGGGACGGCGAGCGGGCCGGGGTCGCGTACGAGAAGCTTTCCCAGCGGTGGCGTGCGGTGCGGGAACGCCAGTTCTCCAGCTGAGGCGCCGGTGCGGCGGCGAAGTTCGTGGCGTGGCAGCGCTGTGTTCGCTTTTCGGTGGTTGGACGGTAAAGGACGTAGGTCCTGATCCGGGCGATTGCCTCAAGCGTGACCTAAAGCACTGACATCGGGTCTTGCTCCCAAGCCATACCCTCGTGCCAAAATAGGACAAGGAGCCCGACCTGGGCTCCTTCCGTCCAACTAAGGGCGGATAGATCGGTATTGCGTTCCTTGAGGGGTCTCGTGGCGGCTGATCACGCTGTGACTGATCGTCACGGTTGAGTGACTGTCCGCTATGGCACGGTCCATCGGCATCCGCCGAGGTTGAACACCTGAGAGGGCAATTCCATCGGTTTGGCCGACGTGGCTGGACAGATGGTGTAGTTGTAGTGCCGAGGACAAGCCGTTCGTCCTATAACCGACTCGGCCCGCGTCCGCCATTTCGGGCAACGTGGGTCAAGGTGCAGAATTTAGAGGAAAGAACCGTGATGGTTCGGTTCTCCCGAGGAGGCCGCTCATGACCGCTCGCACCCCTGACGCCGAGCCGCTGCTTACCCCTGCTGAGGTCGCCACGATGTTCCGCGTGGACCCGAAGACGGTGACCCGCTGGGCCAAGGCAGGCAAGCTCACGTCCATCCGCACGCTCGGAGGACACCGGCGTTACCGCGAGGCTGAGGTCCGCGCACTGCTCGCGGGCATTCCGCAGCAGCGCAGCGAGGCCTGAACAACCGCATAACCAGGACGTTTTCGGGGCCCCCAACCCGAAAGCGCCCGCTTTGTGCCACATAGCTCGACTGCTTCACCACGCTTCACACAGCTTCATACGGCGCGGCGCCTGCCCCACAGGCCCCACACCCGCTCCACTTGGGTACGTCGTCGATCGCGCTGGACTCCGCCGGGTCCAGCGCGATTTTTTTGTGTGCGCCCGCTTCAGGGCCCGTTGAGGCGGTCGGGTCGGCCTGGCGCCCACGTCGCCCCGGACGGCGGTCAGCGGGTCTCCACGGGCCCTGTGAGGGGCTTTCCGCAGGGACCCCGAGTCCCCTCTCGGAAGCCTCCTCAGGGGAGGTGCAATTGCACATATTAAATTGACCGGTTGTAGGGCGGGTGTAAGTTCCTCATCGCGCCAAACTTGTTCGGTGACACCCGTCACACGACGTGGCGCTTGAAGACGATACGGCCGCTGCGATAGAGAACCGCGCCCGCCACACCCAACAGCCTGTCACCGCACCGCGGGTGACGCGGGCGTCGGTGGTCACCGGCTCGCGGGACCTTGGTCCTCGTCCGCCGGCGGCTCACAGACGGCCCCGGACGGGTCGGCGGCGGACGCGGGCGCTCCGGGCCCGGAACGGGCCGTGTGCGGCTCCATGACGAGCCGTTGCAGCTGATGGCAGATGGGGCAGTGCCGCGTCAGATGGCGATAGCCCGTGGCGGCTGACAGATGGGCCCGCAACAGCGCCCTGGTCTCGTGCCGTACCGCAGTCGTCATGCGCATACCTCCCCGGCCCCCACGCGTTCCTCAGTGAGTACCCGCGGTACGTGCCGCCGTCAATACAGCGGGCAGTAATCCGGCTACGGTCCGCATTCGCCGGGAGGGGGCCTGGCCGGCGCTGCGGCCAGGCCCGGTGGGGTGCGGGCGGAGCCGGAAGGTGATCGGCGCCATGGCCCCCTCTGGGGCACGGCCCCCTCTGCGTGCGGCAGCGGCGGGGAGTGGGACCTGACGGGGTGTGGGGTGCCGGTGGCGGCTTCGGGCGGGCCCGGGTCCGGACAGCAGAACGGCCCGCATTCGAGGGGATGCGGGCCGTTCTCTATGCGGTCCTGACGGGATTTGAACCCGCGGCCTCCACCTTGACAGGGTGGCGAGCACTCCAAACTGCTCCACAGGACCTTGCGTTTCGCTTTCCGCTTGCGGCGGGCTGCGAAGCAAGACTGTACAGCAGGTCAGGGGGTGCGGTCGAACTCGATACCGGCAGGCCGGGTTCCTACGGCGCGGCGGCGTCCACCGCCTTCACGATGCGCTTGTCGGAGACCGGGTACGCGGTCCCCAGCGCGTGGGCGAAGTAGCTCACCCGGAGCTCCTCGATCATCCAGCGGATCTCCAGGGCCGCGGCCGGCACCGGGCGGCCCGGCGGGAACTGCTCCAGCAGCCAGGCGTATTCGTCCTGCATCTCCTTCACCTTCGCCATCCGGGTGCGGTCCCGCTCGGCGTTGGTGGGCAGCTGCTGGAGACGGCGGTCGGCGGCCACCAGATAGCGCATCAGGTCCGGCAGCCGCTTGGCGCCGTGTGCCGTCACGAAGCCCGGCTTGATCAGCGCCGCCAGCTGCTCCCTGATGTCCGTGAGGGAGGGCAGCAGCGAGGGGAACGCGGTCTCCTTCAGCCGGCGCTCGCACGCCTGCCAGGCGGCCAGCGCCTCCTGGACCTGCTGGATGGTCTTCAGCGTGACGTCCACCAGATCCGCGCGGACCTGGTCGAAGAGCTTCCGGAAGGACTCCTCGTCCCACGCCGGACCACCCCGGGCCGCGATCAGCCGGTCCGCTGCGGCGGTGACGCAGTCCTCGAAGAGCGCGGCGATGGAGCCGTGCGGATTACGGGAGAGCGCGAGCTTCTGCTGATTGCTCAGCTTGTCCTGGGCGAACTTGGCCGGATTGGAGGGGATGTTCAGCAGGATGAGCCGCCGGGTGCCCGCCCACATCGCCGTGAGCTGCTCGGCCTCGGTGTCGAAGAGGCGTACGGCGACGCTGCTGCCCTCGTCGACCAGCGCCGGGTAGGCCTTCAGCGGCTGGCCCGCACGCCGGGTCTCGAAGGTGCGCGGCAGCGTGCCGATCGTCCAGGACGTCAGCCCGGTCCGCTGCTCGGGGCCGGCCGGCGCCGGTCCGCCGTCCGCGCCGCCCTTACGGTCCCTGGCCGGCCGCTCGGCGGCCTGCTCGAACGCCTTGGAGATGGCCGCCCGGGTCTTCGGCTTGAGCTTCAGCCGCAGCGCCTCCAGGTCCTTGGCCTCGGCGAGCTTGCGGCGCCGCTCGTCGACCACCCGGAAGGTGATCTTGAGGTGGTCCGGGACCTTGGCCGGCTCGAAGTCCGCGGCCTCCACGGGCACGCCCACCATCCGCTGGAGCCCCGCGGCCAGAGAGGTCGTCAGGGCGCCCTGAAGGGGGACCGTGGAGTCCAGGAAGCGGGCCGCGAAGTTCGGTGCCGGGACGTAGTTGCGCCGGATCGGCTTGGGCAGGGACCGGATCAGCTCCGTCACCAGCTGCTCGCGCAGGCCCGGGATCTGCCAGTCGAAGCCCTCGGAGGAGACCTGGTTGAGGACCTGGAGGGGGATGTGGACGGTCACACCGTCCGCGTCCGCGCCCGGCTCGAACTGGTAGGTGACCTTGAACTTCAGCTTTCCCTGCCGCCAGGAATCCGGGTAGTCGTCCTTCGTGACGGCCTCGGCGGACTCGTTGATGAGCATCGAGTGCTCGAAGTTCAGCAGCTCCGGCTCGTCGCGGTGCTTCTTCTTCCACCAGGCGTCGAAATGCGCGCCGGAGACCACGTCCGCCGGAATGCGCTGGTCGTAGAAGTCGAAGAGCGTCTCGTCGTCGACGAGGATGTCGCGGCGCCGGGCGCGGTGCTCCAACTCCTCGACCTCGCCCAGGAGTTTGCGGTTGTCATGGAAGAACTGGTGATGGGTGCGCCAGTCGCCCTCGACCAGGGCGTTGCGGATGAACAGATCGCGCGAGGTCTCCGGATCGATCCGGCCGTAGGTGATCTTGCGCTGGGCGACGATCGGGACGCCGTAGAGCGTCACCCGCTCGTACGCCATCACCGCGGCCATCTTCTGTTCCCAGTGCGGCTCGCTGTAGGTGCGTTTGACCAGGTGCTGGGCGAGCGGCTCGATCCACTCCGGCTCGATCTTCGCATTCACCCGCGCCCACAGCCGGGACGTCTCGACCAGCTCGGCGGACATCACCCAGCGCGGGGGCTTCTTGAAGAGCGCGGAGCCGGGGAAGACCGCGAACTTGGCGCTGCGGGCGCCCAGATACTCGTTCTTGGCGTCGGTGTCCTTGAGGCCGATATGCGAAAGCAAACCGGAAAGCAGGGAGGTGTGGATGTGATCCGGCGCCGCGTCCTCCTCGCTGAGGTGGATGCCCATGGTCTTGGCGACCGAACGCAGCTGGGAGTAGATGTCCTGCCACTCGCGTATCCGGAGGTAGTTCAGGAACTCACTGCGGCACATCCGGCGGAAGGCCGAGGAGGACAGCTCCTTCTGCTGCTCGCGGACATAGCGCCAGAGGTTGAGGAAGGCGAGGAAGTCGGAGGTCTCGTCCTTGAAGCGGGCGTGCTGCTGATCGGCCTGCTGCTGCTTGTCCGCGGGCCGCTCGCGCGGGTCCTGGATGGACAGCGCCGCCGCGATGACCATGACCTCGCGGACACAGCCGTTGCGGTCCGCCTCCAGCACCATCCGCGCCAGCCGCGGGTCGACCGGCAGCTGGGAGAGCTTGCGGCCGAGCGGGGTCAGCCGCTTCTTGGGGTCCTTCTGCTTGGTGTCGAGCGCGCCGAGCTCACTCAGCAGATCGACGCCGTCCTTGATGTTGCGGCGGTCCGGCGGGTCGATGAACGGGAACTTCTCGATGTCGCCGAGGCCGGCCGCGGTCATCTGGAGGATGACGGAGGCGAGGTTCGTCCGGAGGATCTCCGCGTCGGTGAACTCGGGGCGGGAGAGGAAGTCGTCCTCGGAGTAGAGACGGATGCAGATGCCGTCGCTGGTACGGCCGCAGCGGCCCTTGCGCTGATTGGCGCTGGCCTGCGAGACCGGCTCGATGGGCAGCCGCTGGACCTTGGTGCGGTAGCTGTAGCGGGAGATCCGGGCCATGCCCGGGTCGATGACGTACTTGATGCCCGGGACGGTCAGCGAGGTCTCGGCGACGTTCGTGGCCAGCACGATCCGCCGGCCCGTATGCCGCTGGAAGACACGGTGCTGCTCGGCGTGCGACAGCCGCGCGTACAGGGGGAGGACCTCGGTGAACGGGAGGGCCTTCTTGTTGAGCGCGTCCGCGGTGTCGCGGATCTCCCGTTCGCCGGAGAGGAAGACCAGGATGTCGCCCGGCCCGGCGGACTGGAGCTCGTCCACGGCGTCGCAGATCGCGGTGATCTGGTCGCGGTCCGCGTCATGGCCGCCCTCCTCCAGCAGCGGGCGGTAGCGCACCTCCACCGGATACGTCCGGCCGGAGACCTCGACGATCGGCGCGCTCGGCTTCGTCTCCTCGTCGCTCCCGGCCGAGGAAGCGGCACGGTCCGGCGCCGCCCCTACGGACGCGAAGCTGCCGAAGTGCCGGGCGAACCGCTCCGGGTCGATGGTCGCCGAGGTGATGACGACCTTGAGGTCCGGGCGCCGGGGCAGCAGCTGGGCGAGATAGCCGAGGATGAAGTCGATGTTGAGGCTGCGCTCGTGCGCCTCGTCGATGATGATCGTGTCGTACTGGCGCAGCTCCCGGTCCGTCTGGATCTCGGCGAGCAGGATGCCGTCCGTCATCAGCTTGACGAGGGTGTCCCCGCCGACCTGGTCCGTGAAGCGGACCTTCCAGCCGACCGCCTCGCCCAGCGGGGTCTTCAGCTCCTCGGCCACCCGCTCGGCGACCGTACGGGCCGCGATCCGGCGCGGCTGGGTGTGCCCGATCAGGCCCCGGATGCCCCGGCCGAGCTCCAGGCAGATCTTGGGGATCTGCGTCGTCTTGCCGGAGCCGGTCTCGCCGGCGACGATCACGACCTGATGGTCGCGGATCGCGGCGAGGATCTCGTCCTTCTTCTGGCTGACCGGCAGCTCTTCCGGATACGTGATCTCGGGCACCGCGGCGCGCCGCTGCTCGACCCGCAGCTCCGCCTCGTCGATGCCGCCGGAGATCTCGGAGAGCACGGCCGCCCGGGCTTCCGGCTTACGGATACGGCGCGCGCCGTCCAGCCGGCGCCCCAGCCGCTGCTGATCGCGCAGCATCAGCTCGGGCAGACGTTCCAGCAGGTCGGAGAGGCCGGGAGCGGCGGTGCCGGGCAGCGCGGGAGCAGAGCCGTCGGGCAGGGCGGAGGCAGGCTGACTGGACATACGTCCCCCAGGATCTCACCTCGGATAAACGACTGGCGAACCATTTGCCCGCGCGGACGGCGCCCCGCGTTCCCCGGCGCCCGGCCGGGAACCTCCTTCGCGCCCCGGCCGGTGCACGCGGCCGCCCGTTTCCGATGCGGCGGCACCGCCGTCCGGGTGGCCGCGGGCAGCGCGGGCGGGGGCCGGAAACAGGATTACGACATGATCGCCGGTCGGCGAGAATGCCCGTATGGACAAGGGAATACGACGGATTGCGGGCATCGTCATGATGGTCGCCGGTATCGCGCTCGGCGCCTGGCTGGTCTTCGGCGCGCCGCACGACTGGGAAGGCAATGTGCGGCTGGTGAAGATGGCGATGGGCCTGGCGGCGACGGGGATGATCACCGGCGGCGCCCGGCTGATCTTCTGGCAGCCGGAGGGCGAGCCCGCCGGGGAAGCCGGCGTCGGATAGCGACGAAAAAGGCCCCGATTCGAGGAATCGGGGCCTTCTCCCAATGGGTGTGGCTGGGGCCGGGGTCGAACCGGCGACCTATCGCTTTTCAGGCGATCGCTCGTACCAACTGAGCTACCCAGCCGCAGCGGTCCTGACGGGATTTGAACCCGCGGCCTCCACCTTGACAGGGTGGCGAGCACTCCAAACTGCTCCACAGGACCTTGCATTGTGCGAAAGCGGCGTGAGCCAGTCTCGCACACGGTGATGCGTGCCCCCAACGGGATTCGAACCCGTGCTACCGCCTTGAAAGGGCGGCGTCCTGGGCCACTAGACGATGAGGGCTGGTGGCCACCTTGGCGTCGTTACCGGCGCCGTCGGGGACGTGAGAAGCATATGGGATGGGAGGACCGTTCGCCAAAACGGTTTAGCGGGGGTGTGCGGACGGGCTCCTGGCCGGGCGCGTGGAAGGGCCGGACGGGGGCCCGGAGGACGGGCCCGCCGAGGGCGGTGAACCGGACGGCGCGGGCGTGGCGCCGGGTTGGTTCTCATGGGGGAGGTGACGGCTGACCTCGGCCCGGGACAGGCCCAGTCCGCCGAGGGTGATCTCGTCCCATGCCTGGAGCCGTTTCGTCCGCCGGTCCAGATAGAGCACCGAGGCCAGGACCGGCTCGGGCTTCTTGTTGTGCACCGCGCGCAGCCCGCCGCCGCCCGTCGAGCCCTCGACCATCAGCCGGGTGCCCTGGGGGAGCAGGGTGTTCTCCCGGTGGTGGACATGGCCGGCCAGCGCCAGCGGGGCCAGGCCGTCCGCCTCGCGCACCGCGGCGGGGTTGTGGGCCAGCGCGAGGTCGACGGGGGTGCCGGCCAGCCGCTGGGTGCGCAGCGCGTCGGCGAGGTGGCCGCCGGCGGTGCGCTCGGCGGGGTCGCCGGCCGCCACCACGGAGCGGTCCGGGGTGAACTGCGGGTCGCCGACGCCCGCGATACGTACGCCGGCGACCTGGGTGACCTTGCCGTGGTCGAGGACGGTGACATGGCGTCGGCCGGACAGGTACTTCTGCGTGCCCCGGGAGTCGTGGTTGCCGCGCACCCATACGTAGGGGGCGCCGAGGGTGGAGACCGGGTCCAGGAAGTGGTTCTCGGCGGCCGAGCCGTGGTCCATGGTGTCGCCGGTGTCGACGATCACGTTGATCCGGTACTGCTTCACCAGGGAGGCGATGATCCGCCAGGCGCCGGGGTTGAGGTGGATGTCGGAGACGTGCAGGACGCGGATGGTGGTCGGGTCCGGCTGGTAGACGGGCAGCGTCGAGGTGGCGTCGTAGAGCTTGGTGACATTGGTCACCAGGCGCGCCAACTCCTTCTGGTAGACGTTGAATTCGCTGACGATGCTGCGGGCGTTGCCGACCACCGAGGGCGCCGAGGTGAGCAGGCCGGAGAACTTCGGCTCCAGTACGGACTCGGGGTTCCAGGTGGCGTATGCGGTTCCCGCGCAGGCGCCGAGCAGGGTGAGCGCCAGACCGCCGGCGGCCAGTGCGCGGCGCGGGCGGCGGTAGACGGCCAGGCCCAGCGCGGTGGCTCCGGACGCCACGGCGACGCAGGAGTGCAGCGCGAGTCCCAGGGCGCCGCGGGTGACGTCGTGGGTGACCTCGGCCTGGAGACCGGCGAAGCGTTCGGGATGGTCGACCAGCGCCTGGGAGCGGACCGGGTCCAGCCGGTCGACGTCGACATCGAGCCGGACGGGCGCGTGGTGGCTGCTCAGTTCCAGGTCGCCGAGCGGCGCGACCTCGATCCGGGTGCCGCCGGACAGTGAGGGGCGCAGCGCCATGCTGGTGTCCATCGGGCCCACGGGGACACGGAGACTGCCGATCAGCAGCAGTCCCAGACAGGCGCCGGTGACGGTGACGGCCACCAGGCCGAGGGCGGATGCCAGGGGGCGGTGCGGAGCGCCGTCGAGCAGGGTGGCGGTGGGGGTCGTACGGCGGGAGCGGTAGCGGCGGCGGACGGCTGCCGGGAGGGCGCGTACGCCGTCGAGGCCGGTATGGAGCAGCCGGTGCGGGTGGCTTTGCGGGGCGTCGGGGTTCGGTGTCCGGGAGCGCGCTGCGCGGGCCATTGGTCCCGTATGCCCGGCCGTGGCGCCGTTAAGCGAGGAGGGGCAGCTTCCGGTTGGGCTGCGGTGCGGCGGGCGGGCCGCGACGATCGGTGGGGAGGCGGCGTGGCGGAGAATGGTGGTGTGCTGGAAATGACGCGCGAGGAGTTCGAGGAACTGGTCGCCGAGGCGCTGGACCGGATCCCGCCGGAGCTGACCCGGCTGATGGACAACGTGGCGGTCTTCGTCGAGGACGAACCCCCCGCCGAGGACCCCGACCTGCTCGGGCTCTACGAGGGGACGCCGCTGACCGACCGGGGGGAGTGGTACGCCGGTGTGCTGCCGGACCGGATCACCGTCTACCGGGGGCCGACGCTGCGAATGTGCGACACCCGCGAGGACGTGGTCGCGGAGACCGAGGTGACGGTCGTTCATGAGATCGCGCACCACTTCGGGATCGACGACGAACGGCTGCACGCGCTGGGCTACGGCTGAGGGCTGTTCCGTAGGCGGGCCCCGGCAGCCGAAGGGCCGGGGCCCGGCGGGAGGGCGTTCCGGAAGCCGTGCCCGGCGGGATCGGCCGGGCCTGGTGCGTGTCCTCAGGTGGGGGGCGGGAGTTGGGCAGGGCGTCCGTGCCGCCGTCCCTGCGTTCCGGATCCGGAGGTCCCGCCGTGCGCCCGAGCCCACATCGCCCGTCCCTGACGCCGACACCGTCCCCGTCGTCGTCCCCTGCCCCTTCGTCGCGCCCTCCGTCGGTCCGGGTGCGCTCGCGTGCCGCCGCCGCGGCCGTGACCGTCTCCGCGCTGGCCGCGGCGCTGGCCGGCTGTATGAGCGTGAGCGACCCGGAGGAGCCCAAACCGTCCGGCAGCACCGCGCGGCACGACGGGAAGGACAGCTGGTCCGGCCCCAACGGGGTGACCGTGGACGGGCGCGGCGGCGGCCCGCGGCGGATGGGGCGCGACGGCGAGGCGCACCCGGCCGGCGGTAAGGGCAAGAAGGCGGGCAAGGCGTCGAAGAGCGCGGCACCGGAGCCGTCCGAGCCCGGTACGCCGTCCCGTCCGGTGCGGCCGTCGGGCCCCGAGCCGGGCGCGGACGGCGGCCACGGCGGGTCCGGCGGCCATGGCGGGCGGCCCCGTCCGGAGCCCTCGCCGACCCGCCCCGACCGCCCGGCCACCCCGCCGGCCTCGTCCGCGCCCAGTACGCCGCCCGCGCAGCCGACCCCGCCGGCGAGCAGCCCCCCGCCACCGCCGAGCTCCCATGCCTCCGGCCCGTCCCCCGTCTCGCCGATGGCCTCGCAGTCGGAGCTCTACGACGAGGAGGCGTGAGGGGTTTCGGGCGGGGCGGGTAGCTTTGTCCGGGGGCGCGGAGGGCCTGGCCAGAAGGTCATTTGCCATCCGGGGGGCGGAGTGCGTATGGTGGTAGATCGTTTGATCCCATTTGCCCGGCGCCAGAACAGAAGCGCGCCGCGTGGCGCGTTCTCTCCCTTGCCGTGGCTGACCGCATAGAGGCGGTCTTGTGAAACACACGGAGTTTGGGCGCGTGCCGAGACTCCGGAAGGTTTCGCATTTCGCATGTCCATTTCCACTGAGCAGTCCGTCATGCCCGCAATCGACGAGCAGACGGCCCCCGAGGTGACGGCGGCCGACGAGTCGCCCGAGACCGACACCGTCACCTTCGCCGACCTCGGACTGCCCGAGGGCGTCGTCCGCAAGCTCGCGCAGAACGGCGTCACCACCCCCTTCCCGATCCAGGCCGCGACCATCCCGGACGCGCTGGCCGGCAAGGACATCCTCGGCCGTGGCCGCACCGGCTCCGGCAAGACGCTCTCCTTCGGTCTGCCGACCCTGGCGCAGCTCGCCGGCGGCCACACCGAGAAGAAGAAGCCGCGCGCCGTCATCCTCACCCCGACCCGTGAGCTCGCGATGCAGGTCGCGGACGCCCTCCAGCCCTACGGCGATGTCCTCGGCCTGAAGATGAAGGTCGTCTGCGGCGGTACGTCCATGGGCAACCAGATCTACGCCCTGGAGCGTGGCGTCGACATCCTCGTCGCCACCCCGGGCCGGCTGCGCGACATCATCAACCGCGGCGCCTGCTCCCTGGAGAACGTCCAGGTCGCGGTCCTCGACGAGGCCGACCAGATGTCCGACCTGGGCTTCCTGCCCGAGGTCACCGAGCTGCTGGACCAGGTGCCCGAGGGCGGCCAGCGGATGCTGTTCTCCGCCACGATGGAGAACGAGATCGGCACCCTGGTCAAGCGCTACCTGACCAACCCGGTCAGCCACGAGGTCGACAGCGCCCAGGGCAACGTCACCACCATGACCCACCACGTCCTGGTCGTGAAGCCGAAGGACAAGGCGCCGGTCACCGCCGCCATCGCCGCCCGCAAGGGCCGCACCATCATCTTCGTCCGCACCCAGCTGGGCGCCGACCGCATCGCCGAGCAGCTCGTCGAGTCCGGTGTGAAGGCGGACGCGCTGCACGGCGGTATGACGCAGGGCGCGCGGACCCGGGTGCTCGCGGACTTCAAGGACGGCTACGTCAACGCGCTGGTCGCCACCGACGTCGCCGCCCGCGGTATCCACGTCGACGGCATCGACCTGGTCCTGAACGTCGACCCGGCCGGTGATCACAAGGACTACCTGCACCGCTCGGGCCGTACCGCCCGCGCCGGCCAGTCCGGCACCGTCGTCTCGCTGTCGCTGCCGCACCAGCGCCGGCAGATCTTCCGGCTGATGGAGGACGCGGGCGTGGACGCCTCGCGTCACATCGTCGGCGGCTCCGGTGCCTTCGACGAGGACGTCGCCCGGATCACCGGCGCGCGCTCGCTCACCGAGGTCCAGGCCGAATCGGCCAACAACTCCGCCAAGCAGGCCGAGCGTGAGGTGAGCGAGCTCACCCGTGAGCTGGAGCGCCTTCAGCGCCGCGCCGCCGAGCTGCGCGAGGAGGCCGACCGGCTGACCGCCCGGGCCGCCCGCGAGCGCGGTGAGGACCCGGCCGAGGCGCTCGCCGCCGCTGCCGAGACCGCCGCCGCCGAGGTGGCCGAGGCCGCCGTTCCGGCCCAGGCCGGCGCGGCCGACGAGCGCCGCGACGACCGGGGCAACTTCGAGCGCCGCGACCGTCGTGACGACCGCTCCGGTGGCCGTTCCTTCGACCGTGACCGCCGTGACGACCGGGGCGGCTTCAACCGTGACCGTCGCGATGACCGTTCCGGTGGCCGTTCCTTCGACCGTCGTGACGACCGTTCCGGTGGCGGCTTCAACCGCGACCGCCGTGACGACCGGGGTGGTTTCGGCCGTGACCGTCGTGACGAGCGTTCCGGTGGCCGTTCCTTCGACCGTCGTGACGACCGTTCCGGCGGTGGCTTCAACCGCGACCGCCGTGACGACCGTTCCGGTGGGCGTACCTTCGAGCGCCGTGACGACCGTTCCGGTGGCGGCTTCAACCGCGACCGCGGCGACCGTCCGAGCCGCCCGTTCAACCGTGACGACCGCTCCGGCGGCCGCGCCACGGGCCGTTCCACCGGTGGCTACCGCTCCGGTGGCGGCGACCGCCCGTTCAACCGTGACGACCGCTCCGGCGGCCGTCCGTCCGCCGGTGGCCACCGCTCCGGCGGCGACCGCCCGTACGGCCGCCGTGACGACCACCGTGGCGCCCCGACCGGCTCCTTCGGCCGTCGCGAGGACAAGCCGCGCTGGAAGCGCAACGGCTGATCACCGACGCTGATCCGCGGGGCCCGTACGCACACAAGTGCCGTGCGGGCCCCGCGCGTTGTACGGCCCACCGCAGGCCCCGCCGGCCCCGCCGACCGGCCTCCGGGCACCCCGCAGAATGGCTTGATCCGTAATGCCTTCGGGCTGCGGCACCTCCTCGGGCTATGCTGCTCGGTGCGGGCCATTAGCTCAATTGGCAGAGCAGTGGACTTTTAATCCATTGGTTCAGGGTTCGAGCCCCTGATGGCCCACCAGAAGCGGGACGGGAGACCGTCCGGCCGGATGCAGTGCCCCGAGGGCCCGGACCGTGTGTGGTCCGGGCCCTCGGGCGTGAGCGGGGTGCCGGGCGGGCCTCAAGTGCCCTTGAGCGGGGCGCGCTTGGAGGCGGGGGCGGGCAGCCTCCCGGGCTTCCTTCGCCGCCCGCGCGCTGCCTCCCCGGACGGGCCCGTGACCCGTCCGGCCCCCGATGAGTCGCCGCCCCGGCCCGTACCGGCAAGCCTGGGGACGTCGAGGCGACCGGCACGGCGGTCCCGTACGGACGGGCGGGAGTGGGGCGAGGCCGGTGCGGATGCTCCGAGGTGAGGCGCCCCCTGAGGCCGACGGGGAGCGCTGTGCCCGGCTGGTGGGGTCCGGCCGGCTGCTGGTGCGCCGGCTTCCCGTCCTGCTGATCGTCGGCGGTGTCGCCTTCGGCGTGGGGACGCCCGCCGGCTACACCGCCGCCCCCTTCTTCTCGGCCGCTCCCCTGGTCGCCGCCCCGCTCTTCGTCTTGCGCGGCACCGCCCTCACGGCCCTGGCCGCCGTGCTCGGCGAGATCTGGGTCGTCCTCTATCGCGGCGGCGCCGCACCGGACCACGGCGCGTCGGCGACGGAGGTCGCCATGGTCCTCGTCGTCGCCCTGGCGGCCCTCGGCATCAACCGGATCGTCCGGAGCGCCGATGTCCGCCCGGCTTCCCAAGGGGACGTCTCGGCGGCCGTCCAGCGCGCCGTCCTGCCCACGCCGCCCGAACGGCTCGCCGGGCTCGCCATCGCCGCCCGCTATGTGGGCGCGCGGGTGGCGGACCGGAGCGGTGGCGACCTCTATGCGGTGCAGGACACCCCGCACGGCGTACGGCTGCTCGTCGGCGACGTACGGGGCAAGGGGCTGGACGCGGTGCGGACCGCGGTGATCGTCCTCGGCGCCTTCCGTGAGGCGGCGGAACAGGAGCGCACCCTGGAGGCGGTGGCGGGCCGGCTGGAGCGGGCGCTGCGACGGGAGGACGGACGGCGCGACGGGGTGGAGCAGGCCGAGGGCTTCACCACTGCCGTCCTGGCCGAGATCCCCGCCAACGGGCCGTCCGTGCTGCGGGTGCTCAACCGGGGCCATCCCTCCCCGCTGCTGCTCACCCCGGACGGCGGGCTGCGCGAGCTGCTCCCCGAGGCGCCGGCGCCGCCCCTCGGGCTGGGCGAGATGGCACACCGGCCGGACCGGCCGGACGAGACGTTCTTCCCGGCCGGGGCCCTGCTGCTCTTCTTCACCGACGGTGTGACCGGCGCCCGGGACCTGCTCGGCCGCTCCTACAACCCGTCGGGCAAACTGCGCGGCTGCCGGTTCCCCGGCCCGGACGTCCTCGTGGACACCGTTGTGGAGGATGTGGCACGGCATACGGGCGGTGAGTCGGCCGACGACATGGCGCTGCTGGCGGTGCAGCGGCCCATGGGGGTGTAGGCGGTGGCCCGTGGGGCGACTCGGTGGGCGCGGGCTCATGGGGGCCCGCGTATGACGGGACCCGCGTATGGGGGACGGGCGGGCGTACGGCGGGCTGTGCGGGAGCCGGGCCGCACATCTCTCCCCCCGGGCCCCGCTCAGCGCCCCGTCGCGCCGCTCGCGCCGGAGAGGCTGTGCAGGCTCTGGCCGTGCGGGCCGGTGAGCGCGACCGGGCGGCCGTCGAGCGCGAGGGTCAGGTGCAGGGCGTCGTCCGGGCGGGGTGAGTGGGGTGCGGAGTCGGTGATCCACGGCAGCACGGAGTGGTGCTCGTTGGAGATCCAGTGGCCGCCGCCGGGCCGCCCGGCGAGCAGCGACCGTACGAGACGGACGAACTCCTCGCGGCGGGCGGGCGGGAGATAGGGCAGCACGGCGCTGTGGAAGATGACCAGCGTCGCCTCGGGCGGTGCCTCGGCGGCGAGCGCGGGCAGCTCGTCGAGCAGGTCGCCGCGCACCATCCGCGGCCGCGGCGCCGGCCGCACCGCGTCGACGGCCGCGGACAGCCGTGCCGCACGCTCCCCGTCACCCGGCCATACGAGCGCCTGGAGCCAGCGCAGATCGTCCGGTTCGTCGACCGGGTCGAGCGGGTCGAGGTCGATGCCGGCCCGCCAGACGATCCGCGGCAGCCGTTCGGGCAGCTCGTCGGCCGCCCCTCCCGTACGGCAGGTGAACACCAGCGGGCTCTCCGGCGCCCCCAGCTCGGCCCGGCGGCGCGGCCCGTCCCCGCCTGCGGCCTCGTACCGGTAGCGATAGCGGTCGGGGTGCAGACACAGCCCCGCGGACGTGCCGGCCTCCAGCAGCGCCAGCGGCTGCGGCAGACGGGCGAGCAGCGGCAGCAGGGTGGCGCAGCGGGCCGGTTCGTTGGTCTGGGTGGCGCGCTGCATGATCACCGCGCGCACCTCGTCCCAGTGCCGGATCGTCCACTCGCGCCAGCGCCCGTACGCGGCCGCACCGCGCGGGCCCATGTCGGCGTGCGGGCCGTCGAGATAGCGGACGGCGGCGAGCAGGAGGTTCGGCTGCTGTTTGTTGCCGGCGGGCAGCGAGCCGGACAGCAGATCGCAGAACTCCGGGTCCTGGCTGATCCGCGCGCTCAGCTCCTCGTGCGCGTCCGACCGGCCGCGCGCCTCCCGCCAGGAGAACTCCCGGTACCGCTCCGCCACTCCCCACGCGATACCGGCAGCCCGTCCGGCGTTCCCGGTGTTCCCGACGTTGACGACCATGATCCGACGTTACTGCTCTCACCCTCCGTAGCTGAGGGGCACCCCTGCGCATAACGACTGGCACACAATCCACCCGAGATCGTTTAGGGATGGCGGGCAACTCGCCCGGATTGCTGCCCTGCTGGCCGAAAAGGCCGCGCGGCAGCTTGTGCGGAGCGCATACGGATTCGTGGGAACGCTTGGAATTCGGTCGCCGTCTCTATTACTGTCCGATAACGCAGCGCGGTCGTCCCAGCCGTCGCCCGAGGCGGCACCGCGCGCCGACGCCGAATCCCGCACGCGCTTTTCACGCACCCCCAAGCACTTCGAACTGCACCAAGGGAACCGGGGAACCACTTCCTTGGGGTGAATCGGACGCCCTCCGCCAGCGGGCGTCCGTAGGAGACCTTCCTGCTCCGAACCCGTCAGCTAACCCGGTAGGCGAGAAGGAAGGAAAGGAGTGCGCCCCCGTGGCGTCCAACAGGCCTACCCCCGAGCACCCGACCGCCTACGAGCTCGATGACCGAGGTGCCTTCGCCGGCCCCGGTGTCGATGGCGGCGACGGACCGTGGGAGGAATGGAATCCCACCGAGGAATCCACCCGTTCCGTGCGAGGCAAGCACCGCGTCGCCAAGCAGCGCGGCGGCGGATTCGCCCGCAGCGGCACCGTCCTGGGTGTCGGAGTCATCGCGGCGGTCGGCGCGGGCGGAATGGCCTCGGCCGAGGACCGTCCGCCGGTGCCGATCTCGATGCCCGACATCGGCGGCATGGCCGACGACCTCTCCGAGAAGCTGCCGGACGCCAAGGAGCTGCCCGGCATCGGCGACCTGATATCCGACGAGGACTCCGCGGCCACCGACGCCGCCTCGGCCCCCGCCGACGGCGCGGCCGCTGTCGCTTCCACGGGGACGGGCGCGGACACCGGTAACGCCGCGGGCGCCGGTGAGGCGCTGCGCAGCCGCATCCTCCAGCAGGCCGACGCGCAGCAGGGCAGCGCCGAGCAGGAGGCCCGCGAAGCCGCCGAAAAGGCCGCTGTCCAGCAGGCCGCGACGGAAGCCGCCGCCCACCAGAAGTCGGCCGAAAAGGCCGCAGCAGCCAAGAAGGCGGCCGAGATGGAGGCCAAGCGCGAGGCGGAGGAAGCGGCCCGACGAAAGGCGGAGGCCGAGCGCCTCGCCGAACTGGCGAAGAGCTTCATCGCCCCCGTGTCCTCCTACACGCTCACCGCCAGCTTCGGCCAGGCCGGTGACCGCTGGGCCGCCGACCACACCGGACAGGACTTCGCCGCGCCGACCGGTACCCCCGTCAAGGCGGTGCACTCCGGCACCATCACCCAGGCCGGCTGGGCCGGCTCGTACGGCTACCGCATCGTCCTCACCCTCGACGACGGCACCGAACTCTGGTTCTGCCACCTGTCCTCGATGGTGAAGACCTCCGGCAAGGTCAACACCGGCGACGTCATCGGCCGCGTCGGCGCCACCGGCAACGTCACCGGCCCCCACCTCCACCTGGAGGTACGTCCCGACGCCGGCGACCCGATCGACCCGATGCCGTGGCTGCGTGAGCATGGGCTCAGTGTGTGACGTAGGGCATCGAAGCCTGAACCGCCCCCTCAACCCGTAAGGTTTTCAGGGGAGTTGTCGGCCGCGGGGGGATGAGGAAGGAATAACTCCTCTTCCCCCCGCGCTGCACCAATGTATGACCGCGACACACAGCACCCCAGGCGCCCGCAGCACCCGCAAGCCCCTCGGCTCGCTCTCCGTCTCCCCGCTGTCCCTCGGGGGCAATGTCTTCGGCTGGACTGCCGACGAAGCCACCTCCTTCGCCGTGCTCGACGCGTATGTGGCGGGCGGCGGCAACTTCATCGACACCGCCGACGCCTACTCGTACTGGGTCCCCGGCAACGAGGGCGGCGAATCCGAGACCGTCCTCGGCAACTGGCTGGCCTCCCGCGGCAACCGCTCCGAGGTCGTCATCGCCACCAAGGTCGGCGCCCTCCCCGGCTACAAGGGCCTGTCCCCCGCCACCATCAAGTCCGCGGTCGACGCCTCCCTGACCCGTCTGCGCACCGACTACATCGACCTCTACTACACCCACTACGACGACGAGTCGGTCGAGGTCCCGGAGTTCCTCACCGCCCTCGACGATCTCGTCCGGGCCGGCAAGGTCCGCGAGATCGCCGCCTCCAACATCTCGGCGCAGCGCCTGGAGGAGTCCCTGGCCTGCTCGGCCCGTGAGGGCCTGGCCCGCTATGTCGCCCTCCAGCCCCACTACAACCTGGTCTCCCGCGACACCTACGAGGGCGAACTCGCCGAGGTCGCCGCCCGCCACGACCTGGCCGCCGTCCCGTACTACGCCCTCGCCTCCGGCTTCCTGACCGGCAAGTACCGCCCGGGGACCCCTGTCGACAGCGCCCGCTCCGGACGCGCCGCCCAGTACGCGGACACCGACCGCGGCCGCCGCGTCCTCCAGGCCCTCGACACCATCGCCACCGCCCACCGCGCCGAACCCGCCACCATCGCCCTCGCCTGGCTCACCGCCCAGCCCACGGTCGCGGCGCCGATCGCGAGCGCCCGCACGGTGGAACAGCTCCCGGCCTTGCTGGCGGTGGGGGAGGTGGCATTGACGGAGGACGAACTCAAGCTGCTGGGGGAGGCTTCGGCCTGAGGTAATCATCCCCTCAACAGGTTTGTGGGGTGGGGGCGTTGGCGCTTTGCGTCCCACCCCACCCGGCCGGCGTCATGGCATGGCCGCAGCTGTTGCCCCTTCGGCCTGGCGCTCCCACTCCTTGGCCGCAACGGCCCCGGCCGCCGCCAACACCACACCCCCGAGCGGCCGCTTCTTGCTCCAGCGAGCCACACCGTAGCCACCCACCAGGCCAGTTGCTGCAACCATTGCTGTGGGAATCCGGGCCATCAGTACAACCTCCTCGTCAGGGACGACTTCTCCGAGCCTACGCACAGGTTGCCGGTGCGGCCCTCCGTCGTCGCCCCTCCAGGGAGATCCTGGCGGGCTTCCTCACACGCGTGCGCGACTATCTCCGGTTGCGCTGTTCGGGGCGCTCCGCCTGCGTGACTCAAGGCCGAACTGAGGACATCGCAAGGCAAATAGTGACAGTGGTGCCTGCAGACATGGAGAAGGGCGGGCACGATTTGGGCCGCGGAGTCGACGTCGTGCTCGGCAGTTGAACAAGCACGAGCCTTTGCTGTCCGGGCGGCGTGCTTGGAGTCATTCCTGCCCCCCGCGCAATGCCTGCCGGATGACCTTGGCTATGGCCGTGGCCAGCTCGACGGGCACCGCGTTGCCGATCTGACGAGCGATCTGTGACTTGCTGCCGAACCAACGGAAGTTCTGGGGGAAGCCCTGGATCAGTGCGGCTTCGAGGTGCGTGATCGGCCGGTGCTCATCGGGGTGGAGATAACGTCCCTTCTCCGGCTTGAAGAACTCCGTCCTGATGGTGACCGAGGGCTTTTCCCAGACAAGGCGTCCCATGACATCGCCCGAGCCGGAGTGATGGTTCATCCAACTCTCTGTCGAGAGCAATTTCCCACCGACCTTCGAAGCATTTACCAGATCATGTCGGTTGCCGCCCGGGGGAATGGCCCTGTAGCGAGCCAGCGACAATCCTGTCGGATTTCGCCCGATGTGTAGCTGTGACGTTCGGAACGGACCGGGCATCTGATTCCGGATGCGATCGATGAAGGCCTGATTCAGGTGCCCGGTCTCCTTGACTTTGCGTGAGATGCGCACCAGTGCGGGGGTGTCGTGAGCAGTCACAAGGGGGAGGTCGGTGCTCGTCACGCGCGGTGTGACGTGTTTTAGGCATTCGGCGAGCGTGACCCAATCATTGGGCCTACTGCCTTCGTCGGGCCTACTGCCTTCGTTCGGAGTCGCAGGAGTGGCGAAGCTGAGCTGCGTATTCTTCTCCGTTCGAGGCTCAGGAATCTGAGGCTGCTCCGGACGCCCGTGTGTTTCCGGCGGGTGCTCGACCATCGGGTGGTCGGTCCGGGTGCCGATGATAATGGTGCGCTTGCGTGCCTGGGCGACACCGAAATCCGCAGCGTTGAGCAGTTCCTCGCAGATCTCGTAGCCTGCTTCCTTGAACTCTGCGCGAAGGTTCTCGAATTCTTGCGACGTGCTGAATCGGTCAACGTTTTCGATGACAAAGATCTTCGGGTTGACCTTTTCGACGACCTTGAAATATTGTCGCCACAACTGATTTCGAGGATCGTCCGGATTCTCTTTCCCGAGGCCGGAGAATCCTTGGCAAGGAGGCCCGCCCAGGATTACCTCCGCCTTGGGGAGTTCGCCCTGAGCCCAATCCGAAATATCGCCGAGGTATACGTGATCCGTACCTCCCGATAGCCTTCCGAAGTTCTCCGCGTAGGTCATGGCCGCCGCTGCGTCGACTTCTACTGCGGCGACAGGTGAGAACGCTGATTGAGTGGTCGAATCGTCATCGGGGATGATCGATCCGTCAACCGCGACGCGGAGGAACCCCTGTGTCAGCCCGCCCGCCCCGGAGAAGAGGTCGATCATTCTGATGGGGTCGGGGGCGTGCATGCTCATGCCGGCGAGTGTAGCCGGCGCGACTGACAAGGGGCATTGTTCTTGCACAGCAACGATGTTGATGTGGCATCAGCCAGGATCGTCGGACGCTCTCGACGGCCCTGAGTCAGCGGCGTCGAGCTGTAGCGGAAAGGGTTGTCGCGACCTGATCCGCAACCGCCACCGGATCCTCGTGCTCCCAGAAGCGCAGTACCGTCCACCCCTGTTCCACGAGATGTTCGGTCGTTTCACGGTCACGGGCGATGTTGCCGTCGAGCTTGTTGCGCCACCAGTCGGCGTTGGCCTTGGGCTGGGTGGCGTGTTCGGGGCAGCCGTGCCAGAAGCAGCCGTCGAGGAAGACCGCGACCTTGGGGCCGGGGAAGGCGATGTCGATCGTGCGGCGGGAGAACCCGGGGACGCGGCGCTGCAACCGGTAGCGGTGGCCGGAGGCGTACAGGAGCCGTCGTACAGCCATCTCGGGAGTCGTGTCCCGGCGGGCCTGGACGCTCATGCGAGCGGAGACCCCGGGGGACGAGGGAATGGCAGGCACGTGGCCATTGTGCCGGAGAGGCCGCCGAGTGTCAGGGCTGAGAGGTGGGCAACGGCCCGTAAGGCTCCGTGAGCCCGGCTCCTACGCCGGCGGCGGTGCGAGTGGCTCGCACTCCGGTCGCTGCGCTCCCCACGCCTCCACCAACGCCCCCCGCCCCCAAGCCTGGTACTCCCGCAGATGTGCCAGCAGATGCTGTTCCCGGGTGGCGAAGTCAGGGGTGGGGCCCATGAGGTGGGCGCGGCGGCGGTGGAAGGAGAGGGCGGTGGCGATGGTGGTGTATTCGGTGACGGCGCGGGCGGCGGCGGGGCCCTGGGTGCGGCGGGCCAGGTCGCGGGCCAGGGCGCGGGTTTTGAGGGAGGAGAGGGCGGTGGGTTCGGTGGGGGTGAGCCAGCCGGCGGTGATGTAGGGGGCGAGGTAGCCGCGTAGGGAGAGCAGTTCCTGGTTGCGGGCCCAGATGGCCAGCCAGGTGAGGGTGAGGAGGACGGGGACCATGAAGAGGCCGTAGACGATGAGGAAGCCGAGGTCGCCCAGGGAGGAGGCGCCGTTCCAGATGGCGTGCAGGAGGACGGCGGTGAGCAGGCCGAGGAGGGCGAGGGCGCGGCGGGCGGCGCGGCGGCGGGGGTAGCGGGTGGCGGTGATGCCGAACGCGAGGCCGGTGAGGATGGTGAAGAGCGGGTGGGCGAAGGGGGAGACGATGATGCGGAGGAAGAAGGTGCCGGCGGTGAGTGAGTCCAGGCCGGAGTGGCCCAATGACTGGTCCTCGCCGAAAGCGTTGCCCAGGTAGAGGACGTTCTCGGTGAAGGCGAAACCGGTGGCGGTGATGCCGGCGATGACGATGCCGTCCGTGATGCCGTCGAAGTCCCGCCGCCGGAAGCGGTAGAGGAAGAGCACGGCGGCGGCCTTGACCACTTCCTCGACGACCGGGGCGATCACCGTCGCCCCCCAGGCCTCGGCCTCGGAAGGCGAGGTGGAGGCGATGTTGGCGGCCAGCCAGTCGGTCGCGAAGCCGTTCGCGAGCAGGGCGACCAGGGTGGCGGCACAGGCGCCCCAGGTGAAGGCGAACGCGAGGTTGCGCCAGGGCTCGGGTTCGACGCGGTCGAGCCAGCAGAACGCCGCCACCAGGAGCGGTACCGGGAAGACGGCCAGACCGAGTCCGACCAGGAAACCCTCGGTGCCGGTCTCCTGGCGGACCATGCCGATGATGATCACGCCGGAGAGCGCCAGCAGCGAGACCAGGGCGACCGCGCGGAGGGTCTTGCTGCGCCAGGGCGGCGTCCGGCGGCGGGCGTGCGCGGCGGCGGGCCTGTGCGTGTGCGGTGTGTACGGGGGCGGGGCGGGCGCGTGGGGCGGGTACGGGGGCGGCTGGGGCGGGTACACCCATCGACCCTAACGAGGGGTCTTCGCCCTATGTGTCGCGGCGACGGAAGAGGAGGTCGTGGACGATATGTCCCTTGTCCAGGCCCTGGCCCTCGAACCGGGTGAGGGGGCGGAAGTCCGGACGCGGCGCGAAGCCCTCGTGGAGGTTCTCCAGCGTCGGCTCGGCGGAGAGCACCTCCAGCATCTGCTCGGCGTACGGCTCCCAGTCGGTCGCACAGTGGACCAGGGCACCGGGCGCGAGCCGGGTCGTCGCCAGGGCGATGAACTCCGGCTGGATGAGGCGGCGCTTGTGGTGGCGCTTCTTCGGCCAGGGGTCGGGGAAGTAGATGCGCAGGCCGGCGAGGGAGGCGGGGGCCAGCATCTCGCGCAGCAGGATGATCGCGTCACCGTTGGCCACCCGGATGTTGGACAGGCCGTTCCGCTCCGCGAGACCGAGCAGATTGCCCTGCCCGGGGGTGTGCACATCGCAGGCGAGGATGCCGGTGTCCGGGTCGGCGGCGGCCATCTGCGCCGTGGCCTCGCCCATGCCGAAGCCGATCTCCAGGACGACCGGCCGCCCGTCGAAGAAGGCGTCCAGATCGATACGGGAGAGTCCGTCGATGTCCAGTCCCCACGTCGCCCACCGGCGGCGCAGCGCATCGGCCTGACTGGGCGAGACCCGGCTGCGGCGGGGCTGGAAGGAACGGATTCGCCGCTCGTGATGGGAACCAGCGGGGTCGGCGGCGGGGCCCGTCCCGTCGGGGAACATCGGCTCCCCGCGCCGGGGGGTGGCGGCCGAGACCGCGGTGGCCCCGAGATCGGATGCTTCCTGAGCGACGGGGGCACCGGCGGCGGAGGTCCGGTCGACTTCCGGAGCGTCTGATTCCGCGGCGGCGGGGGCGTGAGGGGTGGAGTTCTCGGACACAGTGCGTCCGATTCTACGGGGGCCGGGGGAGGCGGCGGAGGGGCCGGCGGCGAACCCGGACTTCCCAGGCGATGGCGGGGTGGAAGGGGGGAATTCCTCGGCGAAAGGGAGGTTGGCGCGGTGTGTAGTGGCGTGCATACGATGCGGGGTCGTCGTGACAAAACCAAACCGGGGGGACTGTTCATCGTGTCGCAGGGTGGCCAGGGAAGCGCCGAGTATCCGCAGGGGCCGCCTCCGGGGGGCCAGGGGGCCGCGGGAATGCCGCCCGCCGGCCACCCCGCACCGGGCCAGGCCGCACCCGGCCACCCCGCACCGGGCCAGGCCGCACCCGGCCGCCCCGCACCGGGCCACCCCGCACCGGGCCAGCCCGCACCGTCGCCGCCCGTCCCGCCGCAGGGTCAGCAGCCCGGTCCGTACATGGGAGGGCCCGGGTATCAGCCGCAGGGACAGCCCGGAGCGGGTGCCCCGAACTTTCCGCCGCCCGCAGGCCCGCCCCAGGGGCCGCCTCCGCAGGGCTACGCGGGCGGCCAGCAGCCGCCGTACCCGCAGCAGGGCCAGGCACCCGGGCAGTTCCCGGGGCAGCCGCCGTTTCCCGGCGGGCCCGCGTCGGCACCGTTCCCGGGCGGTCCGGGGCAGCCCCCCGGTCCGGGGCGCAGCGGGGTTCCCGTGCCGCTCATCCTGGCCATCGTGATGGTCGTGCTGGTCGGGGCCGGTGTCGGCGGGTACTTCCTCTTCACGGCGGATGACTCCGCCGACCCGGCCGCGGACCGGCCCGCGAATGCCATGCCGCGGCTGTGGGAGGCGCCGTCGCCCGCGTCCGACCGCGAGGGGCAGGGCGAGAACAACCTGCGCTCGATGTGGTTCAACAACGACGACATCGTCTTCGGAGACGGCCAGGGCGTGCGGGCCTACGACCGCAAGACCGGTAAGAAGCAATGGACGGTCAAGACGCCCAAGGGCGCGGGCGAGGTCTGCGCCATGTCCAGGAACGCGAGCGACGACGGCGTCGGCGCCGTGGTCTTCGACGCGGGCGGCGACGACTGCTCCTTCCTCTCCGTCATCGACACGGACACCGGGCGCACGCTCTGGTCGAAGAACCTCAAGGGCGGGAACACCGAGGACGCCCCGCAGATGGTGGTGAACTCGAAGGTCGTTGCCGTCGCGATCGGGGACACCTACGCCGGTTTCACCATCACCGGTGGTGCGAAGGTCTGGGAGCTGACCGCGCGCGGCCACGACTGCACCACCACGGTGGGGCTGAGCCCGCAGTACCGGGCCGTGGGGAGTGACTGCTCCGACGCGAAGCCGAAGAAGCAACTGGCCCTCCAGGACCTGGAGTACAGCGGCATCCACTCGACGGTGACGGGCGATGGCCGGGCAGTCGGGCAGATCCTGTCCGACCGGCCGCTGACGATCCGCATGAGCGAAGAAGCCGATGTGATCGATGCCGAAGGCACCCTTTCCACCTACACCAAGGAAGGGAAGCCGGACAAGACCTTCAAGCTCTCGGGTGAGCTGAAGGACCTGAGCCTCAAGCCCCGCGACACCTTCGTCGACGAGGACGAGCAGGTGCTGGTGTCCGGCTACGGCTCCGGTGGCATCGCCGCCGTGGACCTGAAGACCGGCGAACTGCTGTGGAAGAAGCGGTCCTCGGCGTCCGCCGCTCTGGACACCGACGGGCTGATCGCGGTGACCGATGCGCCGGACACCGGCACCCCCGGCCAGGACCCGGTGCTGGTCTCGATCGGTGTGCGGGACGGCAAGGAAAAGGTGCTGGGCACGGTCAACGACCCGAAGCACGCCCTGGGCTCCCCGGACCTCATGTCGCTGGCCTGGGACGGACACACCAACACCCTCTTCATACAGGGCGATGGCCTCAGCCACGACAAGTCCAGCATTCAGGCATTCAAGGCACCGGTCAGCTGACGGCCCCAGGCGCGCGGTCCTCCCGGCTCCCGGCCGCTCCGTTCTCCCGGTCTTCCGGGACGAGCGGAAGGCCGGGAGCCGTCGCGTTGTGCCCCCGTGCCCCTCACGCCCCCACCAGCCCCAACACCCTCCGTGCCACCTCCCGCCCGATGGGCAGGGAAGCCGTCGCGGCCGGGGACGGGGCGTTGAGGACGTGGATCATGCCGGGGGAGTCGGCGAAGAGGAAGTCGTCGACCAGGGTGCCGTCGGGCAGGACGGCCTGGGCGCGGACGCCGGCCGGGGAGGGGAGCAGGTCCTCCTCGCGGGCGGCCGGGAGCAGGCGGCGGACCGCGTCGGTGAAGGCGCGCCGGGACAGGGAACGGTGCAGTTCGCCGGCGCCGTAGCGCCAGTGGCGGCGGGCTATCCGCCAGGAGCCCGGGTAGGCGAGGGTGCCGGCCAGCTCGGCGGGGTGGAGGGTGCGCCAGTCGTAGCCCTCGCGGGCCAGGGCGGGGACGGCGTTCGGGCCGATGTGCACGGCGCCGTCGATGCCGCGGGTCAGATGCACGCCGAGGAAGGGGAAGGCCGGGTCCGGGACCGGGTAGACCAGGCCGCGGACCAGGGAGGCACGGTCGGGGGCGAGGGTGAAGTACTCGCCGCGGAACGGGACGATCCGCATGCCCGGGGCGTCGCCGGCCAGCCGGGCGATCCGGTCGCTGTGCAGACCGGCGCAGTTGACCAGGGCACGGGCGCGGTGGACCGTGCCGTCGGACGTACGGACCGCGACCCGGCCGGGCCGGCGGCCGATGGCCGTCACCTCGGAGCCGTACCGGATCCGGGCGCCGGCGTCCTCGGCGAGGCGGGCGAAGCGGCGGGCGACGGCGCCGAAGTCGCAGACGCCGGTCGTGCCGACATGGATGGCGGCCAGGCCGCGCACCTCGGGTTCGTACTCGGCTATCTGGGCGGGGCCCAGCTCGCGCACCGGCAGGCCGTGCTCACGGCCGCGCTGGATGAGGCCGTGCAGCCGCGGCAGCTCACTGCGGTCGGTGGCGACGATCAGCTTGCCGGTGACCTCGTGCGGAATGTCCTGCTCGGTGCAGAACTTCACCATCTCCGCCGAGCCCTGGAGGGCGAAGCGGGCCTTGAGCGAACCGGGCGGGTAATAGATGCCGCTGTGGATCACGCCGCTGTTGCGCCCGGTCTGATGGCGGGCCGGACCGGACTCCTTCTCCAGGACGACCACGCGCGTGCCGGGCGCGGCACGCGTGATCGCGTACGCCGTAGAGAGTCCGACGATGCCGGCACCGATCACCAGCACCTCGCAGTCGTACGCCGCCACTGCACCTCCCCAACCGCATGACCGCAGGCCGGCCCGTCGCCACAGACCCGCGCATCATCGCCGACGACGTATCCCATCATGACGGTCGGCACTGACAATGCCGATCGGGCGGGCTCCGAGGGGCATGATCCCGGCCGAGCCGAGCCGAGCCGAGCCGGGCCGGGCCGGGCCGGGCCGGGCCGAGCCGAGCCGGGCCGGGAGCGGCGGGCGTGGCCGGGTGAGCCACGCCGGGCGGCCTCCCCAGCCGGTCCGAGCCGATTCCGAGCCGCGCCGTCCGGCCCGGCCAGGACACCGAGCCGCGGCCAGAAAGCCGAGCCCGCCAGGACGCCGAGCCGTCCCGGCAAGCCGCTAAGCCGGCGCCGCCAGCAGCGGTCTCGCCCGCTCCCGCAGCTCGACCACCCGGGGCTCGTCGCCGTACGGCTCCAGGCGGTGCAGCAGATCGCGGACGTACTCGGTGGTGCGGGCGGAGGAGATCCGTCCGGCCACCTCGACCGCGCGGGTGCCCGCCGCGCAGGCCGCGTCCAGATTGCCGGACTCCAGTTCGGCGACCGCGGACACGACGAGGCGCAGCCCGTGGGAGCGGACGAATTCCTCGGTGGGCCGGGACAGCGCCTGCTCGGTGAAGCGGCGCACCTGACGGGGCAGCCGCAGATCGCGGTAGCACTCGGCGGCGTCGGCGGCGAACCGCTCGTACGAGTAGAAGTCCAGCCACGACGGGTCGGGGTCGCCGCCGCGGGAGCGCTCCAGCCAGCCCTCGGAGGCCTTCAGCGCCACCTCACAGGCGCGCGCCTCGCCGGCCTTGGCCTGCGCCCGCGCCTCGACCAGCCGGAAGAAGCTCATGGTCCGGGCCGTGGCCAGTCCGCGGTTGCGTTCCAGGGCGGCCTGGGCGAGGTCGACGCCCTCGTCGGCGAAGCCGCGATAGGTCGCCTGGAGGGACATCGAGGCCAGGACATAGCCGCCCAACGGGACGTCGGCGGCCGCGCGGGCGAGCCGCAGCGCCTGGATGTAGTACCGCTGCGCGGCCTCCTGCTGGCCCGTGTCGAAGGCCATCCACCCCGCGAGCCGGGTGAGTTCGGAGGTCGCACCGAACAACGCACGGCCCACTTCGTCGCTGTACGAGGCGAGAAGTAACGGGGCGGCGTCCACCCGGAGGCACTCCGGCACCATGGACGAACGCCAGTCGCCGCCCCCGTACTTGGAGTCCCAGCGGCGCGCGTCCTCGGCCGCCTCGCGCAGTTTGCTGACATCGCTGTGGCCGACGTGCTGCGGGATCCCGGCGTCACCGGCCGCCGCGGCGTCCTTGTCCCGGGCCTCGGCCGCCTCCCGCGCCACCGAACTGTCCGCCGGGGATATCAGCCAGCGCGAGGCGGGGGTGGCGTACGCGCTGACGGCGAAGGATCCGGCCAGGCTCTGCCAGATGCCGCCCCCGCCGGCCCGCCGTCCGGCCAGATCGAGACGGTAGAGCTCGGTCGCGGACCGCACCGCGGCGCCCACATCGCGGGGAAATGCCAGGCCCACCTCGGGTGCCGGGTCCGCGTCGGCCAGCCCGATCTCGTGCAGCGGGACCGGCCGGCCGAGCTTGCTGCCGATCGCGGACGCGATCAGATGGGGCGCGGCGCCTTGGGGCACCATGCCCTTGGAGACCCACCGCGCCACCGACGTCTTGTCATAACGAAGCGTCAGCCCGCGCTGCGCACCGAGGTCGTTGACCCGGCGCGCCAGTCCGGCATTGCTGATACCCGCGAGGGCGAGAACGGTGCCAAGCTTTTCGTTCGGCCCGCGTATATCCCTGGACATGCGCACCCCTCGACACAGCGACGGCCGCCCCGGTACCCCGGGGCATGCGTCCACCCAGAGTAGTTCGCCGGATCCCGACCGTTAAGAGTCGGTGTCCCGGATGGCGAGATTCGTGTTCAAACAGGGGTGCGGGAATTGGCATGTGCTCCGGGTACGTGTGCCCGTGCGCCCGTTCGTGCGCGCTGGCCGCCCGCTTTGGGGAGCGCTTCCATGGCTTCTGCGTGGGTCGGCCCGCTGCACTGGATCCAGTGGGCTGGGGGATACCGTCACCTCATTCCCCGCGGGTGACGGTCCGGTCCGGGGGGCGCAGCCCGCCTCCCGGACCGTCGCGAGGACCGGGCGCCGGCCCGTTGGGGCGCCGGTTGACATCGCGCCCGAAGGTGTCAACTGGGCTGTATGGAACGGAGTTTGGCCGAAAGTCGACGGGTGATGATTTCACGCCGCCGCACACACGGAGCCGCCTCGGGGGCCACACGGGGGGCCTTCCGGGGCCGATGCGGCGGAGTGCCCGCGCGCTGCGTACGGGAGTGCCGCCGGGCCGGTTCGCGCGGCCCTCCCGCCGGCACTCCGCCGCGCCCGCGCCGCCGCTCACGGGCCGCCCTCACGGTGCGTCCGTGCCCTCTCCGGGCCCGCCGACGGCCCCTCAGCACCCGTGTGCCCCGCGAACTGCCCGTATACAGGCCCGCTCCACCACCTCTCCCGCGCCGCTGTCATGGCAGCATGGTCCGCACAACAGCTCGGTGACGGCCGGGCGATCCGCTGACGGGGCGGCCGTTGGCCCCGGCGCACGGGGAATCGGGTGGAGGCGGCCATGCGCTGGTTGGTGGGGTGGAGCAGTGCCGCCACGGGGCCGGCCGGCCACGAGAGCCCCGCGGTCCTCCCCGTCGGCGCCCAGCTCCTCTGGGACGGCCCGGATCCCCTCTGGGCGGTCGGCGACTGGCGGCCGGACGAGGTCCGGGTGGTCCAGGCGGACCCCGAGACCCGGCTCGCGGTCTTCGGTGTCTGCGGCGCCACCGACGACCAGCTGAAGGTGGGCCTGTTCGCGGCGCGCGGGGGCGCACTGCGGCATCTCACGGCCTGGCCCGGCAGTTACACCGCCGTCGTCCAGATAGGGCGGCGGATCACCGTCACCGGCGACCTGGCCGGCGCCCGCCCCGTTTTCCACACCCCCTGGGCAGGCGGCACCGCCTACGCCACCGCCGCCCTCCCGCTCGCCGACCTCGTCGAGGCCGGCCTCGACATCGGCCACCTCGCCGCGCTGCTGGCCTGCCCGGACATCCCCGAGGCGCTCGGGGCCGGCACACCGTACGAAGGCGTCCGCCGGATCCCGCCCGGCCACGCCCTGGTGCTGCGCGGCGGCGCCGGCGACATCACCTCCTTCGAACCGACCGCCTCGCTCGCCGTCGCCGCGCCCCAACTCGCCCCGGAACAGGCGGTGGAGGGCGTCCGCGACGCTCTGGTCGAGGCCGTCCGCGCCCGGCTGGCCGGCGCCCGGCACGCCCCCGACCCGGACGGGCGCGACGGCCTCGACCCCGGCCCGGTGCCCGGCATGGGGCCCGCCGAGCGGCGCGCGGCGCGCGGTGCCCCGGCTCCCGGCATCGGCGCCGATCTCTCCGGAGGGAGCGCCTCCGGAACCCTCGCCCTGCTGGCCGCCGGTCTCCCCGGCCGGCCAGGACGGCTCAACGGCCACGGCGAACGCCTGCTGGCCGTCACCTTCAACGACCGTGCCACCCCTGACGGACAGACCGGCCACGACGCCGAGTTGGAACGCGCCCGCACCCTCGCCGACAATCCGCGGCTGCACCATGTCGTCGTCGCGGCCGGCGAAGAGGCCCTCCCGTACGCGGACCTCGGCAGCGGCCCGCTCACGGACGAGCCGGGCCCCTCCCTCACCACCGCCGGCCGCCACCGCCGACGGCTGCTGGCCGGCAGCGCGGACCACTTCGTCGGACACGGCGCCCGCCAGGTCCTCGACGCCCACCCGGCCCGGCTCGCCGACCTCCTCATGGACCGCCGCCGACGCCATCTGCTGCGCCCGGTCACCGCGCTGGCCAAAGCGGACGGCGCCCTGGCGCACTCCGTCCTGGTGCCGTTCACCGTCTACCGCGCGGCCCGCAAGCTCGCCCGTATGCCGTACTCCGCCGGTATCGCCGACACGGCGCGCCGCCTCCTGGAGCGGCAGTTCGCCGACGAGCCGGTGGCCGGCAGCGCCGTGGACGCCTCACTGGCCGCACTCGCCTGGTGCCGGCCGGGACCCGCGGCGCGCTGGCTCACGGGGGAGGCACTGGCTGAAGTATCGGTTCGGCTGAGCGACGCGGCGCACCGCTCGCCCGCCGTGGGCCGCCCCGGCGAGCGCCGCGCCCGTGCCGCGCTGGCCCGCCAGGCCGCCGACCACCGCGTCTTCGAGCAGGCCGCCGAGGTCCGCAACCAGCGGCTGCACGCCCCGTTCCTCGACAACCAGGTGGTGCTCGCCTGCCGCGCCCTGCCGGACACCCTGCGGGTGCAGCCGGGGGCCCGGGCCGCGGTGCTGCGCTCCGTACTGGCCGGGGCCGGCGTCCGGGACCTGCCGCCCGGATGGGGCGCCACCTCGCAGCTCACCCACGCGGCGGCGGTACGCGCCGGGCTGCGCGGCGCCGTCGGCGACCTGGTGCGGCTCTTCGACACCCCGCTGCTGGCCGACGCGGGGCTGGTGGAGGCGCGGGTGGTCCGCAAGGCACTGCGGTCGGCGGCCGAGGGAGCGGCGCTGCCGCTGGACGGGCTGGCCGAACTCGTCTCCACGGAGCTGTGGTTGCGGCGGCTGGTGGCCCGGCGCGGGACCTGCTGGACGGGGGCCGGAGCGCCGCGCCAGAAGGCGGTCGCGGGCGGCGTGGTCCCACGGGCGCGGCTGGGCTGACGGCCCCGGTGCCCGAGGGCCCGCCGGCCCCTCAGCGGCACATGATCGTGGACTGCGCCCAGTCCGCCAGGGACACCGCACCCACGGGGTTCGCCGGATCGGTCACCAGCCGAAGCGTCTTACGGCCCGTCAGCGGGACATGCACCGGAACGGCCCGTTCCGCGCCGTGTACCGCCCCCGACTGCCACAGCCGCACCCCGTCCGCATAGACGGAGAAACGCACCGCGGCCGGCCCCGCACTGAGGTCGTCCACGCCCGCCACGGCGTCATAGGCGGTGCACCGGCGGTTGAGGTCGATGGTCACCGAGGACCGCCCGTGCACGCTCACCCCGTGCGCATACGTGATCCCGGCGATCTGCGGTGACCGCCGCTGCCACAGCCAGCTGCTCGCCAGGGTGCGGACCTCCGGCTTGCTGCCGTCGCCCATGAAGTCGGGGGCGAGCGCATTGACCCGGTAGGCGGCCGGGGCGGGCTGCGGCGGCCGCGGGGTGGGCTTCGGCGGGGTGGCTTTCGGCGGGGTGGGCTCCGGCCGGGGAGGCTCCGGACGCGTGGGCCGGTCGGGCGGCGTCGAGGGCGGCGTCGAGGGCGGGGCCGGCGCGCGCGTCGGCTCCGGTGGGGCCGCCTTCGCGGTGGGCGTCGGCCGCGGGGCCCGCGTGTTATCCGGGGCCGGCTTCTGCCCCGGGCCCTTCGGGGCGGGCGCGGCGCCGCCCGCCGGTGGCAGCCCGGGGCGCGACGAGCGGGGCGCCGGCTGCTGGGGTGCGGACACCGCCGGCCGAGGCGCCTGGGCCCGCGGTCCGGGCGTCGGTGCCGGCTTCGGGGAGGCGGTCAGCGCCAGCGAGAGCGTCGCACCCGCCACCACCGCCGCCCCGACCCCGATCCCGGCCTTGACCACCCCGCTCAGCCCCTTGCCGACGGTGGCACCGGCGCTTCCCGTCCCACCGGAACCGCCACTCCCGGCGGTCGTGGCCGCACCGGCCGCCACCCCCGCGGCACCCGCCACCGCCGTCTTGACGGCGTACCCGGCGGCGCACCAGCCGAGGAACGCGACCGGCAGCAGCGCGCCGATCCGCTGATTGACGTCCGCGACCTCCAGCGCGGCCAGCCGGCACCGGGGACAGACGTCCAGGTGCTTGCGCAGCCCCCGCTCGGCCCGCATCCGCAGTCCGCCGCGGGCATAGGCACCGAGCCGGTCGGCATACCGGGCGCAGTCGCCGCCGTCGGTCAGCGACTGGCTGACATGCGCCTGCAGATACGCCTGCTTGAGGCCCTCGCGGGCGCGATGCGCCAATACGGCGGTGGCGTTCGCGGTCAGTCCGAGCAGCGGGGCGACCTCGCTCGGCGACTCGTCCTCGACCGTGGTGTGCCACAACACCGTCTGATAGCGCTCCGGCAGACTGCGGAACGCCTGCACGGCCATGGACCGCTCGGCCTCCTGCATGGCACGCACATCCGCGCCCGGGTCCAGGGTGGCGTCGTCCTCCGGCGCACCGGCCGAGGACACCGCGAACACCGCGAAGTCCTCCACCAGTTGCTCCCGCCGCGCGGTCTGCGCCCAGGAGGCCGCCACCCGGCGGACGGTCGTCAGCAGATAGGCGCGCACCGCGGACTCCGGGCCCGCCCCGCCGCGCACCGCTTGCAGGGTGCGGGCGAAGACCTCGCCGGTCAGATCCTCCGCGGTGTGCGCGTCCCGGCAGCAACTGCGGGCGTAACGCCGGACCGCCGCCGCGTGCCTGCGGTACATCTCCTCGTACGCGCTGTCGTCGCCGGCCCGCAGGTCGGAGAGCAACTGGGCGTCGGACGGCGGGAGATCGCGCTCTTCGGGACCGGTGGCCGGGACCCCGCCGCGGGGCTCCCGCTGCGGCGGCACGCTGGGCCCCGCGCCCGTATGGGCCTCGGCGCCCTCCTGCCGTCCGTACGGGGGAACCGTCCCCCACGGACCGCCCTGGCCGGGGACCTGCCCGGATCGCGGCGCCTTCCGCTCGCCCACCCCGGCCTCGCCGTCGCGCCGCCCGTCCCGCCCGTCAACACCCATCGCCGAGGCTCCCGAAGCCGCTGTCCCAACGGAATACCGCGTAAGCGTGCCATACCGGATCCCGGCGGTCGCCGCTCCTGGCGGCCCGCCACCCGTCCGGGGTGCACACGCAAACGACCGCACGGGCGTTCACCCGTACGGGCCATGCCGCGCAGACGGCCGATACCGTGCGCGGCCCCCGTACGGGTCCTGTCGTGCGCGGTGTCCGGACGGCGTGCGGACAGCGGCCGCCGCGGTCCGCGGACGGCACCGTTCCGCGGTCCGGCCTCGCCCGGTGGACCCCACGGTCGGGTCCACCCGGACGGAGCCGGCCGCCGGACCTCAGCCGGCCGGGCGCGAGCGCAGCCCCTCCAGCAGAATCTCCAGCAGCCGCGCGGACGCGGCCTGCTGCTGCCCGGGGTCGGGCAGTGTCGGCGCTCCCGTGGCGATCACTAAAAGGATGTCCGAGACCGTCACATCCGCGCGCAGCTCACCGGCCGCCCTGGCACGCTCCACGAGCCGCCCGACGACCTCCAGCAGCGCGTCGGCCCCGGTGGTCTCCTCGGCGGCGGCCGGCGCGGCCTCGGCCGGCCGGGGTTCCGCGGCCGCCCCGTCCGCGCCGGGCGCCGTGCGCTGCTGCGGCACCCGCGCCTCGCTCAGGCCGTCCGGCATCCGGGGCCCGTCCGCGGCCTCCGCTGCCGGCTCCCCGGCCCGGGCGGCCGCGCTCGCCCGCAGAATGCCCGGCGGCAGCAGCCGTCCGGCACCCGAGGCGACCGACGTCCGCAGAAAGCGGGACAGCGCCGACCACGGGTCGTCCTCCTGGCCCAGCGCCGTACGCGCCTGGTCCGTCAGCCGCGAGGTCTCCTCCTCGGCTATCCGGCGGACCAGTACGTCCTTGCTCGGGAACCGGCGATAGACCGTGCCGACTCCGACGCGGGCCCGCCGCGCCACGTCCTCCATGGGAGCGCCGTACCCCAGCTCGCCGAACACTTCGCGTGCGGCCCGCAGTACGTGCTCCAGATTGCGCTGGGCGTCCACCCGCAGCGGTGTGCTCCGGCCGCCCGTCCCCGTGCCGGCACCGTTGGTCACCGCGGTGCCGTTGCTCTGGGGTCTGTTGTGCTCGCTACCGCTCCCGGTGCCGTCTGAGGCATGGGCCACAGCGATGGTGGCCGACCATTGAGAGCCCTGAATGTGCATAGTGATCCCCCGGTAATGACGTCTCCCCCCGGAGACTCCCCGCCCTGACAGTCAGGGCGTACCGACGAGAGGGTGCACCCCAACGAGATACGAACATAGTTGAGCTCGGGTCAAGAATGAAGGGGGCGTTCCGCACAATGCGCCCCCCGATCGGCCCAAGGCGTCTGATCCGCCCCGATTACGACCCCGCTCCTCCGCCGCCACCCACCCCCTGACCAGGGCACCTCGGCCCGCACCCGCGGAATCCGTCGTTCCGTCCCCGGGGCCGCGGCCGGTCATACATTTCGACGGGCCTGTGGACAAAGGCGCTCCGGGGGTGCGTCATGGAACAGTGCTGTGCTTTCCCGGGGGCGCAGCTCCCGAAGCCGTCCGCGCGTCCGGCCGGCTTGCGGATCGGTGCCGCCCCGGGACCTGGTCGCCACCGCGAGGAGAACCTCTGTGAAGACTGAGTCTTCGGAAGACGTGACGCGCATTCTCGTTGTCGGCGGTGGCTACGTGGGGATGTATACCGCCCTGCGATTGCAACGGAAGCTGAAGCAGGAACTGCGGCAGGGCACCGTCGAGGTCATCGTGGTCGACCCCGAGCCGTACATGACGTATCAGCCGTTTTTGCCCGAGGCCGCGGCCGGTTCGATCTCCCCGCGCCATGTCGTCGTACCGCTGCGCCGGGTGCTGCCGCAGTGCAAGGTCGTCATCGGCGAGGTCACCGCCATCGACCACGAGGACCGCCGGGCGACCATCACCACCCTGGCCGCGGAGGAGACCGGCGACGGCGCCATCGAGGTGGCGTACGACGAACTGGTCCTCGCGCCGGGCTCCGTCTCGCGCGCCCTGCCCGTCCCGGGCCTGGCCGACGTCGGCACCGGTTTCAAGACCGTCGAGGAAGCCATCGGACTGCGCAACCACGTCCTCGGGCAGCTCGACATCGCCTCCTCCACCCGCGACCCCGCCGTCCGCGACGCCGCGCTGACCTTCGTCTTCGTCGGCGGCGGCTACGCGGGCGTGGAGGCGCTGGCCGAACTGGAGGACATGGCCCGCTACGCCGTCCGCTACTACCACAACATCCAGCCCGAGGACATGAAGTGGATCCTGGTCGAGGCGACGAACCGGATCCTGCCCGAAGTGGGCCCGGAGATGGGCCGTTACGCCGTACGGGAGCTGCGGGCCCGCAATATCGACGTACGGCTGGAGACCCGGCTGGAATCCTGTGAGAAGCATGTCGCCCAGCTCAGCGACGGCTCCCGCTTCCCGACCCGGACCCTCGTGTGGACCGCGGGCGTCAAACCGCACCCCATCCTGGCCGCGACCAAACTGCCGCTCAACGGCCACGGCCGCCTCCTGTGCACCCCCGCGCTCCAGGTGGACGGCGTCGAACACGCCTGGTCCGCCGGGGACGCGGCCGCGGTCCCCGACCTCACGGCCGAGCCGCCCGCCGGGCCCGACCAGCCCCGCGCCCTGTGCGCCCCCAACGCCCAGCACGCCGTCCGCCAGTCCAAGGTCCTCGCCGAGAACCTCGCGGCGGCGGTGCGCGGCGGCCCGATCGTGGACTACGCGCACAAGTACGCCGGCTCGGTGGCCTCCCTCGGCCTCCACAAGGGCGTCGCGCATGTCTACGGGCGCAAACTGAAGGGCTACCCGGCGTGGTTCATGCACCGCGTCTACCACCTCAGCCGGGTGCCGACCTTCAACCGCAAGGCGCGGGTGCTCGCCGAATGGACCCTCGCGGGCCTGTTCAAACGCGAGATCGTCTCCCTCGGCTCGCTGGAGAACCCGCGCGCCGAGTTCGAACTCGCCGCGGGAACCGGACGGCACAACGAAGCGAGCTGACGCGCCGTACCCCCACAAGAGTTGACGTGACGTCAGCCCTGGAGGGGCCGGATGTTCCGGAGTGCGGAACTCCGCAGCGCCACCCCGGCGTCTGACGGATGTCCGTCCGGTCGGCCACACTGGACGTGTGACCATGGGTGGGCTCGTATCTGCAAAGAGTGACAATCACGAGGATTCAGGACGTTTGCTGCATTCCGCAAAGGGGCGCCGAGAGTGTCCCCAGCCGACCGTCCCCCGGCCACCTGCCGGGAGATCCCGCCATGCCGACGGCCCGATCCCGCGCGACGACGCGAAGTAAGAGGTACCCCTCCGTGATCTTCACGCGCTGGAGCGCCAAACTCCCCGGCACACAGCGGCGCGCCGCCGCCCGGTCCGACCGCGCCGCGCCCCGCCCTGCCGCGGGCACGCCGGCCGCCCCGCCCACCCCGGCCCCGGCCCCGTCCGCCGTGCCCCCGGCAGCCGACGGCGCACCGTCCGCCCCGACGGCCGCCACCACCGGCTCGGTCCCCGCGGCCCGCGCCGAACACACCGATCCGGCCCCCACCCAGGACCGCACCCCCGCGACCCTGCCGCCCACCGTCGACGCCCTGTCCGTCCACGACATCCTGGGCACCATCCCGGCCCTGGTCGCCGTCGTCTACGGCCCCGAGCACCGCCTCGCCTACGTGAACGGCGCCTACGCCGCCGTCTTCGGCCCGCGCCCGGCCGGCCACACCGCCCGCGAAGCCCTCCCCGAGCTCGCCGCACTCGGCCTGCTCCCCCTGATGGACCAGGTCCTGCGCAGCGGCAAACCGCGCACCGTCAAGTCCCGCAAGGTCCCCGGCGGCGCCGGCGGCGACCGCACCCGCGACGGCTACTACACCTTCACCTGCACCCCGATCGAGGTCGCCGCCAGCGGCCCGGCCCCCGACCCCGAGGTCGCCTGCGTCGCCCCGCACAAGGGCGTCCTGGTCTTCGGCGCCGAGGTCACCGACCAGATCGAGTCCGCCGAGCGCCTGCGGGCCAGCGAGGCCCGCCAGCGCGAGGCCGCGGTCACCCTCCAGCGCTCCCTGCTGCCCCAGGAACTGGAGCAGCCCGACGACCTCTGCGTCGCCGCCACCTACCAACCCGGCGGCACGGACGCCGCGGTCGGCGGCGACTGGTACGACGTCATCACGCTCGGCGCCGGCCGCACCGCCCTGGTCATCGGCGATGTCATGGGCCGCGGCGTGCGCGCCGCCGCCGTCATGGGCCAACTGCGCACCGCCGTCCGCGCCTACGCCCGCCTCGACCTCCCGCCCCACGAGGTCCTCCAGCTCCTGGACGGCCTGGCCGCCGAGATCGACGCCAGCCAGATCGCCACCTGCGTCTACGCCGTCCACGACCCGAACGAGGGCCGCCTGGTCTATGCCTCGGCCGGCCATCTGCCCATCCTCGTACGCGACCCCGACGGCACGGTCCGGCGCGCCGCCGAACCGACCGGGCCGCCCCTGGGGACCGGCGGCTGGCTGCACACCTCCGGATCGGTCCCGCTCGGCCCCGGCAGCAGCGCCGTCCTCTACACGGACGGCCTCGTCGAGCGCCGCGACAAGGACATCGACCACGGCGTCGAGGCCCTGGAGCGCGCCTTCGCCGGCGCGGCCGGCGCCCCCGACATCGTCTGCGACCGCCTGCTGCGCTCCCTGGGCATCACCGCCAGCCATGACGACGACGTCGCCATCCTCGTCCTCCAGCACCCCGCCCGCACCGGCCACGACGCCGAGCTGTTCCACAACGCCGCCCTCGAACTCCACGGCGGCACCGAAGCGGCCCCGCGCGCCCGCGCCTTCGCCTCCGGCGTCCTCGCCTCCTGGCGCTTCCCGCCCGAGCTGCACGACCTCGGTGTGCTGGCCGCCAGCGAACTGGTCGCCAACTCCCTCCAGCACGGCACCCCGCCGATGCGGCTGCGCCTGCGCCGTACGGACCGCCGGCTGATCGTCGAGGTCACCGACGGCGACGACCACCTGCCGCGCCGCCGCCGCGCCGAACCCGCCGACGAGGCCGGCCGGGGCATCTCCATCGTCGCCACCATCGCCTCGTCCTGGGGCTCCCGCCGCACCCCGGGCGGCGGCAAGGCCGTCTGGTGCGAATTCGCGCTGCCCCGCGGATAGCCGTACGCCGCCGGCCCCGGTCGCACAGGACCGGGACCGACGGCATACAGGAGCGGTCCTCCTACGGGACCGGGCGCGGGCTCAGGCGCCGCAGGCCACGGCTTCCGCCTCGGCCGGCACCCGCGCGGCGGGCACCGCCGCCACCGCACGGTGCGGATTGTCCTGGGCCGGCCGCAGGAGCCGGCCCAGCCACAGCGACAGCCCGGTGATCCCCAGCGCACAGAGCACCAGCATCCCGATGTACGCCGCGTACATCCCGTGCCCCACCATCAGCGCACCCACCGCCGGCCCCACCGCCAGCGCCAGCTGCTTGACCAGCGCGAACGCCGAGTTGTACTGACCGATCAGCGAGGACGGCGCCAGATCGGCCACCAGCGGCGCCACCGTCGGCGACAGCATCGACTCACCTATCCCGAACAGCGCATACGTCGAGATCAGCAGCGTCGTCGCCACCATCTGCGCGCCGTGCACCAGCCCGGACACCCCGGCGGCGATCCACGCCACCGTCCAGACCATCCCGACCAGCGCCATCACCCGGCTGCGCCGCCGCCCCTCGACCAGCTTGAGCACCACGAACTGCGCCGCCACGATCGCCGCCGTATTGGCCGCGAGCGCGATGCCCAGGCTCGCCGGCGCGATCCGGGTGACCTCGGTGGCGTACGCCGCCAGCCCCGACTCGAACTGCCCGTAGCAGGCGAAGAACAGCACGAAGCCCAGTACGCACAGCCACACCATCCGCCGGTCGGCGAACATCGCCCGCCAGGCACCCTTGGCCCGCTCCTCGGTCGGCACCGGATCCTCGACCTTCGGCCCCCGCGGCAGCCGTACGGTCGCCACCGCCGCGCCGAGCACCAGGAACATCACGGCCTCGATGGCGAACAGCCGCACAAAGCTCGACGCGTGCGTCTCGTCGACCAGCAGCCCGCCGACCAGTCCGCCGACGCCCAGCCCCAGGTTGTTCAGAAAGAACTGGGTGGCGAACGCCCGCGACCGGGTCAGCGTCGTCGAGCACCACACGATCATCGTCGCGAGCGCCGGCTGAATGACCGCGATCCCCGCACCGAGCGCGATGGCCGACGCGATGACCAGCGGCTCCGTGGCGGACAGCCCCAGCCCCAGGGCACCGACGGCGGCGGAGACCGTACCGGCGATCGCCACCGGCAGCGGACCGCGCCGGTCGATCGCCCGACCGGTCAGCGGCAGGACGACCAGCGCGGCCACCGCCAGCATCGCCAGCACCACACCGGCCGTGCTCGCACCGAGATCCCGCACCTTCGCCACGTAGACGTACAGATACGGAACGGTGAAGCCGTTCCCGAACGCACTCAGCGCGTTCCCGAGCTGGATCCGGCGCAACGCGGCGCCCATCGCGGTGGTCACACTCACCTACCTAGGTCAGGTCGTCAGAAGAACAGGGGGAGAACCAAGGAGCCGGACAGACGCCAGGGCGAGACCGGTCCGCGGCCGGACAGTCTCACCCTGAAGACTTCAACTCTAAAGTTCGAAGTTAAAGAGTACACCCCGAAGAACTTCAACGCCAATGACTTCCGTGCCATACTGCGCCGCATGCCTGAGCCCTCCGATGCGGCCGCCGACGCTGCCGAGCCGAGCCTCGAGGAACAGATCGCCGCCTACCAGCGCGAATTCCAGGACCTCGACCCCCAGGTGGAGCAGGTCGTCTCCGCACTCCAGCGCCTCAACCGGCGGATGAACGTCGCCTACGGACGGCAGACCTCCACGCTCGGCATGAGCAACGCCGAATGGGAGGTCCTCAAGGCCCTCGTCGTCTCCGGAGCCCCCTACCAATTGGGCCCCGGCGAACTCGCCAAACGCCTCGGCCTCACGCCGGCTGCCATGACCCACCGCATCGACCGCATGGCGAGCGAGGGCCTGGTCACCCGGGAGCGCGACGAGAACAACCGCGTCCGCGTCATCGTCGAGCTGACCCACGAGGGCCGCGAGAAGTGGCTCGAGGCGATGCGCCTGGCCTCCGTCTTCGAAGAGGACCTCCTCCAGGACCTCTCCGGCGAGGAACGTCAGCTCCTCGGCCAGGTGTTGACCCGCCTCCTGCGCCGCGTCGAGGACGCCCAGCCGGACGCCGACGGGCGCCTGAGTGACCTTGACTGACGCGAGTTGACACGGCCTACCCCCATCCGTAGTGTTCTCCGAGTTGCCACGGAGCCGACAGGCCCGGGGCAGCCATCCCGCCGCTTCGCGGCACACCACTACTGCACGGCCCCTCAACGGGAACGATTTCG